>NZ_KV838566.1:0-78290 GCF_001838705.1 Staphylococcus sp. HMSC34C02
TGCGAATTTGCTAAATAGCATTATTATATTATTTTTGTCCCAGACTGTTTTTATACAATAAATAAGCCAGTAAATGAATTTATAAAAAAACTCATTTACTGGCTATTTTTCTAGGAATTATGTGCCGCTCTCATCTTCATAAGAACTATATTTATAAGCACTCATTTATATTGATTACAGAATTAGAGATAAGATAAATGTCCAAATACAGATGAAGATTAATAATCCAACACTGTAACGTAATGTCATTTTAAGTAATTCTGATTCTTTACCTACTTCTTTAACAGCAGCAGTCGCGATTGCTATTGATTGAGGTGAAATTAATTTCGCTGCTACACCACCCACTGTATTTGAAGCTACGAGTAATGAACCGCTTGTACCAATTTGTTGTGCAACTGATGCTTGAATTGGTGCGAATAATGAGTTGTTATTAACCACTGATCCAGTCATAAATACACCAATCCATCCTAAGATAGGAGATAATACTGGGAAGACATTTCCAGTTTTAGCAATACCTTGACCCATTGCTGCACTTAAACCACCATATGTAGTGATTTTAGAGATAGCAAGAATGAAACAAATTGTTAATACTGGCAACCATAATTCTTTAAATGTGACACCAAATAAACGTCCTGCATCTCCGAAACTTACTTTCTTAGCCATTAATACTGTGATAATGATTGTGATTAAAATCGCTGTACCTGTTTGTCCAATGAAATTGAAACTTAACATGATTGATTTATTAGCCACTTCACTGAATGTACCTGGTAAAGTGAAGTTAAGCACTAATGCCGATAATTTACCGTTTGGTAAGAATAAGTTTTTAAAGAATGGTGCACTCCAAATCATAACTACAATTGTTAAGATAACGAATGGACTCCATGCATACATAATTTCTTTTGCATTATGGTGTTTCGCCGGCTCAGGTTCCACATCTTTTTGCACTCTGAAAATATGTTTTGGTTGGAATTTTCTTGAGAATAAAGCTAAAGCACCCATTGTTACTAATGGTGGGATGATATCAGCTAATTCAGGTCCGTTGAACACTGTTAATAATCCTTGCAATAATGTATAAGTTACTGATACAACTAAGATAGCTGGTAATGTTTCTTTAACACCTTTTAAACCATCAATGATAAAGATAAGTAAGAATGGTATAAAGAAGTTAATAATTGCTAATGTTAATGTAGATGTTTGTGATACACCCATTGCATGAACGCCACCTGGTAAGTGAAGTGTATCTACCACACCGACTGGAATTCCGATGGCACCAAAAGCACCTGAAGCAGCATTCGCTACTAAACATAACATTGCAGCTTGTAATGGTCTAAATCCTAGTTGAGCAAGTAATAACGCACAAATTGCGATTGGTACACCAAATCCAGCTGCACCTTCTAAAAACGCATTGAACGCAAAACCGATTAATAATAATTGGATACGTTGGTCTTGTGAAATACTTGTAATACTATCTTGAATCGTATTAAATTGTCCAGATTCTTGAGTGATTTTGTATAGTAATACTGCCATCATGACAATATAACCAATAGGTATAATACCTTGATAGAAACCTTCGACAACGCCACCTGTTGCAATACCAAGTGGTAATTTAAAGAACGGGATGGCAATAAGCAATGTAACAACCAAAGTTGTGATTGCAGCGTAAATACCTTTCATTTTAAATACAGTTAAGCATAATAAGAATAGAATAATAGGTACTGCTGCGATTAAGCTAGATAATACCAAATTATCAAATGGATCAAATGTTTGAACTAACATAATTTTGACTCTTCTTTCCTTTAGTTTGTATTAATGAACATTCTAGCGATTTAACAATTGAAATGTGAGCATATTTCTAACTGTTATAAGGTTAATTAGTTTGTCGACAAGTTAATCATGCTAGATTTCACAAATTTAAGTCTTGTGAACTTTTTCACAATAAAAATATACCATCTTTCCACTTAAATGACAATACTATATAGTACTTTTTATAAAATTTTTGTTAAATTTTTAACAAATTAAAAATCCTCTTTTTTCAACAAAATTTCCCAAACTTTTTAATTTATCAATGATGCCATTTTTGTAAATATGAATTTTTCTTAGTCACATGGTAAAATATATTTAAGAAATTTAAGAGTTAAAGGACAATGTATGATGATTAAACAAATAAATATTTCAAATATGCGCCATCTTGCATTACAACTAAACAAAGCGAAATCAGCTGGTTATTCACATTTCATTCCTTATTCAAATGATATTAAAATCAATCATGATATGTTGGAAGCTGTCGCTGCAACACATAATTCAATCGCAGTAGACTATACGTTAAATGACTTATATTTAAATGACTGTCGCTATTTTGGCGATGATACATTAACTTTTTTATCATGGATGAAAAATATCAATCATTATCCTAATATCATTTTCAATATTGAACGTGCTTTATTCCATTTATCTAAATATGATATCCATTCTATTATGGATTTAGCCGTCGTTACTGTTTTGAAAGATGAAATCGATATTGATAATCATGTCGTTTTTAATTTTATTCATGAATGTCCGACAAGCAATGCATTTTGGAACTCCTTAGATACATTTGATATTAAAAAAATTAATCACTTTGATTTAAATAAATTAGCTTATATTCATGGACATCCTATTCCATATTCTAAGTTTAAATATCCGGGTAAAGAAGATGAAATGCGCTTTGTAGATAGTTGGCTTATCACTACTAAATTTAAATTACCCAAATGGATTTATAGAAAGATGCAAAATCATACCTTAAAAAAGCATCGTAATCTAAGCTATGTATATGATAAAGATCCCTCAAAAGTTAAAAATCATGTTGTATTTTTAGGATTTGATTATGGTTATAGAGGTAACTCTAAATATTTATTCAATTATTTTGTGAAGAGAAACCCTACTACTGAAGCTTATTTCATCACAAATGATCGACGTGGACCATACTTTTTACCTACTGATGCAGAAAATAATAAAGAATTAATAGAAACTGCCAAAATTGTCGTTATTGAAAGTTATATGCCCGATGAATTTAAACCAAATGGCACTGTGATTCAATTATGGCATGGAACACCAATCAAAAAGCTCTTCCTAGATAGCAAAGAACCAGACCAAAATAAAAATATCTACAATTATAAGGCACGTAAATATAATAAATGGCTAAAACAAGACTACCTTTTAACAGATTCCGAGGCTGCTACAGGCTTATTTGAAACAGCATTTCCAAATCAACATACGGAACTGATTTCATATGGTTATCCAAGAATAAGTTATTTATGCCACTATCAAAATGATAAAAATCATCAGAAAAAAATTAAAGATGCCTTAAATGTGGATCGAACAAAGCCAATTTTATTATATGCACCTACGTGGCATGCGGATAAAGATGCTACAGAATTAATGACCATCTCTCCAGAATTATTGGAAGCATACCACGTTATTTTCAAAGGTCATGTTGAAGATGATATGACCCTTCCTGAAGGTGCAATTGAAGCACCAAGTCATATTGAAACTCAAGATTTAATATTAATATCGGATGTTGTAATTACCGATTATTCTTCAATTATCTTTGATGCTTTAACGATTGGCAAAAAGGTATGTCTTTACACACCAAATCATGTGGCTTATCAACAAGAACGTGGTGTATATGATGATGTTATGAATAGTTTAGCTAAAGTTTGGTATACGGATGAGGCATTATTGCACAATAATTTAATACATCATTCATTAACTGATATTTCTAACCATCCACTCGTAAACGATAATAATATGTCGTTAAAAAAATTAACGCAATTGATGCGAGATATCATTAATCATAAATAAGTATGAAAAGAGTCCGGGACAAAAATAATATAATGAAGCTATTTTGCAAATTCGCAGTAGCTGACTGAACTGAGAAGGCGCTTAAATCGAGCTTTTCTCAGTTCTAGTCATCCTTGCGGGGGTGGGACAACGAATTTAAAAGAATTCTGTCCCACTCCCTTATCTAGTTTCAACATATTCTATGCTAAACCTGTCTTTCCATGATTAAATCTATATCAACGACATCACCAGTTATAAATTCATGTTGCCCAGTCACTTTGAATCCATGTTTCTTATAAAATGACAATGCTTGTTGATTGTGTTCCCACACACCTAACCAAACTTTACTTTTCCCCAGTTCTCGAGCTTTATCGAGTGCCAGTTGGATAAATGTGTGCCCTCTTCCTCCACCTTGATAGTTTTTATAGAAGTAAATCCTTTGAATTTCTAAATAGTCCTCACCCATTGTTTCTGTTTGCGCGTCACCAATATTAAGCTTCAAATATCCGGCAATGTGATTATCTACTTTATAAAAATAATGAAACGAATTAGGATTATTCAATTCATTTAATAATACAGTTTCGTTATAACTTTTCTTAAAAAATTGTTCGAAATCATCCTCAGTGTATTCACCCTCAAATGTATCGTAAAACGTAGTTTCTGCAATTTGTCTTAAATCACTAACATCTGTACCTTGAATCATCGTTATTTGTTCTGTCATCATTCAATCCCCCTCATTCATCATGAATTACGTATTTTTATTGTATAATTTATTCCCTATAATCGTCTCGCTATTCAATAAATTCGTTTAATTTGTGAACGGCGAAAATTCCTATTGATAATATTTATCAATGAGTATAAAGTAAAGATGATATTATTATATATGATGAGTGAGGTTATAAACATGTTTGTATTAGGAATTACAGGACCAACCAGTTTAGTTGTGATTAGCATCATTACTTTGATTATATTTGGGCCTAAAAAGTTACCACAATTTGGCCGAGCAATTGGTAGTACTTTGAAAGAATTTAAGTCCGCTGCAGAAAATATAGATACAGATGAAAGTCACGATACGCCCAGTAAAGAATCTAAACAACAACGAGAACATACTAAATAGCAATACGCTTTTAGGACACTTTGATGAATTACGATCTCGTCTCGTCAAAGTGTTTATCGCCTTTATTGTTGCAACAATCATTGTATATATTTCATCACATTGGTGGATGAAACCATTTATACATTATATTAAACGCGCACACGTAACATTACATGCCTTTTCTTTTACAGAAATGATTCAAATTTACATTATGATTATCTTTTTTGTGGCGTTATGTTTAATCATACCCATTGTGTTTTACCAATTGTGGGCGTTTATTGCACCAGGACTTCATGCGTATGAACGTGGCTTTATCATTAAATACAGTTTATGGTGTGCGTTATTATTTATCATTGGCGTTGCGTTTGCGTTTTTTATAGGCTTTCCATTGATTATTAATTTCTCTTTGACATTATCTGCCATTTTAAGCATTGAACCAGTCATTGGATTTAAGGCTTACTTACATGAATTAATACGATGGCTACTCATTTTTGGCATTTTATTTCAACTTCCTACGTTATTTATGGGACTTGCTAAATTTGATTTAATAGATGTTAAAACGCTTAAGCACTATCGTAAGTATATTTATTTTGGTTGCTTTGTAATAGCGAGTATTATCGCACCACCAGACATCACTTTAAATTTACTCTTAACACTACCACTAATCATCCTGTTTGAGTTTAGTATGCTTATTGCCAGACTATCACATCGCGCCTAAACACAAATAAACCTCAAGCCCTTGATACATACAAGACTTGAGGTTTTTATTTGATTATTAATATGTCTTAATGATGCTCAGAATTATTTTGTTTGTGCTGACGATTTTTGAAAATGAAAAACACAATCAATATAATGTAGATTAATTGCGCTACAATTGACTCAACATTAGGATAAAATCCTATAAAACCAATTGTAGGTAAGCCTTCAATGCCATGTTGTGGTAATGTTCCTAACAATTGAAGTTTCTGAATACTTACACCAAGCATTTTGAATGCCATTACAAAAATTAAAATCGAAAGCACTCTAAAGATGTAATAAATAGGTATAAGTTTGACTATGAATCTAAATAGTAATGCAAAGACGATCAATATAACAATCGCTAATGCAATACCAATCACGAAATCCATCGTCGTAATGCTACCTATCATACCCATATAGAAAATGATAACTTCTACACCTTCACGCAGAACAGAAATCAAGCCAATTGTACCTAACAATACTAGGTTGCCATTACTTATCGCATTTTGGTACATATTTTGAATCATGTCATTCCAACGTTTAGCACTTGAACGTCTATGCATCCAAATACCAACCACATACATTAAAATAACTGCGATAATGCCAAGTGTAGCTTCCATGCCTTCACGTAATAAGCCATTATTTCCAAGCGTTTGAATGAAGACTACGGCTAAGGTAATACTTAGAATTAATCCCAATATTGCGCCACCAATAACACTAGCCGTACCTTTATTGTCCTTAACATTGCGTGTCATTGTCGTTAATGTCATAATGACTAACAATACTTCTAACCCTTCACGTAAGAAGATGATCATGACATCTACAAATGTATAGCCTTCTTGACCTACAGTGTCTTTAATATCTTTATTAATATCTTGTAAGCCTTCTTTAACGCGATCTTTATTGCTTTGATCTAAAATACTTTGGTAATAAGGTATTTTATCTTCAATTGTCGTATATAATGTGCCATTTTTAGTTTGAATTTTACCCTCTACATACGGCCAAATTTGAACAAATTTAGATAATGCTGCATCAGTTTGATCTAAGTGATTATCTTCTATCCCTTTAATCGCTTTGTCTAACTCATCATTAAGTTGTGTTACTTTATATTTTCCATTATCTGCGCTAGATTGTTTTTGATCCACTGTATCAATACTTGTTTTGAATGTTGTCCAAGCATTGTCTACTTTTTTAGTATCTAATGGTTCTTTTTGAATGGCAACACGTAACTGCATTAAGTTAACTTCAATTTGACCGTATTTACCTTCGTCATAATTTCTGATGGCAGTTTCATGCGTTGTCCAAATTTGATTCAAACTATTATTAATTGATTGTAATTCGGCATCATTTTTATGTTTAATGGCCTTCTTGATTGGTTCATCTTTAGCATCAACTTGTTGCTTTAGTGTTTTAATTTCACCGCTAATATCTTTCGTAGAGACTGCTTCTTCATAAGCGATTAATGATTTTGTTAAATCAGAAAGTTTGTCAGCTTTCGCTTCAGTTGAAGACGCTTTATCTACCGCTTCTAATTTTGACTTTACGTCTTTACCCTCTTTGTTATCTTTAATATTTAAAGATTTCACTTTTTCTTTAATATCAGCGAGTGCATTTTGTTTTTCTTGATTGCTTTTAGCTTTATCTTCTATCGTTGATTTTGCATCAGTTATCGCCACATACACATCACTGATTTTACTATCATCTGCAGCACTAACTTGATGTGGTGGAACCGTTCTAATAACGGTGAAAATAAGGATTAACACAGCGATTAATTTAATTAAATAAGGTTTCACCGATGTAACCTCCCTTTTTGACACCTGGCAATACAAGGAAGGATGCAGAACCTCGATGTGTAATATATTCATTAAGCTTATCACTATGCCCTAAATTATTTTGAATATCTATAAACTGTTGTGTTGATTTTTGGAAACAAATGAACATTAAGCCTGTTTCTAACGCGCCAGTTTTCGCATTTGTTCCATCATTATAATTATAGGCACGACGTTTAATTGAAGTTTTAACTTCACGTGCTAGACGCGCGTGCGCATTAGGATCGATAACATATTGGCCACTGCTATCTTTCGCATCTAAATCAATATTGTCGAATTCTTTTTTTCCAGTTAATGGTGCACCTGATGCACGTTTACGACCAAATGTTGCTTCTTGTTCTTCTAATGACGTTCGGTCCCAAGTTTCAATATGAATTTGAATACGACGAATAATACAATATGTACCATTTTTAGCCCATCCATCATCGATAAACACATACTTTTTAAGTTCATCATTTTTGCGTGGATTCACTGTACCATCTTTAAATGCCATTAAATTCCTTGGTGTTTCTTCAAGCTTTCCAGATACAAAGCCATTCTGAGACCACTTCATTTTAACTACATCTCTAAATGGTCGAATCAAGTTGTGAATTGCATGAAAAGTAACTTGTGGATCGTTTGAACATGCTTGAATCATAATATCGCCATCACTGTACTCATCATCTAACTGATCATTTGGAAAATGTGGTAAGTCCTTAAATCCTGCTGGGATTTTAGATGACATACCGATTTTCTTTAGAAATGATTTACTAATACCAAACGTTAATGTTAATTTACTAGCCCCTAATCCTATTGATTCGCCAGTATCTGCGGGTGGTAATAATTCATTCTGACTATCTTTAGCAGCTGGCGCACCATCTGTCATGTTTACTGACATTTGCGTCCATTTTTTAAACATATCTTTAATTGCATTTTTATCTTTGGTTTTTAAATCTAGTGCGACAAAGTTACAATTTTTTTGTGTTGGCGTTGTGATACCTGCTTGTACACGACCATAAAATTCGAAAGCATCTTTGTCTTCATTCTCAGGTGTATCGAACATCGATTTAAATGAAAGGATACTACCTGCGCCACTAGCACCGATCACAACACCGGCGCCACCTATACCAAGCATTTTTAAGAATGAACGGCGGGAAACTTGGTCATTTTGTTTATCATCTACATTACTCATTCGGTAACCACAGCCATTTTACTTAGTGGTTCACCAAGTGAATTGACAGCATCTGATAATGCTTTTCTATCTTCTTTGGTTACTGCACTATAGTCTTTATAACCGTCGCCATCTTTATACTTATCTAGCAGTTGATTAACTTTATCGAAATTCTTTTGAATGTCTGAACTTAATTTTTTATCTTTTTTATCCAATTCTGGTTTGAATAATTCATAGATCTTTTGTGCACCTTCAATATTTGCTTTGAAATCATATAAATCGGTATGAGAATAAATTTCTTCTTCTCCAGTTATTTTAGAAGTTGAAACTTCATTTAATAAATCAACTGAACCTTGTAGCATTAATTTAGGTGTAATATCTAAAGTATCTGCTTTCGCATCTAATTCTTTCGCATCTTTTAATAATTGATCAGCATCTTTTTTAGTTGTTTCATCTATTTTATTGTCTTGATAAAGTGACTTTTCAATTTTATGATAGCCTGTCCATTGATCTTCTTTTTTCTCTTCTTTCATATCTGCTAAACGCGCATCAATCTTAGGATCTAAATCACCAAAAGCTTCTGCGACAGGTTCTGATCTTTCATAATACATACGCACTTTAGGATATAATGCTTTAGCTTTATCCATATCATCTGCTTTAATTGCCGCAACAAATTTTTCTGTGCCTTCTAAGAATTTATCAAGTTGGCCATCCGTATATTTTTCATATTCTTTGGTAGCCTTTTGTAAAGCAGCTTTGTTCTCACCTTTACTGCTTTGTGACTGCTTGTCTTTGCTACTGTCGTCACTGTGACCATTATTGCCACAAGCTGCTAAAAGTAACGATGATGCGAGTAAAATAGTTGGTAATTTTTTCATTATGTATTCACCTCAATATAGTTTAGGCGATTATCATTTGAAGATGATTCGTGTTGGTAACCTTACGCTATATTTAACACCAACTCACAATCATGGTTATAACGTCTTTTATATTCATATAAACACTTATAATTTTCAATTGATAATCATTATCAAATTTATTATAGATTTACCCCTTTGATGTGTCAACAACAATTCAAATACAATTTTAACTTAAAATTTTTTTATTTTTTAAAGTTATTAATCTTTACTCATTTGACTAAGAGAAAGTTTAGATCAATTGAGATGCGGGTATTATATACTTATAAAGTTTAATATAAAGGAGTTACATAATATGAAAGAACAATTTAAAGCTTTTATAGTTGATAAAAATGAAGATGGAAGTGTGAAACCTAACTTTACTCAAATAACTATGGATGATTTACCAGAAGGTGACGTCTTAATCAAAGTTCATTATTCTGGAATTAATTATAAGGATGCCTTAGCTACAACAGATAATAATCACATTCTAAAATCATACCCGATGGTACCTGGTATCGATTTAGCAGGCGTTGTAGTAAAATCAGAGGATCCAACGATTGATGAAGGCGAAGAAGTGATTGTTACAAGCTATGATTTAGGTATCGATCATTATGGTGGTTTCAGTGAATATGCACGTGTAAAATCGGATTGGGTCGTTCAATTACCTGACAATCTGTCGTTAGAAGAGGCTATGATTTATGGTACAGCAGGTTATACAGCTGGATTAGCAATAGAGAAATTAGAAAAAGCTGGTTTTATGACATTAGAAGGCGGTAAAGTCCTTGTACGTGGGGCATCTGGTGGTGTTGGTGCATTAGCTGTTCTGATGTTATCTAATTTAGGATATCACGTTGTTGCTAGTACTGGTAATAAACATGCTGTAGATAAATTAGAAACCTTGGGGGCAAATGAGATTATTGATCGTATTACACAAAACGATGATAAGCCACTTGGTTCTAGAACTTGGCAAGCTGCCATTGATCCAATCGGTGGAAATGGTACACCTTATGTCACAAAACGTATCAATAATAATGGTGGTGTCGCATTGATTGGGTTAACCGGTGGTGTGTCATTTGATGCAACTGTTTATCCATTTATTTTGAGAGGTGTCAGCCTTGTCGGAATTGATTCTGTATTTACACCTATGAAACTCCGTGAGCGTGTTTGGAGACGTTTAGCGACGGACTTAAAATCTAATCAACTACATGATATTAAGCAAACCATCACATTTTCAGAATTACCAGAAGCGATTGAAACCGTATTAAATCATGACAATTTTGGTCGTATTATCATCGATTTTAATGCATAAAAAACAAACACTAGGACAATCAAGTATGATTTGATTCGTCCTAGTGATTTTTATAGTTAAAATACGATATACATACCACCTGATTTTGGCTCTGTTGATGTAAACCCGAATTTTTTATAGAGTTGATCGGCTGGGTAATCCGCAATCAAACTAACGTAAGTCCCCTTTTCAGCGACGGAATGTAAATATGACATAATTTGCTCTAATATGATTCTGCCACAGCCTTGGCCTTGATAGTCTGGATCGACGGCTATATCTACAATTTGAAATGCCGTTCCACCATCACCAATGACTCTGCCCATGCCTATCAGTTGTTGGTCATCATAAATGGTAATGTTAAAACAACTATTAGGTAATCCTTTTTGCGCTGCAGCTATTGACTTTGGGCTCATGCCTGCCTTAACTCTTAAATGACAATACGCCTCAGCTTCTGGAGCTTCATGAGAATATCTAATCATCGTCTTCCCCCTTGGTTAATTTTATAAATATTGTTTAATAACAGCCTTATTGGATTCTTTAAATACGTCATTATGACTTGAAACATATCCTTCTTTGTATGCATCAGGGTCAATATACGTTTTAGCTAGATTCGCTGCATTTCCAGCATCACTAAAAGCACTTGCAATAAGATGCACTTTAGCATCATGGTGTACGATATCGCCACAAGCAAAGATGCCAGGAATACTCGTTGTTGTATTACCAAACCCTTTAACACGATAGTCATCATATAAATCAAGTTTAGATGTACAATCTGTTAATAGTGGATTCTCATGATCAAAGCCATGACTAATAATAACGTCGTCAAACGCTCGAGTGATTACTTCACCAGTCTCACTATTCTCAAGTGTCACTTCTTTGATACATTCACATTGATTGTCACCAATTAACGCTTTAATTTGTGTTTTAGGCATTAAAGTCACATTTAATGATTCAAGGACTTGAATCATCGCTTCGTACCCTTTAATATCTGACTTTCTATAAACTAATGTAATTGAATTGGCGATATTCGCTAAATCTCTTGCCCAGTCTAAAGCCGTGTTACCACCACCAGAAATCAATATATCTTTACCTTTAAATTTAGAAAATGATTGAACAACATAATGTAAATTCGTTAAACGGTACCGTTCTGCATCTTTAATTTGAAGTGGTTTCGGATTAATTATGCCACCACCAACTGCAAATATGACAGATTTTGATTCATAGATGTGTCCACGATCTGTTTCAACTTCAAAATGTCTTTCGGCTATTTTACGTATATCTGTAACACGTTCATTTAAATTCACTTTAGGGTTAAAATGTAATCCTTGGTCGATCAAATCTTTAATAATCTCAAAGCATGGTTTCGGAGCGACGCCACCAATATCCCAAATAATCTTTTCTGGATAGATTTGCATTTTACCACCTAATTTATCTTGCACGTCAATGATTCGCACTGACATACCTCGTAGTCCCGCATAGAAACTTGCAAATAACCCAGCAGGTCCGCCTCCAATAATTGTTACATCTTGCATCATTTATCCTCCCAAGATTGTGTCCCTTTTCAAATGATAATAATTATCATTATTTTGCCTATATTATACAATATGTGCATATATTATTGAAGAAAATCATATTTTCAAATCATCGTATTCATACTTTATTTATAAAAAAAGACTTTCCATACATAACACTCACGTGCTATTAATATGAAAAGTCTCCCTATTATCAATTAATCTCTTGGTTCTTTTAAGGCTGCTTGTCGAATTAAGAAAAATAATAATAATAATCCGGCTAGCATACCTGTATGACCGATACCGGCAAACCCAGCAAATGCTTCCGGGGAAAAGCTTTTTCCTAATACTTGGAAAGTGCCTTTCGTTACCATCATACCAATCGTTACAATGACACTGATGTTATAAACATAATAGAACCAGTTAAATAAGTAATAACTACTTAATTTGAATACCTTCTCTAGTGGTATAAGAATTAAAAACATAAACATACCTAAAATAAGTGTATGCGTATGTACAATAGATAATTGTGTATCGCCCGTAAATTCATGTGCTTTTGTCAACTCTCTATAGTAGAACCCACTAATGAGTCCTAAAATCATGTAGACTAAAAACGCATATAATAATCGTCGCATAAATAATGCCTCCCTCACACTAATATTATAATTTATTATCATCAACTTTAAAGTGACAATATATGCAATATTGCGTTACATCATTGTCAGTGCAGTAGCGTTTAGGGAGCGGGACTAGAACAGACAAATTTTAAAGTAACGCGCTTAAGTGTTTAGTTAGTTACTTTAAATTGACTAAGTATCCTTTAGTCCTTGACTCACTTAACATTATTTATTTCTTGAATGTTTAAATAATGCTACTAATGATAATATAATGGCAATAATTGAAACGATCCATAAAGCAATTGAACCACCTGAAGATTGTTGTGCACTAGCAGTATCTTGTGATTTATCATCTTTCGTTTCTACTGCATTAGCATTCTTTTTAACTTCTAACGTTGGTGCTGGGTGTTCACTATCTTCTTTACCAGTCCATTTGACTTTATCATCATTATCATAGGTTTGAATGGCTTTGAATTCATACTTGCCTTCATCTTTAGGACTAGCTACAACAATTGGGAAATCCATAAATTCATCAGGCCCAATCCCTTTACCTTTAGCTGTCCAAGTAATTTTAGTGATATTACCTTTTTTATCTTTATCTATTTTATGTTTATAACCATCCACTGGTTGAATATTAACAACTTGTACTTCTTTCGGAACTTCTAATTCCACTTTTTCAGTATGATCTTTTTGTTCTACTGGCACTCTTACATCTACTTTTTCATAGGATTCAGGATCCACTGCTTTAGGATTCAAAGTGACGTGTGCGTCTGCTACTTTAAAGAAACCTAGTGCAAAAAAGAGTATGAAACTTGTCGCTAATAATTTTTTAATCATCTTTTTTCTCCTTTTTATGGAATACTAATTTGGCTCATAATTACACCAATCAAAATAAGCACAATACCAATGACAACTTCTATAATAAGTGAAGATTTATTGACTCTATGACGTTTGTTAAGTGCACGTGTTGTTTGCAATAATCCTAGTATCATCATGATTAACGTACCAATGACTTTAACTAATAAGAATACCGTCCACGTTTGCATATTTGTCCAAATTGATAAAATCTTTGTTTGATCAATAGACATTAACACGCCTGAAATAATGATAATCCCTACTGCTGTAGCATTAACTTTAAACAATATTTCACGTAATAAATCTACAGCGTCTTTCTTACGTGTAAATACTGAAATTAATAAATAACATAGTGCGCCTAACCATAAACTGATACCTGTTAAATGAAGTGTTCTAAGTATAATTGACCATAATGGCACACTTTGCGACCATGCATGACCTGACATACTCATTGCTAAAATCATAGCAATAGAAATCATCCAATACCATGATTTCTCCATATTTCTTAAGACGAATAGGCCACTTAATACGATTAACGCTATGGCACTTAATATATATGGAAATTGCGTTATCACGCTAGGTTGAAGTGATAATATGTCATCTAGTACATCTGAAGATAATGTCATTAAATAGAGTATAAGCGACATTAAATAGGCCATCATCATGATTAAAGATACTGCAATATGTCTAGGAAAAACATCAAATGTTGATAAATTATTACGACGTGCAATACCATTCAACCAATATAGCCCTACAAGTATAATTGTTGCACCTTCCGCTATGTATCTAAATAGACCAAACCAGAAATCAGGTGTTTCATAAAAGGCTGGAGATGTATCGACACCACTTGCTGTCTTTTCACCTACTGAAAATTCAAATCGATCGCTAATCTCATGCCCATCAGCAGATACGGTATGCCATTCTATTTGCTGTGTACCATGTTGTACTTTATCAGTTGGAAATGAGAGCGTTTTAGAATGTCCCGTTGTAGTAGGATCTATATCGCCTACTTTATCCCCTTTATCATTGTATAATGTGATTCCCGAATATTCAGCATTCACTGGCTCATTAAATGTTAACTCTATAGCATCAGGTTGCTTTGATATCACCCCATTTTGTGGTGGTGTTGTTTTTTCCAAAGTTGCATGCGCAGATGCGACATTTTGAAGTGTTGGAATTAACAATAATAAGAACATCATTACCAATGCCAAAGCTACTTTAGAACTTCGTTGTAAATTCACCATTGCCATCCTCCCATAAAATTTTGCTCATTCACTTATAATAAAATAATGTGTGCTATTTAACAATAATTATTCTAATTTGTCACTTTTTATCCAAAATAAAGACAGGAAATGGGCCGGACATAAATAATATGATGATGCTATTTTAGAAATTCGCAGTAGCTGACTGAACTGAAAAGGCGCTTTAAGCAAGCTTTTCTCACTTCTAGTCATCCTGCCGAGTGGGCCCCAGCAAAGAGAATGTCACTAAGAAATTCGACAAGAAAAGCAAGATGGGAGCGGACGACGAATTTTAATAGCATTCTGTCCCACTCCCTCCTTATTACTAGACTTCTATTAACTCAAATTTCAAACTCAATCTTCATTATAAATCGTTTTATGCGCTTGAATTTATATTGTTAATCTTTTAGTCATTTTATTAAGTTTCAATTAAAGATGCTGTATCTACTGTTAATCGATTTCTTAAGGCATACACAATAAACATTGCTAACAAAGCACAAACTGTTTCCGCGATTAATAATGACCAAATGACACCAGCTAATCCAAATATACTATTTAAAACAAATAGAACTGGAATAATAACTGTCCCTTGTGCGATAGCCATAATCGTAGCACCGCGACCCTGTCCTGTAGCTTGCAACATACCTGTAAATAAGAAACCAATACCATTTAGAAGTAATGATGTCATAGTAACTTTTAAGATAAATGTAGCTAAGACGACAATTTGTGGGTCTGTACTGAACAATTGAACGATGGTATGACCAGCTAAAAGAACGACAGTCATACAAACTACAAATATAACTGCAATAGACATGATGACTACTTTAATTGTATCTTTCATTCTTGTTTTATTCGCTACGAAATTGTACGCGATAAGAGGGACAACACCTTCGGAAAGCCCCATAATAATTAATTCAGGAAATTGAACGAGTCTAAATGAGATACCGTAACTTGCGATGGCATAGTTACCATACGTTGCCAAGAATAAATTCACGACCAAACCTGTTACGCCCATCAAGACAACCATTAAGAATGCAGGTATACCAATTTTAAATATTTCTTGCATCATCGCTTTAGTCGGTTTGGCATGTTTAATATTGAGTGATAATGTTTCATTTTTTCTAGAAAAGTAAACAATGAAAAAGATTGCTGCGACCACGTTTGAAATAGCAGTACCTAATGCTGCACCGACGACATCTAAATGTAATCCAAAAATCAAAATCGGATCTAAGATGATATTGATGCCAACACTTGAGAGCATACCAATCATCGAAATAATTGGTTTACCGATTGCTCTAGCAAATTGCTCTAAAACAAAAAATAAAATAACAAACGGTGTACTTAAAAATTCAATTTTTAAATAGTCACTCGTATAGTTCAACGTTTCACCACTGGCACCAAGTATACTCGCAATTTGGTCCGTAAATGGTAGCGTTATGATAGCAATAACAAGTCCCAAAACAAAACTACTATATATTGAGAAGCTACTTACATAATGACTTTTAGTGTAGTCTTTCGCACCAAGTAAACGTGATATGTAAGTCCCGCCTCCTACACCAAATAAATTACCAAATGCCATGAGTACTGCGAATATAGGCAATGTTAAAGATATCGCTGAAATCATATGGCTATTATCTAAAAAGCCAATAAAGTATACATTTAAGATACCGTAAATCACACTTAATAATGAGCCTATCATCATCGGTAATGAGAAATGCATCATCGCTTTAAATATAGATGCTTTCTCAAAGTAAAATAATTGTTCGTCTTTCATTTCCATAATCTCCTTATATTAGATATCTAATAATTAGATATCTAACTATATTTCCAAAATAATTGCTAGCTGCTATTCCATCATTACTTTAAATTTCAGCTAGCTTTAATAATCAATTTTCTGTTTTAATATTATTCAGCATGCGTTCAAATAAGCTTTTAAGTTGTTGCTTTTCATTCTCATCAAAATCTTTGACAAGTATACTTTCAATATCGTCGAAGATGCTGACAAAAGATTCAACCAGTTGCGTTCCTTCTTTAGTTAATTTCAAATTCTTACGTCTGGAATCCTCAGGATCTACCATCCTATAAATAAGTCCTTTATTCTCCAGACCTTTAAGTATTGAACTTACCGTTGACCCTTTTCGTTTAAATGTCTTTAATAATTCATTTTGTGTTATGCCTTGGTCTTTATGTCTGTAAATATAACCTAACGTATGACTTTGTTCTTGTGTGACATTATACTCATCTAGTTTTCGATCAGCGTAATGTTTCATCTCATGCGCCAACATTCTGACTAAATATTGATAGGTAGCTTCCATCGTCTCACTCCATTTCGTTAGATGTCTAACGAATATAATACGCCGATTCTTATCATAGTCAACCGATATATTAAAGTTTAAATTTTCAGTTTATTTTTATTTTCAAAAAAAGCCTCAAATTTAGCACGTTCATGCCAAATTTGAGGCAAATAACTCCATTCCTATGATGGAATTTCAGTACGTTTATTACTATGTTTTCTTACGATAGCTGCAGTTAAACTAGAAACTGCACCAAAAATAATAAATCCTATCATCATCCACATCGTTGCATTCATTTCAATATGACTACCCATGTAAATAATTTCTCTAAGGGTATTTGTATAATGTGTGAATGGATCAATTTTATAAACCCAACCTTGATACGCTTTAGGTAGCATTTCTTTAGGTAATGTGACTAATTGCATACTAAAGAACATTAAAATAACAAAGATTGGAATAGATTTCATTCCTAACCAGACCATAATACCTAGAATTAATCCGATAAATCCAAGTATTGAAATAGCTAAGAAGAGTGCTACTCGATTTGTATGATTGAAATCAAATCCTAATACACCATGCATGAAGTACACATAAGCGAAACTTGCAGCAAATGCTGTGATGACAGCTAATAACATTTGACCTAATGATGCGATAATTCTGTGTTGAATTTTAAAGTTATTACTTGTTCTGAAAGCAAAGAATAATAATACAGATGTTACAAGTGATCCCATCCATACTGGCATGAACATTAAGAACGGTGCATTACCGCCACCTTGATGGTCTTTAACTTTATTTAACTCTTGATTATCCACTTTAACAGGGTTAGTGATACCTTTAATATCTGATGCGCTCACTTTTACATCTTGTTTTTCTAATGTGCTAAGACTTTGTGATGTAATTTGTTTATTCAAATTATCACCCATGCCATCAAGCACATTACCAGTAATCGTAGCTGCTTGCATGCTTGCACCTTTATTTACAATCGTTTTAAATGTTGCTTGTTTCACATCAACTTTTTGGTTACCCATTTTTTGTTGCATTTGTTGAACGGCAGCTGCAGGGATTTCACCTGATTCAACTTTTTCTTTCATTTCTGCCTTTTTACTATCCATCACTACTTTTTGTGTTTTACTCATTGCATTTTTAGAAAAGTCTTTATTAAAAATAGCTACCCCATAGTATTTTTCATCTTTAAGACCTTTTTTAATATCTGATTCTTTATCAACTTTAACCCATTTAACTGTATCAGAATCACTATCCATTAATTTATCTTCAATTTTTTTCCCGATATTTACTTTATTACCTTGAATGTCTACACCTTTATCATTGTTTACAACGGCAATTGGCAATTGTTTTGGTTTTGGATTAAACGCTGGATAAAATGCCAAAGAGAAAATAACTAATAATAATATCGCTGCAATAGGTGCAAGCCATAATAGTTTGCTTTTAAAAATATTCATGAAATCTAACCTCCTACAATTTATTGAACAATGTGTTGAATATTTAATACTTTGTAAATTATAATGAGATAGTCAAAAATAAACAATAATCAATTATTCAAATACCGTATGTTATTGAACAGATTGTACATTTTTGTCTATTTATTATTAGGAGGTCGATATTTTATGAAAGAAGATAGGAGAATACGAAAGACGAAGTCAGCAATTAAGCGTGCTTTTACTGACCTTTTAAAACGTAAAGACCTCGACAAAATTACGGTTCAAGATATTTCAGATCAAGCAGATATTAATCGTGGTACATTTTACTTACATTATGAAGATAAATACATGTTATTAACTGATATGGAAGATGAATGTATATCCCAAATTTGGACATCGACTCAATTTAATCAACTCGATGTTAGTTCACCAGAAAATACCGCTGAAGATTTTATAAATAATGTTTTGACTAAGGTATTACAACATATCTCTGATAACATGGAGTTTTATCATACGATTCTTCAACTTGAACGTAAAAGTAGACTTGAAGAAAAAATTCATTCCTTAATGAAAGAAAATATGCAAAAATATATTAGTATTAATCATGAGATTGATGGTATTCCCGAAATGTATTTTCACAGTTATGTTTCAGGTGCTACCATTTCAATTATCAAATATTGGGTACAGGATGATCATCGACTCTCTGTAAATGAGTTAACCAAACATATTTTTAATATCATTTATAATGGGCCGCTACGTATTATGATCCAAAATCATTATGAACGTACTCAATCCAACTGAGACTAAATGAATATGAAAGGAATCATTAACCATGCTAACTGCATATAAACATTCAACAAACAATGACATCGTTGAAACGACTTTAGACCACTCTGCATCATGGATTAATGTTGTAGAACCTGATAGAGAAGAAATTGAACAATTAATAGAAACGTATAACTTACCTGAAGATTTTATCCGAGATCCATTAGATGCGGATGAAAGTGCACGTATCGAATATGATGATGACACAGGTTACTCACTTATCATTATTGACTTACCCATCGTCAGTTCAACCAATCGTCGCGTCTTATCATTCGTTACCATTCCATTAGGTATTGTTATTGGAAAAGGACTCATTTTAACAATCTGTGACGCTGAAAATGAATTTTTAGAAAATTATGCGCGACAAGATAATGTAAATTTAAATTTCCATAGTCGTTTTGCATTGGATATCTTATTAACAATTTCAAACCACTACAACAGAAATTTACGACTCTTAAATAAATCACGAATCCGAATTGAACGTGAGTTAAAAAATAACATTACAAATAAACAATTATATAAATTAATGGAAGTTGAAAAAAGTTTGGTTTACTTCCTTGCCGCTTTAAAAGGTAATGACACTATCATAAAAAAATTGTTCCGATTACCTGCCATCAAACGCTTTGATGAAGACGAGGATTTATTGGAAGATTTAGTGATTGAGAACAACCAAGCGATTGAAACGACAGAATTATATACGGGAATTCTGGAGAGTATCACAACATCATATTCTTCATTATTATCAAACGAAATGAATAATATTATGAAGACACTTACGCTCTTTACAGTATTACTCACTTTACCAACGCTTGTCTTTAGTTTCTTCGAGATGAATGTCCCACTTCCACTCGATGAAAAAAGCTATACATCATGGCTATTTATTGTAGGTATTTCACTTATCCTTGTTACAATTGTGAGTATCTTCTTATGGCGAAAACAAAAATTATAACAACACAAAAAACCGGTCTTCTGAGACATTCAGAAGACCGGTTTTGTTATTTAGCGGTAGCTCGATAAGCGTTTCGTCGGGATAAAATAAATGTTATCGCTACAGATACAATAAAGGCAATCAGCATACCAACAAAGTAATGTAACCACCCTGCGTGTGCTGGATTAATTGAAATAAACCCTGGTAATCCTGCTGTACCTAAAGCGATGGCTTTAACTTTAAAGAATGAAATATAAGCCGAGCCTATAGCAGAACCAATAATTGCGCCAATAAATGGATATCTTAATTTAAGATTCACACCAAACATCGCTGGCTCTGTAATTCCTAACAATGCTGAAACACCTGCTGCTGAGGCAACACCTTTTAACTTTTTATTATTTTTAATGATGATAAATGCTGCGAGTGCCGCACCACCTTGTGCCACGTTAGACATTGTTGCGATTGGGAAGATAAATGATCCACCTGTTTTCGCTTGATCAGCAATTAACGTTGTCTCTACAGCAATAAAACTATGATGCATACCTGTAATAACAATTGGTGCATAGAATAGGCCAAAGATAAATCCACCAATGGCACCACCAAAGTTATAACCATGTTAAGCCATCTGATAACCAATACCCAAGTTGTCTAGTTATTGGACCTACAAATAAGAATGTTAGAAAGGCTGTTACTAATATAGATAATAATGGTGTTAATAAATTATCTAATACAGTAGGAATCACTTTTCGTAATCCTTTTTCAATCGTAGCTAAAATGTAGGCAGCCACCAACATTGGTAATACTTGTCCTTGATAACCGACTTGATTAATATGTAGACCAAACAAGTCCCAATGTGGAATGGCTTTACCCGCTTCTACAGCTTTAGGAAAATCATAAGCACTCATTAATGATGGATGTACGAGAATCATACCTAGTGCTGCACCCAAGAAAGGGTTACCTCCAAAGCGTTTCGCTGCACTAAATCCAATTAGTATAGGTAACAGCGTAAACGGTGCATTCGCAAAAATATTAATCATATCTGCTAAGCCAGCAAATTGACTATGAACATCTATCAACGATTGATGATCATAAAAGAGATCAGGTGCAGTTAATATATTATTAATCCCCATTAATAACCCACCAGCTACAATGGCTGGAATAATAGGAACAAAAATATCTGAGAGCATCTTCACGAATCGCTGTAATGGATTCATATTTTGCGTTGATTTATCTTTTACATCTGACGTTGTTGAAGCTTCTTTACCAGTTATATGTTCAAGTTCATTAAACACCTTATTAACCGTACCCGAGCCAATAATAATTTGGTATTGACCACCCGTTGAGAATGTTCCTTTAACAACATCCATGTTTGATAAAGCATCTTCATCTACCTTACTTTCATCGTTAAGCACAAGTCTTAATCTTGTCGCGCAGTGCGCCATTGCATCTAAATTGTCTTCACCGCCTATAGCCTCAAGAATATCTTCAGCTGACTTTTTATAGTTCATTACTTTCCCTCCTATTGAATGGAACCGGTTCTATTTATTAATTTAATTGTAACCGGTTCCAAAAAATAACGCAATACGCTTTTTTATTTTCACTATTTGTTCATATTTAAGGTTCATGATATAAACTTTCGGGAACGAAATAAATGACGATACAACATTTAGTAAACGAGGCGATATTTGATGAAAGAACGTGGCTATATCGAAAAATTATGGCGCGAAGAAAAATATAATGTGTTATACCATAGTCAACAACATTATAATACTATTCGCGAACTGCTTAAACAGTCCCCTACTTTATCAGACGTTCAGCAGGCAATTGATGACGCACTTAACACAACACCAACACATGGAACGATTATAAATGCTTATGATCATATGTGGGGATATTTCAAACATAAAGCAAATGACCTTGAAAAAGAGCGCGCAGCCAAGCTTAAAGCTGATTTTAATCAAGACATCATTCAGAGCACTGATTTGTTAATATTTTTAAAACATTTAGCCGATAAATATCATGTGTCCTACTTACAAAATAGTACGCTTCTTAATATAGAAGCATAGCGAATCATGTTGAGCTTGACTTGCGTTACATAGCATTTCAATACCGTTAACTAGGCATGATCATGTGTCATTCGGCTATAGTTCAAAACACGTTTGTTGTGTTCTTAATTCTATAAAAAAAGTTGAGACGACGTAAATGTTGTCCCAACTTTTTTAAAATTAATTCTGTTTTTCTGAAAAATATTATTCTTGATGGTTTCACTTATAATTAAATCTGTATATTTAAGGAAAATAGATATAAAAACTGTTGCTTATGCATTAGTGATTTAGTAATTGGGGGGAGTTAGGCTCCTTAATAATATACACTAGCATGCTACTGCTAATACCTGTGCTAATGACACATATACATTTCTTATTCTATGATGTATAAATCTAAGTTGTGATGTCTGACTGTTATTTCACTTATTCGTGCTCGTATTCGGTCTTGTTGTTTAATCGTGCTGTTCATGAGCAAAACTTCTATATGACCTATAAAGTTATAATAAACTTCAATTGTGTAGGATGGAAATTTCATGATGTTATGTCTTAACGTCATATAGAAGTGATAAGTTTAAGTTGTTGATTGTATATGCATCATTAACATGAATGTGATGGCAGATTTTAATCTCAATCATTTAATTATAAGCTTATCTTGATGTATCAATATTTTATGTTGTGATGTCATGATGTTGATACAGAATTAATAAATATATGATTTCGTAATTATTAACTAAATCAATGAGAATGGTATTTAATTAAAGCTATCGCGAAATCTATATATAGTATGCCTTAAATTAAGTTGTTCTACGCTATTAAAATTTTCCAAATAAGCGACGCTATATTTTCAATCTTTTAATTAAGTTGCTTCTAAGAGAAAATTTTTATCGCTTTCACAAGATAGTAGCGAAATTTTTTTATTTTTAGTTATTAATTTTTTCTTACTTTTAATTTATAATTACTTTTATTATTCACAATTCAATTGAGTCGTATTGTTTAGCACATAAATATAAAAAGCTAGGAGAACAACAAATATGAGTAATTCCCTTCGATTACATGAACATTTATCAACCGCCCCATTACGTAATATTAATTATGTGATTTTATATTTTTCTTTAACAAATGAATTGACGATGACTATCAATGGCAGCAAGACAGAAATCCATAATCATATTGCCATCGTCAACCAAGGGGATTTCTATAATATCAATCATGCTAATGATTTAATTGAGTTAAAGATACCTATCGCTTATTTCTATATAGAAGATAACGATTTCTTTAACTGTTATTTTGATCGGCATTTATTACAGTCAAATCATTTTATAAAATCTCAAATTTTGCAATGTGTTTCTAATTATTCAAACAATGAAGCACAAGATAGTGAGACAATGTCTAAAATTATCCGCACATTATATAAGGAAGCTGTAGTGAGAAATGCAACATTATATGTACCAACCATGTCCATTGATAATCAATTATTATCTAACATCGTTCTATATATTAATGACAACATTACATCTCATTTATCTCTAATCGATATCGCACAACATGCACTGATTTCAGAATCGTATTGTTCTAATCTATTTGCACGCTTGTTGAATGTCAATTTCAAAGATTATTATACGAGTTTAAAAGTTAATCAATCCGTCCGTTTATTAATGACAACGAATCATTCCATTACAACCATTTCTGAATTGTCAGGTTTTAGTAGCCACACCAATTTCACTAACCAATTTAAAAAACATCTTGATGTGAGTCCTAAGCAATTTCGTACAAAGTTAAATCAATTAGAACCATTACCTTCAATCGCAATACGTAGTTCAGTCAGTCAATCAATTTTAAATTTAATTTCACAATTTGAATTTACCGATTACTTAACGACAGAAACAACACAAATCAATATGGCCCATTACAATCCGAAAGACCAAACTCAATTTTCTACTGCTTTTATTGATTTTCAAAACATCAATGAACTCTTTCAATTTGTATTTAATGATTACTTTGATATTGATTTATCCTATTTACCTAGACCAGCAATCTTAATTAATGATGTCAGTGACATGGTAGGCCGGCATACAAATTTAAATTTATTAAATCGTTGCTTTGAAAAATTATTCGAAAAAAATATTAGACTGGCAGTGACAATTAAAAACAATCAAGAATTTAAGATGATATATCAATTGATTATGATTTTCTTACAAAATAACCGAGATTATAAATGGAATAAAAAATTAGTGAAATTTATGCTTGTATTTGATACTGAAACAATGTCTGTCCATGATATTCACCTTGCACACCTTAAACTTAAAAATAAAAACCGCGCTATCAAATTTAGTTTGATGGTGGACGGTTTATTAAGACAAACAGGTTCATTACAAGAAACCTATGATATTATGCACCGTATGAATTTTGATTTTTATTTTGTAGATATTGAAAATATCGATACCAAAAATGTGTTAATTGATAAACAACGCGGCTTCACTCATTCATCTACACACTTCGAAAATTATTTACGTTTCATAGAAGGATCGAATATCCCTTCCACACAATTTATTTATAGTAATTTATCATTGAAATGTTTCAAATACACCAATAATGGTACACAGTCACTTCAATTATCAGATATCGTTTGTCATTTGTATCAATTAATGAGACATGGTGGCGGCGTGTGTTACAAATTAATAGAAACTGATCCAATGTATATTTCCTTATTTAACAGTCATGGTAGTCTGCTACCTATCATGCATTTATATCGTTTTGTCGCTACATTTAGTAATGAGTCGTTTCAAATCGCCAACAATTATTTAATGTGCTATAAAGATGGTGATTATCATTTGATACTTTTCAACAAAATTAATGATCGCTATTTATCAGATAGTCAACAGCATTATATTTTTGAAAATGATTTTAAAGAAAATACACTCTTCATAGTCAATACACTTAATAATGAATACGGCTCAATACAGCATTTAATTCCTCAAGATAAACGTGATGTGTATATTGAAAAAGATATCATTCAACAACTAGATCAATGCAACCATCCTAAAACAGAATTATTAATCCAAGAAAAGGATTATGCAGCATTTCAAGTAACACTTAAACATGACGAAGTTAAATATATTTGTATTAAACCTTCATAGTATTCACGCTGATATGAGTTTAGACATACGTTATTTAGGATATATGTAAACTAAGGAGATGATGATTGTGGAACAACAACAAGCGATTCAAGCAATTGAAAAAGTGTTAGACACTTCTAAAGTTGGTGTATTGTCTACTGCTTACAATAATAAACCAAACAGTCGTTACATGGTCTTTTATAATGACGAATTAACTTTATATACGAAAACAAGTACTGAAAGCACTAAAGTTGAAGAGATTAAACATAATCCTAGCGCATATATTTTGTTAGGTTACAATGAAACAACAAACAATAGTTTTGTTGAAATAGAAGCTAATATTGAAGTCGTGGAAGATCAAAAAGTGATTGACTGGTTATGGGAAAGACAAGATAAGACTTTCTTTGACTCAAAAGAAGATCCTAAATTATGTGTACTTAAAGTCGTTCCTAAAACGATAACATTAATGAACGATGACGATGTCGATACGCCTGTAACGATTACTGTGTAATTTAGAAAGTGTATTATGAATTTGAGTGTGGGACGATGAATTCCAAAATGAATTCCGTTCCGCTCTTTTTTTGTCAATTTTATTAATTCAACATCTTTGTGTCATTGATATGATTCATTGCGTGTTCAATTTAATATCGTTTATTATTTTATTGCAATTTAATACTATTTTCTGTATAAAAGAGATAGAACTTTTTAAAGGAGTCTATAACATGAAAAATAAAAAGGGTTTAGGTATTGGTATTGCACTGATTGCTATCATGCTTATTGTATGTATTGTTTTAGTGGTCATGATGATGACGGGTGGTCAAAAAGAAACCTACTATGGCTATATGAAGAATGACCATACAATTGATAAAATGGTCAATGAACAAACTGAAAAAGTTGAAAAGAATATCGAATTACCTTCTGATAGCAAAGCGAATGTCAAAAAAGGCGACTTTGTATTTTTAGTTAAAGAAAAAGGATCAGATAAATTCTCAAGAGTATCTAAAGTTGATCATGATGATGTACCACATGGATTAATGATGAAAATTCATGAAATGCATGATATGAAAGGTATGTAAATGGTCATAGATGACTGCCAATGAAGCCCATTGCTTCGTTGGCAGTTTTTTTATGCAATAGTTGTGCTCCAATACAAATCATTGATGCTTTCAAGTAGAAAAAAGTACCGAACGCATTCGCTCGGTACAAAAAATGTCAGATTTCTTTTTTTAAATTGATTGTAAATACTTTTTACCTTGTTCTTTGTCATAAACCTTTTCCCATTTAGAGATAACAATAGCTGATAATGCATTACCTATTACGTTTACACATGTACGAACCATGTCTAATAAACGGTCTACACCGATAATTAATGCAAGACCTTGTGCTGGTAAGCCCATCGCACCTAATGTCGTTAATAATACTACGATTGAAACGCCTGGTACCCCAGCCATACCTTTAGAGGCAACCATCAACGTTACCATTAAGATAATTTGCTCTGAAATCGATAAATGGATGCCATACATTTGTGCAACGAATAACGCTGCGATAGATTGGTATAGCGCTGATCCATCAAGGTTAAATGAGTAACCAATTGGAATAACGAAAGATGTGACATCTTTAGGTGCCCCGAATCTTTCCATTTTCTTCATCATAACTGGTAATACTGCTTCTGAACTAGAAGTAGAGAAGGCTAATAATAATTCATCTTTCAAAATTTTAATAATTGAGAAGATACTTATACCGCACATTCTTGCTACAATACCAAGAACGATGATAACAAAGAATACCATTGCGAACACAACTACAAGTACTAATTTTAATAACGGAATTAAAGCAGCTGCTCCAAACGTCATTACTGTTGTACAAATAAATGCAAATACACCAATTGGTGCTAATTTTAAAATTTTATTAATCATCCAGAAAACTGCTTCAAGTGTTCCGTTTAAGAAACCTTTTACAGGATCTGCTTTTTCACCGATTGCAGCTAATCCTAAACCAAAGAATACTGCGAAGAAGATGATTGGTAATAATTCACCTTTAGTTAATGCTTCAAATATGTTTGTTGGTACAATGTTTACAATGGTATCAATAAAGTGATTGCCATATGTAGATTGTTCTGCAGCTGATGCAGATGATTGATATTTAGAAATATCGCCTTTAGGTAATTTCGTTGGATCTAAACCAGCACCTGGTTTGAATAAATTACCAATAACAAGTCCTAAAGCAATTGCGATTGTCGTTATAATTTCAAAGTAAAGAATTGCTTTCCATCCATAGCTACCTATCTTCTTTGAATCCCCTAAGTTAGAAATAGATAATGCTAAAGCACAGAATACAATTGGGATGATGATCATTTTAATTAAATTTAAGAAAACGTCACCGAAAGGTTTAATATAATTTGCTATGTTATCTTGTCCAAATAATAATAAACCTACAACTACACCTAGTACCAATGCGATGATAACTTGCATCGGCAAACTAATTTTTCTCTTGAACAGAGCCATGTTGGAACCCCCTTCATCTGACATCGCTTAATTATATCAGATAATTATAAATTGGGATATAAATTTTTTAATAGCTCACGCTACCACACACGCATCCAATAGCACAAAAAAACTGTACATAGACAGTGTCATAACGTCTAAATACAGCTTTATAATCAAATGCTATGGTTTAAAATTTTGATCGAAATCATTATATTTCGCATCTTTAATACTTTTTTTAGTTTCAGTATCAAAGCCCTCTGCAAAGATACCTTTACGCGTACCAATTGGTTGAATGACATAAGTCATATGCGGTTCATCTTTAAATACAACTTCTTTGTAATAAACACCCTTTTTGGCACTATAAAGTGTCTCCTCTGATTTAATTTTATCAGTTAAATTCCTTTGCTCTAAATAACTATCAACCGTTTTAATGTTTCTGTGGCCTTGATATGTTTTCATTGCAAAAAAGAAAGCGATTGCTACTACTAATGAAATAGCTAAAATAATACAAATTCTAATCCATTTTTGTTTTTTACTCATTTTGAAACTCCTTTGCACACAACCTAGTCTCAACATATTTAATCACTATCTAAATTATTATGAATGATAGTTAGAAAATTTTAAAGTATTTCTATATTTCTGTAACAAAATAGCCTAACAATTTATCTCTAATTCAAAATAAATCTACACTTACACCCTTTATGTAGATGTACTTTGAAATAACGTTTAAATGACTTGAAAAGTCCATAGAATACTATGATAACGGGCTTGACAATACTTTTAGTTCATACTATCTTTAAATAAGTTAAGGGGGGAAATATATGTATGTAAAGGACAGTTATTTAAGTAATCAATTATGTTTTTTATTATATGTTACTTCTAAAGAAGTCATAAAAAAATATACTCACTATTTAAAAAAGCATGATTTAACATATACAAGCTTTATGGTCATCATGGCTATCGAAAATGATGAAAAAATAAATATTAAATCACTTGGACGTCGTGTCTTTTTAGATTCTGGAACACTTACACCTCTCTTAAAGAAATTAGAGAAAAAAGGCTATGTACAACGTATGCGTGAAAAAGAAGATGAACGAAATCTTCAAATTACCCTCACTGAAAATGGTATTAATATTAAACCAACGTTGGAAGCTATCTCTGACCAAGTCTTTGATGATTTTGATATTACACATGAAGAAAACGAAGAGCTCGTTAATAGCTTAAAACATGTTATTTCAAAAAACTTCGACTATACAGCTAACTAATATTTAATCATAGCAAAAGCATGAACTACTTATTTATCGCAATGACTAGGCTTTATACATAATAGAACTTTTGCCATGTATTTCTTATTCCACACCACTATCTTCTTCTCCTGTTCTATAATACCTTTCGCTTTACGTTCATCGTCTCTGTTACTATAATGTACTTTAAAAGTAGCATTTTACAACTATACTATGCTTACTTAAATAAAGGAGAGACAATCGTATGAATAATAGAGATTTTTTCGATCAATCCATTTTTAAAAATAACCCAAAAGATGTATTTCGTGATTTAGGAGAACAAGTATTCAATCAATTTTCATCAAAAAGCTTCCCAACAAATATTTATAATCAATCAAGCCAGTATGTATTAGAAGCTGAATTACCAGGCGTTAATAAATCAGAAATTGAACTTAAATTTGAGCATTCTGCACTAACAATTAAAGTACAAAAGCATGTATCAGAACAAACAGGTAGCGTCCAATTAAATGAACGTGCAAGTGGCGAGCTAGTCAGACATTTCGAATTTAATGATATTGATAAATCACAAATTAAAGCAAGCTATGAAGATGGCATTTTAGTCGTTACTTTACCTAAAGAAGTAAGTGCACAAGATCAGTCGACTACAATTACAGTAGAATAATCAATGATATATTAAAGAGCAATACAAAGCTATCATTAGCCTTGTATTGCTCTTATGAATGTATAAACTTATTTTGCGTATTCTTTTTTATATAAGTGTCCCATTGTAATAAATGCTAAGATACCAAATATTGCTAAAAGAATAAACGCTAAATGACTTGAACCTGTTAATCCTGTTACGTAAGTAATCACTAGTGGTGGGAAGAATCCGCCTAAACCACCCATCATTGAAACAATACCATTAGCTGCACCAGATTCATTTGCAAAGTATGAAGGCACGAGTTTAAATATTAAACCATTACCTAAACCTGCACAGATACTGATTGTTAAACAACCAATCGTAAATAATGCAATATGACTTGAAATGCCTAAAATAACGGCACCTATAACCATAACGATAAAGTCAATCATTAGTACTTTAACCGCATTAAACTTATCTCCAAGAATCCCTCCGACCGGTCTCAAGAATGTAGCTAAAGCTATAAATACACCTGATCGAATCCCTGCATCTACTTTATCAATACCAAAATTATTTACTAAGTAGTTAGGTAAGAATAATCCAAATGCTACAAAAGCACCAAATGTAATAAAATACCATAGACTTAAATAATATAATTTGTAATTTGATGATAATTTTTTAAATTGAGATGCTAAAGGTACTTTCACTTTTGGTTCATTTTTATCACCAAAAATGAACATTAAAACGGCAAAAATAGCAATGATAATCAAATAACTTCTTACTGTTGTTTGCCAACCAATAATACCTGCAATCGGTGGTGCTAAGAATGATGATACTGCTGTACCAATGTTACCCATACCGTAAATACCATTCGCAAGTCCTACTTTATCTTTTGAGAAATATTTTGGTACAGACGTTACACCAACTGAGAAAATCGCGCCACCAACACCTAAAAAGAATCCTGATAGCATTAACATGCCTGGTGTTTGTGCTTGTCCTAAAAAGAATATTGGGAATAATAGAACGACAAAACTACAGAAGAATACCCATTTTGCGCCGATAACATTCGTTAAATAGCCAAATGGTACGCGTAGTATTGAACCTAATATAACCGGAATTGCCAGTATAATTGATAACTGACCAGGATTAACTTTAATATCTTGTGAGATATACGGCATTAATGGAGAAATGATACTCCACGCCATGAATCCTACTACAAGACTTAACGTTTGTAATGTAAGTTGAAAGCCACCTTTTGTCTTATACATTTTTTCACCTTCATCATTTCATTTTCTTTATCAGTAATTGTTATATAAAAGAGGTCAAAAATTTATATTTCAATCACATTACTGATTACATTTAAATTTTAGTAGATTTGTGAAAAAATGAACATAAGGACATTCCCTTATACTGCCGGGGAATCCCCCTATATTTTCTATCCCAAAATAAACATAAATAAAGAGGCCAGGATGGAATTCTTCTCGAATTCGACTTCCTAGCCTCTTAAGGATGATTAGATTTGAGAACAGCTTAATTTAAGAACCGTCTCAATTCAGTTAGCTACTGCGCATTTGCTATGTAGCTTAAATGATGTTTTTACCTATAACACATTCGTTTTTAGAGATGTAAATGTAATTAAAAATCCAACAATTTCTTTTTCAATGCATATTCAACTAACTCGGGCTTAGATTTTAAATCCAGTTTCGTCATAATATGTGTCTTATGTGCTTCGACCGTTTTAACCGACACAAACAACTTTTCGGCAATATCTTTATTGCCATACCCCTTAGCAATGAGCGGTAAGATTTCTAGTTCTCTTTTAGATAAAATTTTAAAAGGATCATTCGTAGATACGTCATCTGAATGCTTATGATTCACAAATTCATTAACTAACGATGTCGTCAACTTCATATCTACATAGGTTTCACCTTTATAAACTGTGCGAACTGCTAACAATAACTGTTCGTCAGGTGCATTTTTTAAAATATAGCCTTTAGCGCCATTACGAAGAACGTGGAACAGATATTCTTCATCATCATACATCGTTAATATTAAGATTTTAGTTTCTGGAAAGCTTTCTGATATCTTACTTGTCGCTATTAAACCAGATTCACCAGGTGGCATACTTAAATCCATAATTAAGACATCTGGTTTATGTTCCATCACTTTCTGATAAGCCTCTCCCCCATCAGCAGCGGTTGCAACAACTTCCATATCTTCTTGAAAGTTTAATATCATTGAAAATCCTGTTCTAACGACTGCGTGATCGTCTGCGATTACAATCTTCACTTTATATTCCCCTAACTTACTTTAAACTGGTACTTCTAACGTTATAATTGTCCCCTTGCCAATGTGCGTTTCAATGTTCACTGACCCTTTGACAAGTTCTGCTCTTTCGTTCATACCATATAATCCTAACCCAGTGCCTTGTGGTTTCAAATTAGGATCAAAACCATTACCTCTATCAATCACTTCTGCGATAAGACCCTCTGGCGTTTGTTGGACAGACACATCTACTTCATATACGCCAGCATACTTCAATGCATTAAATATTGCCTCTTGAACTACTCGATAAACGACGGTTTCAATTTCACTATCGAAACGTTGATTTTGAATATTTGATTGATACACAACGTTAAATCCATAATTTTGTTCTAATTGCTTGAAATACGATTTAAAAGCCGCTTCCAATCCTAAATCATCGAGTGATGAAGGTCTTAGTTCAACTGACATGTTTCGAATGTCATTAATTAAATTAGACATTAAAACTTCAATGTGCTCAGATTTCTCAATCAGTTGTGACATATCTTGTTGATATTTTAACAACCTCAACTCAACATCTACATTTAACATTTCTTGAACAACACTGTCATGTAGTTCTCTAGAAATACGTTTTCTTTCGTTCTCCTGTGCGGCAATCGTTTTACGTAACATTTGACGTTGATACATTTTTTCTTGACGCTGAATTTGTGGTGATATGTCTTGTAATGTAAAGGCATAGATTTGAGCCTCTTCATCAATACATTGATAAGACGCTGTAAAAGGTTGAATCTTATTATCCACAGTCTTCATGAACACTTGGAAGTTCATATCATTCGGCTTTGTTGTATCTAAATAACAATTAATACAACTTTGTAATGCAAATTCATTAGAGTAACCTTCACAACGATTACATATTGCATTCGTCATAGCACTGTAGTTATTGTCCTTTGAAATGATTTCTTCAGCAGCATCATTCATGGCAATAACTTTACCATCTTTATTCACAAAGACGATTTTTTCGTTCGTTTTTTCATAATATTTTTTTAGTAAGTTCTCTAAATCGAGATTATAAACATCCAACATTAGGATCACCTACATTTCTTCTGAAAATGTCCATAGCTTACCATGAATATCCAACGTTTCATAATCAGGTAACGCCTTACCATCTCTTTGACCTAAGAGTAAGACGCCATATACTTGATTATTGTAACATAATGGAATCGCAACCATTGCTGTCAAGTCTTCAGCAATTAAAATAGGATATTTAATCTTATCTTCAGGTGATAAACTTGAAGCAACGTCGTCAATAATCATTCGTTTACCAGTCTTCATAACCATACCCGCTAAGCCACGGCCTTTACGTAAGATAATCATTTTATAACGTTGATTCGTATTGCCTGAGACATAATGCCATTTAATAGGCGCTGAACTATTATGGTGTTCATATAATGCTACACCTGCAAAATCGTAGCCTTCGTTAACCCTTAGATCATTCAATTGTTGTTGGAAATCCTGTTTCTTAAAAACTGGAGTGGTCGTAATCACATTTGAATCTCCTCTCATACTCATGAACGTGTTTTATGTTTACGATAAACAATATATCTGCGATTAGTATACGATAGTGGCACACTCCATACATGTACTAAACGTGTGAATGGCCAGCAAGCTAAAATTGTAAATCCTAGTAAGATGTGAATTTTAAATGATAATGGCACATCTGTCATTAAGCTTGCATCAGGTGAGAAAGTAAATAAGTGTCTAAACCAGATAGATATCGTTTGACGATAATCAAAGTCACTTACCACCGCATTCGTAACTAATGTTGAATAACAACCCATGAAAATAATTAATATTAATAAAAAATTGACAAAAATATCAGATGCTGAACTTAGCTTTCTAACATTTTTAATTGTAATACGTCGTGCTGTTAAGAGTAACATACCAATAAACGTCATTATACCAAAGATACTACCAATGTATACAGCACCAAAATGATACATTTCTTCACTAACCCCTAGGCCATCAATCCATTTGGCTGGTATCGCAAGTCCTACAACGTGACCAAAAAATACTGGAATGATACCTAAATGGAATAATAAGCTACCCCATTTTAATTGTTTCTTTTCTAAGAATTCACTAGATTTCGCAGTCCATGAGAACTGATCATATTTATAACGTGCAATGTGGCCAACAATAAAGATGGCTACACACAAATAAGGAAAGATAATCCATAAAAATTGATTAAGCATGAGATGTCACCTCATTTGGAATTTCTAAGCAAGCTTTCAATGTATTTCTTAACGCACGTATCACGTAAGCATAAGGATTGTTGTCTTGCGCTAATTGATTGGCCATTTCATACGTACCATCTTCAATAATCATAATAACCAATTCAATATTTCCTTCAGCACGTGGATCGTTTTGCCATGTTGCTACATGCAAGAACTGCAACATCAACGGTAGATAATCAGATAACTCATTATCTACCATTTTCAAACCAAACATTTCATATAACACTTTAAGTTTGGCTAACATTTGTCCGCGCTCTTTTTGCGTATCAAATTTGTTATAAGTCATATAGAGTGGTGATTTTTTATTGAAATCAAATGTATCTGTATAAATCGCTTTAATTTCTGATAGTGTGAATTGATGCATGATTTCTCTATATTTTACTAAATCATCGTAACCAGGATGTGATGGCTCAATCGTTTCTTCAAATGTTTTTGGATGAAACGTAAGTTTCTCAGGAAAAATAAGTTGCTGTGCAATATAGCCAAAGCTTTCTTGATAATAATGAAATTGTTGTAAATTAATCACGGAAAATACCTCCATAGAAATTCTCATTATAAATTTCTTGTCCTGTTTTTCCTGAACCTACGGGAACACCACAGCCTTCACAATTATCACCAAAGTACTCGCCACCGTATCCTTGACTACCTTGTGCATGATACGTATCTAAATAAGTTTCTTTATGAGATGTTGGTACAACAAAGCGGTCTTCATATTTCGCTAAACCTAATAATCGATACATATCTTTAGTTTGAATTTCAGATAATCCAAGTCTTTCTAATTTCGATGTATCAAATTCTTTACCTGTAACTTGTGAACGCATGTAGCTTCTCATCATTGCCATCTTTTGTAGTGATTCCTTAACAGGTTGAACATCACCAGCGGTAAATAGATTTGCTAAGTATTCGATTGGTAAACGCATTTCTTCAATTGCTGGGAAAATCATATCTGGATTTTGACCAGCATTTTTTCCTTCGAAATAGCTCATGATTGGGCTCAATGGTGGGCAATACCAAACCATAGGCATTGTTCTAAATTCTGGGTGTAAAGGAAATGCTAATTTATATTCGATTGCTAATTTATAGACTGGTGAGTTTTGTGCTGCTTCAATCCATTCATAGCTAATACCATCTTTTTCAGCTTGTTCAATCACAGCTTCATCGAATGGATTTAAGAAAATGTCTAATTGTTTTTCATATAAATCTTGTTCATTTTCAGCTGAAGCTGCTTCATGAACTCTATCAGCATCATATAATAAGACACCTAAATATCTCATTCTACCTGTACATGTTTCAGAACAAACAGTTGGTAATCCCGCTTCAATTCTTGGGAAACAGAATGTACATTTTTCTGCTTTATTTGTTTTCCAGTTGAAGTACACTTTTTTATAAGGACAGCCTGTCATACAATAGCGCCAACCACGACATGCATCTTGGTCAACTAAAACGATACCGTCTTCATCACGTTTATACATGGCACCTGAAGGACATGACGCAACGCAACTAGGGTTTAAGCAGTGTTCACATAGACGAGGTAAATACATCATGAACGTTTCATCAAATTGGAATTTAATATCTTCTTCGATTTTTTGGATATTTGGATCTTCTGGACCAGTAATATGTGCGCCAGCTAAGTCATCTTCCCAGTTAGGTCCCCACTCGAGATTAAGTTTTTCGCCAGAAATTAATGAGTGTGCTTTAGCCACTGGTGAATGTTTACCTTCTTTAGCAGTTGTTAAATGTTCATAGTTATATGTCCATGGTTCATAATGGTCTTTAATTAGTGGCATATCTGGGTTGTAAAAGATTTTACCTAACGCCATTTTTGTCCAACGACTACCAGATTTAAGTTCTAATTTTCCTTTTTTGTTTAAGACCCAACCACCTTTATAATGTTCTTGGTCTTCCCATCGTTTCGGATATCCGACACCTGGTTTTGTTTCTACGTTGTTGAACCACATGTATTCCGCACCTGGACGGTTCGTCCAAGTGTTCTTACATGTTACGCTGCAAGTGTGGCAACCTATGCATTTATCTAAATTTAACACCATTGCAATTTGCGCTTTAATCTTCAAGCCAATTTACCTCCTTCATCTTTCTCACTGCTACGTATACGTCACGTTGATTTCCAATTGGTCCATAATAGTTAAAGTGATAGCTAATTTGTGCATATCCACCTACAAGTTGGGTAGGTTTTAAGTGAATTCTTGTTGGTGCGTTATGTGAACCACCGCGTGTATCTGTAATTTCTGACCCTGGTGTTTCAATATGTTTATCTTGTGCGTGGTACATGAACATTGTGCCTCTTGGCATACGGTGTGATGTGACAGCTCTTGCAGTTACAACACCGTTTCTGTTGTATACCTCTAACCAATCATTATCGTTAATGCCATGCTCTTCAGCATCTTCATTAGATAGCCAAACGACTGGGCCACCTCTAAATAATGTCAACATACGTTCATTATCTTGATATGTTGAGTGAATATTCCATTTACCATGAGGTGTTAAATAACGTAATACTAATGCATCTTGTCCACCTTTAACTTGCTTATCTCTCGTACCAAATACCATTGGTGGTAACGTTGGTTTGTATACTGGTAAGCTTTCACCAAATTGTTGGAACACTTCGTGATCGATATAATAACTTTGTCTACCTGTGAGTGTTCTAAATGGTACAAGACGTTCTATATTGGTTGTAAATGGTGAATATCTACGTCCATTTTTATTTGAACCAGGGAACACAGCTGTTGGTATTACTTCACGTGGTTGTGACGTAATATTTAAGAATGAAATCTTTTCTGATGCACGTTCTTTTGAAATATCTTTCAATTCCATACCTGTTTGATTTTCTAAATCTTCATATGATTTTTGTGATAATTTGCCATTTGTCGCTGAAGATATATTCAAGATGGCATCTGCTACTTTTCTAGCTGTATCGATACGTGGACGATTCGTTCTAACTGATTCAGCATCTTCATCATTCCAAGTACCTACCATACTTTTAAGTTCTTCATATTCGTCTTTAACACTAAAGCTTACGCCGTGTGCACCAACTTTTCCTTTTTCAAGTAGTGGACCTAAAGTTACATATTTATCGTAAATTTTAGTGTAATCTCTTTCTACAACTGCGAAGTTTGGCATTGTTTTACCTGGAACAGCTTCAACTTCACCTTTAGACCAGTCTTTAACGATACCGTATTCAGAACCCAACTCTTGTTTAGAGTCATGGCCAAGTGGTGTCGTTACAACATCTTTAAATGTACCTGGTAAATAATCTTTTGCCATTTCAGAAACAGCTTTACTTAATGTTTTATAAATATCCCAGTCTGAACGTGATTCCCATAATGGATCAATAGCTGGATTAAATGGATGAATGAATGGATGCATGTCTGTTGATGATAAGTCATGTTTTTCATACCATGTTGCTGCTGGTAAGACGATATCTGAGTACAATGGTGTCGCAGTCATTCTGAAATCCAACGATACTAGTAAATCTAATTTACCTTCTGTATCTTCACGCCATTTAATTTCTTCTGGTTTATCTTCTTCATTAGGTTCAGCCATTAATCCTGAACGTGTACCTAATAAATGTTTCATAAAGTATTCTTGTCCTTTAGCAGAACTTGAAATTAAATTTGAACGCCAAACAAATAATGTTTTTGGATGGTTCTTTCTTAAATCTGGATCTTCGATCGCAAATTGCGTTTCTTTATTTTTCACAGATTCTATCGCTTTATTTAAAATAGCTTCATTTGAATCATCACCCTCATCTTTGGCTTCTTCCCCGAATAATAGACTATTTTTATTAAATTGAGGGTAAGATGGTAACCAACCTAATCTCGCTGCCGTAACATTATAATCAGCTGGATGTTGATGTTTAATATTATTTGCGAGTGGTGATTTCAATTTATCAACATTAGATTCTTCGTATTTCCATTGGTCCGTTGCAAAATAGAACCAACTTGTACCATTTTGTAAACGTGGTGGTCCTTGCCAGTCTTTAGCAAAGGCTACAGTATTCCATCCTTCAATTGGTCGACATTTTTCTTGTCCAACGTAGTGTGCCCAGCCACCACCGTTCACACCTTGACAGCCACATAATAGAACTAGATTTAAAATCGCGCGATAAATCGTATCTGAGTTGAACCAGTGGTTAATACCCGCACCCATGATAATCATTGAGCGCCCTTCTGTATCAATAGCATTTTGCGCAAACTCTCTTGCTACTTGTGTCACTAATTCTGGTTTAATACCTGTTACACGTTGCTGCCATGCTGGTGTATATTTTGATTCTGCATCATCATAAGATGCTGCTTCTAATTCATGATTAAATCGTTTAATACCATATTGACTTGTCATCAAGTCATATACCGTCGCAACATACACTTCTTTGCCGTTAGCTAATGTGACTTTTCTAGCTGCAATCGGTCTTTCAAAGATGCCATCACCTTGACTATCAAAGTAAGGGAATTGAATCGTTTTGATTTCATATGTGTCTTCCGCCATAGACATTGCTGGATCAATCTTAGAACCATCTTCATTTTCTAATTTTAAGTTCCACTTCTTGCCTTCTTCCCAGCGTTGACCCATTGTGCCATTAGGTACTACAAATTGACGACTATTGATATCGTGAATGACCGGTTTCCATTCACTATTTTCACTATCCATACCTAAATCACTTGCACGTAAAAATCGCCCTGCTTTATAACCATTGTCGTCTTCATCTAACATAATGACGAAAGGCATATCTGAATATTGTTTAGAATAATTAATGAACATATCACTCGGATTATCTTGATAATATTCTTGTAAGATAACGTGTGTCATCGCTTGTGCTACCGCTGCATCTGTACCTGGATTAGGTGCTAACCAGTTATCTGCAAATTTAACATTTTCTGCGTAGTCTGGTGCTACAGAAACCACTTTAGTTCCTTTGTATCTTACTTCTGTCATAAAGTGTGCATCCGGTGTACGTGTAAGTGGTACATTTGAGCCCCACATAATAATATAAGCAGCATTGTACCAGTCACTTGATTCAGGTACGTCTGTTTGTTCACCCCAAATTTGAGGTGACGCAGGTGGTAGATCGGCATACCAATCATAGAAGCTTAGCATTTCTCCACCAAGTAAATTAATAAATCTCGCACCTGCTGCGTAACTAATCATTGACATCGCTGGAATAGGTGTGAATCCAGCAATTCGGTCTGGACCATCCTTTTTAATGGTATACAAAATTTGTGCAGCGATGATGTCTGTTACATCTTTCCAGTTAGCACGAACATGGCCACCTTTACCACGTGCTTGTTTATACATTTTCGCTTTCTCTTCATCTTCAACGATTGAAGCCCAAGCAGCAATGCGGTTACCATTATTTTCTTCTAAAGCCGTATTCCATAAATCTAATAATTTCCCTCTAATGTATGGATATTTCACACGAAGTGGACTATATTCATACCAAGAAAATGATGCACCACGAGGACAACCACGCGGTTCAAATTCTGGCATATCAGGACCACAACTTGGGTAATCAATTTGTTGGTTCTCCCATGTGATCACACCATTTTTTACGAATACTTTCCATGAACATGATCCTGTACAGTTAACACCATGTGTTGTTCGAACTACTTTATCGTGACTCCATCTTTCACGGTACATTTTTTCCCATTCTCTACTTTTGCTCTCAAGAACTGACCAGTTTCCATTAAATTTTTCAGTTGGTTTGAAAAAGTTTAATCCAAATTTTCCCATCTATATGAATCCTCCTACCGTTAAAGGTATTAACTTATTCCGATTTGCTGTTTTACTTTTGAATTTATAATGATTGTACAATTTTTCACATATGATAGGAATTAGGGAATGTCCTAATTTCAATGGGGGAATCCCTAAAAAATAAAAAAGCAGGCAGTGGTACTTAACCCTCTAAGAATTTGTAGTACCACGCCTGCAAGGATGACTTAACAATTAATATATTTAATTTTATGGTCATTGATAATTTGTTGATGTAAATGTTGTTGTGTTGGATGGCAACTTTCATCAACGTCTATTAAACAGCGATAACCTGTTTCTGACATTTCTTCTGCTTTTAATAAAGCATCTTCTTTAGAACCTTTTATCACATATAATGTATCATCAACATTGCGTTCATGTTCTTGTGACACGACGTGTGCTTTATCGATATGATCAACAATCGCGCCTAATATACAGATACCTGGTTCACCTTCAAGTTCATGTTGTTGTAATTGATGTTCAATTGTACTTAATTTACCAATGATAACACGTTGGTTATAACACGTTGCATTAAAGACAATTGCAATCGAATAATCTTCAGTTGTATACGCAGTAATTTGTTTGATAATATGACCTAATCGCTTAATTCCCATGTAGATAGCTAACGTACCACCATTAATGAGATTACGAATATCCGTTTCTTGATTGATTGAATCTTTGAAATGGCCTGTCGAGAACGTAACACTTGGTGCTACTGATCGTAATGTCAAACCTAAATCCATTGTTGCAACAGCTGCACTTGCTGAAGTGACACCAGGAACAATTTCGTAGTCAATGCCATAGTCTTTTAAAGTATTCACTTCTTCAGTAACACGACCAAATATCGCTGGATCGCCACCTTTAAGACGTATCACCGTTTGATATTGTTTTGCAGCCTCAACGATTTTCAAATTGATTTCATCTTGCTGTATATGTTTCGCATAAGGTTTTTTACCGACATCAATGATTTCAGCGTCAGCTGGTGCATATTGTAGAATAAGCGGATTAACTAAACGATCATACAGAATAACGTCTGCTTTCTTAATGCATCGCTCTGCTTTTTTAGTTAAAAGGTTGGGGTTACCAGGACCCGCACCAATCAAATATACCTTTGCCTTCTCATTTATAGACATACATAAACGTCTCCATCAATAACTTCCACTTGATATGTTTCAACACATCCCGTATCTGGTTCTTGGACTTCCCCACTTCTTAAATCAACTTTTTGATCATGTAATGGGCAATAAACATAGTCACCACTCACTGTTCCTTCTGATAAAGGCCCTTGTTTATGAGGACAAATATTATTAATTGCATGAATGTCTCCACTTTCAGTTAAGAAAATGCCAATTTCTTTACCATCAACAATTACTTTTTTACCAATTAATGGTGTTAATTCTTCTAATGTCGTTACTTTAACTTTTTCCATAGATTTCATCGTTTACACCCTCTCAACTTCAAAGATTTTTTGAGCTTCTTTATCTTCAACGATTGCTTCCCAAGGTTCGCCATGTCCATCAATCGCTTTTTTAGCATCCATAATTCTATCGAATAATTCTTTTTGACGTTCAGGATCTAATAACACTTCTTTGACGTTTTCAAAGCCTAAACGATTTAACCAAGGTGCAGTTCTTTCTGCGTAAATACCTGTTTCACGATAATATTGCATTAATGCACCACATAATTGGATAACATCATCTTCAGTTTCAACAGTAATTAATAATTTACCTACAGTAACGTCTGTACCACCGTTACCGCCAATATAAATTTGATATCCATTTTCTACAGAGATAACACCGAAATCCTTAACACCAGATTCAACACAACTACGTGGGCAACCAGATACACCCATTTTAAATTTATGTGGTGTGTCGATATATTCAAATGTTTTTTCTAAACGAATACCTAAGCGTGTAGTATATTGTGTACCAAATCGACAGAATTCTTTACCGACACAACTTTTAACAGAACGTGTTTTCTTACCATAAGCTGATGCTGAACGCATACCTAAATCTTTCCAAACTTGAGGTAATTCTTCTTTTTTCAATCCGTATAAACCAACACGTTGTGAACCTGTTACTTTAACTAAAGGTACGTTGTATTTTTTAGCAACTTCGCCTAATCGAATCAATTGATCAGCATCTGTTACGCCACCACGCATTTGTGGAATAACAGAGAATGTACCATCATTTTGAATATTAGCATGGTAACGTTCATTTGCGAATCGTGATTCTTTTTCATCTTGGTGATCATGTGGATATACCATATTTAAATAGTAGTTAATTGCTGGTCGACATTTAGGGCAACCATTTTTATCTTTGAAATCGAGAACATGACGCACTTCTTTAGAAGTTTTAAGTCCTTTAGCTTTGATTTGCGTTACAATTTGGTCGCGTGTTAAGTCTGTACATGCACAAATACCAGTTGGTTTTGCTGCTACAAAGTCATCACCTAATGTGCATTGTAATAACTCGCCAATTTGACCTTTACATTTACCACAAGAGTTACCTGCTTTAGTTGCTTTTGTAACTTCGTCAACAGATGTTAAACCTTTCGTAGTAATTGCATTCACAATCGTACCTTTGTCGACACCATTACAACCACAAATCGTTTCATCGTCTGGCATGTCAGCGATTGATGTTACCGCTTCTTCGCCACCTTTGTATAATAATGAAACCAATGTATAGTCTTCTAAAGATTCATGTTTTTTCATCATGTTATAAAATCTTGAACCATCATCCGTATCACCGTACAACACTGCTCCGACAACTTGACCTTCACTTAAGTACACTTTTTTATAAATGTTATCTACACTATTGAAAATTTCAATCCCATGGACATTATCATTTTCAACAATTTGTCCTGCGCTGTATAAATCACATCCAGATACTTTTAATGAAGTGAATGTTGTAGACCCTTTATAGCCTTCTGTTTCTTTACCAGTTAAATAGTCGGCTAACACTTTACCTTGTTCATAAAGTGGTGCGACTAAACCATATACTTTACCATTATGTTCTGAACATTCACCGACAGCATAAATATTTGGATCTGATGTTTGTAAATAGTCGTTAACGACAATACCTCTATTTACTTCTAAGCCAGCGTCTCGAGCGACTTGCGTAAATGGACGGATACCTACTGCCATAACGACTAAATCCGTCTCAATCACTCTTCCGTCTGCTAATCTAATCGCTTCAACATCATCTTTACCTATAATTTCTTTAGAGTTTGCTTGTAACTCGATATTCATACCTTGACGTTCTAAATCTGCTTTAAGCATACCACTAGCTTTACGGTCTAGCTGCATTTCCATTAGCCATTCTGCTAAGTGTAATACAGTAACTTCCATGCCTTGGTCCATAAGACCTCTTGCACATTCAAGTCCTAACAATCCACCACCAATGACGACTGCTCTTTTTTTCGTTTTAGCGATGTCAATCATACGTTCAGTATCTTCGATTGTTCTCCAACCAATTACACTTGGTAAATCTGAACCAGGTATAGGTAATACAAATGCACTTGAACCAGTTGCAAAAATACAGATATCGTATTTAACTTCAATACCTTTAGAAGTTGTTACCGTTTGAGCGGAACGATCAACTGTTTCCACTGGGTCATTAACGATTAACTCGATGTTATTTTCTTCATACCATTCATATGGATTCATAATTGTTTCTTCAACAGTCATTTTCTTTTGTAATATATTTGATAACATAATTCTGTTATAATTTGGGTAAGGTTCTTTACCAATAATCGTGATATCAAATTGTGAATCAGAACGTTCAAGAATTTCTTCGATCGTTCTTAAACCTGCCATGCCGTTTCCAATCATTACTAATTTTTGTTTAGTCATAAAATATGCCCCTTTTATCACTTAAAATTTACTTATTTGCCATTTGCAATATTTGTTATTATTAAATGTTTGAATTTATACATTTGTTTCTTCACTGTTATTCTATAACAAATCTCCTTAAAAATGTGATTAAATTCACAAATATTAGTAAAATCGGGGAATTCCCTAATACGCTATTTGCACATAAAATAATAGGAGTAGGACAATGCATTCAATACGAATGGCGTCCTACTCCTTATAATCTGAGTTTATTTATTATCTAATTGCTCTAAACGATCACTAATAATTAATTTTAAAATGTTATCAAAGTTGATAGATGGCGTCATATGCAGTGTACCTTGAATATCCATTTCTGAAATCAGGCGTTTCACTTTATTAACAAGGCGTCCATCATATAGAAACATAGGTACAACAATTAATGTTTCATACTGCTTAGCTAATTGGTCTAAATCGTTTCTAAAGGTAATATCACCGTATAATGTTCGACAAAAGACAGGTACGTCTTGCTTTAGCTTCTTACCAAAGGATTTCAACTCATCATGCGCTTGCGTATATGAAAAACTACCATGTGCAATAAGAACAATAGCATGATTTACCGAAGCATCCACATTAACGTCTCGAATTCGTCTTTCAACTAAATCGACCATTAAATCGTGTGTGCCAAGTGGTTCACTAATTTCGTAATGTATTTGTGGATGTGTTTGTTTAATGTGCGCAAGTATATTCGGCACATCTACAATATAATGCATGGCTGAAAAAATTAATAACGGCACCACTTTAAAATGTGTTTCTCCCGCTTGAATTAAACGCCCTATTGTATTCTCAATACTTTTCTCTTCACTCTCTATAAATGCGAGTTCATATTGATAGGTTTCATCTCTTAAGAGCGACTCTAAAAATGCTTCTAACGCTTGATTTTGGTCACCTTTTCTCATACCATGTGCAACTAAAATATTAGCTACCAATCCTGTCATCCCCCTTTAATCCATGTGCAATCACAATTCATTGAATGCGTCATTAAACTTTAAATGTTGATTAAAATCATATGTTTTTCTACTAATCAAGTCAAGTCTGTTGGTTAATTTGTCACTAATAAAAAAGTTGAGACAAACATAGGGTAGAATTCCTAGTGAATTCATTATCCCAGCCGTTGATCTCAACCAATCCGCCTTATTTATTAATTAAACTATCACGTGAACCATTCAAATAGGCATAAACTAAACCAATAAAGATACCCCCACCGATATAGTTACCAATTAAAGCAAACACAATATTTTTGATAACATCTAACCATGAAAGTGCATCTAAATTATAAAACATCATTCCTGCATATAAGCCTGCATTAAAGACAACGTGTTCATAACCCATAAATACGAACACCACAACTCCTGCCGCAATAAAGAATGCTCTTGCTAATCCTTCTTTAAATAACATAGATACATAAATACCAATATTAATAAAGAAGTTACAAAAGATGGCTTTAACTAAAATATTTAGCCATGTTGATTCTACTGTCTTCATATGTACTGTTTTACTTAAACTGGCAATCATTTCCGGCGTCATTATATGCGTCCCTTTCATTAAGAAAAATAAAATAAATCCGCCAATAATATTTCCAATAAAGCAGAATAAGAAAATGAGTAGCATCTTATTAATAGTAATCGCTCTATAGTACCAGCCTACCGTTAAATACATAAAATTACTGGTCAATAATTCTGAATTAGTTAATACAATTAAAACTAAAGCTAAACTAAACGCAATCGCACCCAATAAATTAACTAATCCTTCGTTAGTTCCAGCAAATTGTGTTTTAATTGCTAACATGAATACAGTTACGATTGCTAATAAAAACCCTGACATCATCGCTTTCAAAGCGTATCGTCCAGGCGTTTTCTTTCCCATAATTTCTTTCGTTTGAACTTGTCCAACAGCCGCTTCTACAATATCACGAGTTGCGTGGGTATCTTCAACCGTTTTATTGTTCTTCAACATATGTATGCCCCCTACATCCTTTTCAAGTTATGTTTCAATTATATATTTTTTAAGAAAACATGAATAGATTAAATTTCATACATCAAAAAAGTGAGGTGAGCTCGTGTCGTGTAAACACGATGCCACCTCACTTTGAGATTTACTATTTTTGTGATTTAAGTCTAGATAAATAACGCAATCCTGTAGCAAAGATACCATAGCCTAATGCAGTTCTTAACACATATTTAATTGCACTATTATCAATCGCTTTTGAATTCAATAGGATTGTAGGGATTAAAGTACTAACTGAAAACAAAGCAAGTACTTTCAAATATCTTTCCTTCATTTCATCAACCTCATTTCATCTACATTATAACGTAAATTTAGTGAGATTTTTTGACATCCTTATGACTTTTTACGTTTCAATAGTGCATCAAGTTGGTCTAACGTAGAATTCATTCCCGCTTCTACACCCATATCAAGTGCTTGTTGCGCAGCATCTTTCGTTGGAAAAATTGAAGTTGACGTAACACGCGTGCGCTCCTCTGATTCTGAAGTAAAATCCATGAAAATTTGCATACCAGGTAATGTTGTATCTTTTTCACCTTGAGGCGTAGCAAAAAAATCAAAGTATTTAATGTGATGCGGTTTTTCGACTTTTTTATATTCTGTAAGTGTATAACTTGTTTGTTCTGGCATTTCAATCGCAAAGAAAGCATCTCCACCGGCAACCGGATTAAAACGATATACCTTTGTTTTGCCTCCTTGAGGATGGAACCATTGCTCAAATAACGCTTTCGTTGTGTACGATTCAAACACTTCATTAATTGGTGCTTCGAACGTTCTCGTAAATATAATTTTATTATCTTTGATCTGAATTGACATGTTAATCCCCCTACTTTTAAAAATAACTCACTCTGAATTTACCAGTTATTTATTTTTAATACAAAGATATAAAAAAACTCCCTTCAAAATTCACATGATCTCAATGTCTACTTTGAAGGGAGTCTATGCTTATATGTCGTATTTATTGTGACGAATGATTAGTCTTCAAGTGGAAATTCTAAATCGAATTCAACATGTAAGTCTTTGCCTAATAAGAATCCGCCAGTTTCAAGTTGTTGGTTAAATGTAATACCATATTTTTCACGATTAAGATTACCAGTAATAACTAAACCAGCTGTATTTTTACCGTTAAGTGGGTTTAAGCTAATACCTTTATAATCTAAATCAAATGTTTCTTCATGTGTTTGGTCTTTCATTGTTAAGTTACCAGTAACTGATTTTTCATCTACTTTTGTAATTTCAAATTTAATTTCTGGATAGTTTTCAGCGTCTAAGAAATCTGCGCTTTTAAGATGATTATCACGATCTGCTACTTTCGTATCAATTGAATTTGCTTTAACAGTAAACGTACCTTGTAATGAACTTAAATCGTTAAAATCACCTGAAATGTTAGCGTCAAATTCGTTAAAACGTCCTTTAACATTTGATACAACTAAGTGTTGAATAGAAAAGTTAACTCCTGAATGTGCTGGGTCTAAATTTAAATTAGCCATGTTTACATACCTCCAATATTTAAATTATGAAACTACGTAGCTGAAAACCAGTACGATAGTTTGTATAATTATTATACTTAGTATAATAAAACAACTTAATTAGAAATACAAGTAAAACGACTCACATTTAAATGATTTAATGTGCTAACATTTCTTCTTTGATATCATCCTTATCTAATGAAGCAGGATAGTACGTTGGCCAGTGATCCATTTCTTTAAGTAATGTTTCATTGTTATCACCCATAAAGATATGGAAATGTTCAGCTTTCTTAGGTGCAATATTATGATCACTAAACTGAACATATTTCGGTAATGATGGCGTATCATTGTTTGTCAATTTATAAATAAATCTTACACCGCGATTACCTTTCTTATAATCTAAGATTTTTTTACCGACATATTCATACGTCCCAGTTACCTTATTCCCATTTTTTTCAAAAGTAATGTTGTCACCTTCAATATGAATATTAGAAATATCAGTTTTATAACCTTTTTCATAGTATGCTTTATATTCTTTTGCGGTCATACTGCTATCTTCTTCAGATTTATGTTTCATAACATCATCTAAATCACCATTTTTTAAATAAGGATAAACTGATTGCCATTCACCTTCATAATCTGATAGCGCACGATTTTTAACTTGCTCATCTTTAAAATAACCATCTGAAATTGCTTTGTCATGCTTATGTTCAGCTTTGTCGTCTTGTACTTTTATATTGGAATCCAATGCTTTATCTAAAGCTTCAATATTTTTGTTCATTAATGTTTGATAATTTATTGATGTGTCTTTAGATTGTTCTTTATTTAGTGACTCCATATTATAGAATTTTAATGGCTTGGCGTTGGTTTCTTTTCTGATTGTCTCAGTCACTTTATTGGCAACATTATCTTCGTATAATATGTATTTAACATTTTTATCATTAATCTCTTTAACTAATTGTGTAAGTGCTTTTTGAGAAGGGTCTTCAGCGTTCATATTTTGAATTCCCTTTTGAACAAAGCCATAGCGATCTGCGAGATAACCTAAAGATTCATGTGAAATAAATACAGCATTACCTTGTTTATCTTTAGTAATGTCTTTTAATTTATTGTCAATGTCATCTAACGATTTTTCTAATTTTTTAAAATTTTTCTCATATTCATTTTTATGCTTTGGATCTTTAGCTACTAACTGATCTTTAATTTCTTTAGCAAAGATTTTATTTTTCTCAGGATCTAACCATACGTGTGGATCATATCCGCCATGATGATGGTGATGATGTTCATGTGAATCTGCATGTTCTTCATCACCGTGTTCATGCTGATCTGTGAGTAATGTTGAACGGTCTAATTTATCTTGTAATGATACTTTCTTTTTATCATCTTTAATTGTTGCTGCAACTTTCTTAGCGACTGGATCTAAATCGTCACCTGTATACACGAATAAATCAGATTTATTAACCTTTAACATGTCTTTCTGAGTTGGTTCATAATCATGTAAGTCTGAGCCAGCAGGATAAATGGATGATACATTCACATGATTACCACCTATTTGTTCTATAAAAGATTGTAAAGGATAAACGGTTGTAGACACATTGATTTTATCGCCATCCTTTGACTCCTTATTAGAACTATCTTCTTTTCCGCAAGCTACTAAAACACATAATATTATAGATAATAAAACGGTAAGACTTAAAAATCGCTTCATAATATTCCTCCTAAATAGTAATAATTACGATTTAAAAGTATAGCTTCATTTGTATAAAATTACAATAGTTTTTTTAATTTTCTTATTCATCGTTTTAAAGAAATGACATCGATTAAAATAGATTTATTATATTAATCTCTCGATACTTGGTTATCATTATTAGAATCAATGCTTTTGAAATTTAAACCTTCACTTCACGCTAGTAGCATGATTTTCTATACTGGACCACCCCAGCTTGCTTTGCTTGTTGAATTTCTGGGTGAAATTCTTTTTGCTGAGGGCCCCACCCCAGCTTGCTTTGCTTGTCGAATTTCTGGGTGAAATTCTTTTTGCTGGGGCCCCGGATGACAAAAACGCCCTTCAAAGTTTCATTTTTCAATGTTTACTTCGAAGGGCGTATATCAATTTTAGTGTTAATGCTTATGACACGTTCAGTTCTGCATTATAAGTATTTCGTCCACTCTTTAACTTTGTATGGATCCTTTACTTTTTTACCATTGATAAAAACAGTTGGAACTGTGTCAATTTTATTATCTTCTGTTAGTTTCTTTTGTTCGTCAGCTTTTTTCCAAGCGTCACTATTTTTAGTTTTATATTGTTTTTTAATTTCTGATTTCTGTTGACTTGTAATATCTAATTTATCAATTTCTCTGTCTAAAAAGTCTTCAGTCAGCCACTTTTTATTTTCGTCTTTTTGGTTGGCAAATACATTATGTTGAAATGTTAAGTATTTATTAGGCGCAACCTCTTGTACTGCATTGCCAGCTCTTGAACCAACTATAGAGTCTTTATCTAGAAATCCAGCATTTACAAATTGGTACTCGACTTTATTCGTATCAATATAGTCTTTTTTTATTGTCGGCATGACGTTCTCTTCAACTTTTTTACAGTACGGACATTTAAAATCTCCATACTCAACGATTAAAATCTTCCCATTTTTTGTTTTAGGTGGTTGTTTCTCTTTATTGTTAGCACATGCACTCATGATGACGATGATAACCATCAACATGCTTATAATTGAAATGATTTTCTTCATAGATGCTCCTTTTCATTTTGTATTAATTCATGTTTTCTTCTTTATAATCAGCATCATGTGATTCTATATATTGCTTTGTATCGAAGTTATCCAGATATTTTCCCTTTTTCCCATCAAATTGATATGTGTAGTAATGAACTTCCTCATTATTACTTAATGGCTTATAAGCTAAAACAACATACTTACCATCTTCATAAACATAAATATTCGCATCTTTTTTATCAAAGTGTTTAACCATATCGCCTGTATCATGCTTAGCCATCTGTTCTTGCTTTTGATCTTGCATTTTTACAGCTTTATCTATTTTATCTACATATTTATCATTACCGCATGCTGCTAGCAATACGATACCTAAAGTTAACATAACTAATATACGTTTCATACATTCACTCCTATTGCCCAATTCTATAAATCTCATCTTATACTTCTGTTGCAAATACTATCATACAATGGTTTTAGATTATGCGCTAGTTCATAAAAATTTACATTTCTAAAAATTTTTATTATTATAAATTAAATATAAATTTCCGTCTACAACTAAAGTACGATGTAATTTAATTAGTTATTTTGTGTAATAGATGTAGTTATTTGGTAAAATAGATGATAATTCTTAAAAATACAGAGGAGTAGATGAATATGAAATTCGTAACTTTAACATCGGGGGAATTTGAGAAATTTACGTCCAGTCATTTCTCACATTATACGCAATCACGAATTCACTTTGATAATAGAAGTGAATTAAAGGGTGATGTACACATTGTAGGTGTCAAAGATGACAGTGACAACGTTATCGCTGCTACATTAATGACTGAAGCGCGTGCATTAAAAGTATTCAAATATTTTTATACACATCGTGGACCGGTAATGGACTACAGTAATATTGAATTGGTTCACTTTTTCTTTAAATCATTAACACGCTATTTAAAAAAGCACAATTGCCTATATGTCTTAGTTGATCCATATATTTTAGAGAACTTACGTAACGCAGACGGAGAAATTTTGGAGAGCTATGATAATCGTGCCGTAATCAAAACGTTGGAAGAACTAGGTTATAAACATCAAGGGTGGTCAGTTGGTTACAGTACAATGAGTCAAATACGTTGGTTATCTATCTTAGATTTAAAAGACAAGTCAGAAGATCAACTGCTTAAAGAAATGGACTATCAAACTCGTCGTAATATTAAAAAAACGTATGAAATGGGTGTAAAAGTAAGAACACTTCCTATGGATGAAACAGATACTTTCTTCGAATTGTTCCAAATGGCCGAAGAAAAACATGGTTTCAAATTTAGAGACAAACCTTACTTTTATGAAATGCAAAAAACATACAAAGACCATGCTATGCTAAAACTTGCTTATATCGATTTAAAAGATTATTTATCTACTCTTCAAGAGAAGCATGATACATTAACACAACAATTAGCGGACGTTGATGCAGTGTTGAAAGAAAATCCGAATTCTAAGAAAAATAAAAATAAGCGCACGCAAATACAACAACAAGTTGATAGTAACGAACGTAAATTAAATGAAACGAAAGATAAAATTGCCCAAGAAGGCGAAATACTTAATCTAGCCGCTGCTTTATATTTATATAATGACCATGAAGTATATTATCTATCCAGTGGCTCAAACCCTAAATATAATGCGTACATGGGTGCGTATCGCTTACAATGGGACATGATTAAATTTGCGAAAGAACATAACGTTGATCGTTATAATTTCTACGGTATCACTGGTGACTTTAGTGAAAATGCTGAAGACTTCGGTGTTCAACAATTCAAAAAAGGATTCAACGCGAATGTGTATGAATATATTGGTGATTTCATCAAACCTATCAAACCTTTCGCATACCGAGTTATGCAACTTTTAGATCGTAAATAAGCATGATAAAAAACATTTCAACTAAAAAACACTTCCTAAAGTACTCAAATGTACTTTAGGAAGTGTTTTGTTATTAGTCTTCATTGATTACATTTAGGAAGCGACGTAATTCTTCAGTCTTTGGATGATTGAACATCTCGTCTGGAGAACCTTGTTCACCTATACGTCCTTCATGTATAAAGACGATTTTATTTGAGACTTGGCGTGCAAATCGCATTTCATGCGTTACAATCACCATTGTCATACCTTCATCAGCTAATTCCTTGATTACTCTAAGGACATCATTCACTAATTCTGGGTCTAAAGCAGATGTTGGCTCGTCAAATAGCATTACTTGTGGATTCATTGCTAACGCTCTAGCAATGGCTACACGTTGTTGTTGACCACCTGATAGCGCATGTGGGCGTTGATCTTTAACACTTGTTAAACCAACTTTTTCAAGTAACCCCATCGCTCTTTCTTTAGCATCTGCTTTATTCATTTTCTTAACCGTCACTAACCCTTCCATAACATTTTCCAATGCTGATTTATGCGGAAATAGGTTATAACTTTGAAATACCATACCCGATTGCTTGCGTACGCTTATTTGAGACTTTTTATTGTTAGCTGTGTAGCTTTCACCATTAACCGTTACGTTACCTTCAGTTGGAATTTCTAAAGCATTAATCATACGTAGTAATGTCGTCTTACCTGAACCAGATCGTCCAATCAGTGTCACGACTTCCCCTTTATCTACATTTAAATCAATACCTTTAATGACTTCTTTATCATTGAACGATTTATGGATGCCACTTAATTCAATCATGAGTTATACCCTCTTTCAATATATGATTCATAGAAGCTTTGAATAACTGAAATGATGAAACATACTACCCAATACATAACAGCTACAAGTATATAAATTGTGAAATACTCATAAGTTGTAGAAGCGACTTCTTGAGCTTTACGGAACATTTCTGCTACCAAGATAAAGCCAAGTAATGATGTATCTTTAATTAAACTTAAGAATGTATTACCTAAAGCTGGAATTGAAACACGAATCGCTTGTGGCAATATAATTCTTTGAATGGTTTGTCTATAGTTCATCCCTATAGAATAAGCCGCTTCAGTTTGACCTTTAGGTATTGAAATAATTCCACCACGTATAATTTCTGATGCATACGCACCAACATTAAGAGATAAACCAATGATAGCTGATACAACGGATGATAATGTCCATTGTTCATCAGCGTTACCCGTTAATAAACGCTCTAGTTCAGGAATACCATAAAAGATAATGAATAATTGAACGATCATCGGTGTACCACGAATAATTGACACATAAACACGTGCAATACCTTTTAAAACTTTACTTGTTGAAATACGCATTAACGCTGTAAATAAAGCAATGATCAAACCTAAGATAAATGTAACAATGGTAATTGGAATAGAATATTTTAATAATCCTTCCAACATCGGTCCAAATGCTTGCCCTGCCGCATCTAATGCATGTTGTTGTTGACTATTTAGGCTCAGAAACATTTTCACCGAACCATTTCTTACCAATTTTTGCTAATTCGCCATTTTCTTTTAATGTTTTAATGCCATCATTGAAATCAGATACAACTTTTTCATCAACATCTTTATTAAATGCAAATGCTGATTTACTTTGTTCTGCATTACCTTTGATTGCTTTGATTTTAGCATTTGGTTTTTGTTTTTTATAGTCTAAGTAAGATAAGCTATCGTTAAATGTACCATCAACACGATTAGATAATAATAAGTCCATCGCTTGGTTAAAGCCATCAACTTTCGTAATATCTGCGCCTTTATCTTTAGCTAATTGACCATAGTTTGACGTAAATGTTTGCGCCATTTTCTTACCTTTAACATCATCAAATGATTTGATATCTTTTTCATTTTCACGAACTACTAAAACTGCGCTTGAATACGTGTAAGGTGTAGAGAATTTATATTTATTCTCTCTTTCTTTATTTACACCTACTTGGTTAGCAATCACATCAAAACGTTTAGCGTCTAAGCCAGCAAACATTGAATCCCATGATGTTTCATTGAATTTAAGTTTGTAACCTTTTTCTTTTGCAACTGCTTTGATGACATCAATATCGTAACCAGTTAATTTGTCTTGTTTATTATGGAAAGTGAATGGTGCATATGTACCTTCAGTTCCTACTTTCAGTGTTTTACTATCACTATTGCTACTACTTGATTTAGAATCACTATTTTTATCTGATGATCCTCCATTTCCACAAGCAGCTAACACAAAGATAAGTGCTAAAGCAACAAATAAAAGTCTTTTCATCTACCTTGTCCTCCATATTCCTATTAGATTAGTCAGAATAAATTAATTCTAATCTCATAGGTAGGAATAGTCAACATTATTTTTATGTTTAATTAAGTGTTCAGAATGTTTGGATATTAATGACAATAAAAAGAGACCAAGACATAAAGCGTTTATGTTTTAGGAAGACATGGATGACATTCCTAAAGCTACATTGGAATATCAAGTATTTTCCAAATCACGCTCGTCTTGATCTCTTATCGTTTCGTGCAATAAATTATTAACTTATTGATCTTCCAACTCCGCTTCAGCCTTTACTTTTTTCTTGCTTTTAATTAAAAATGTAAGCAATAAACTAATAATCGTAATTATTACAGCAAACATAAACCCTGAATGGTAACCATGAAGCATAGCATCAATCTGTATTTGTCCTGCCGTTTCAGTTTTATTCATACCGTGATAATCACTCATTGTCGGTTGAAAGTTTTTACTTGCTGTACTTAATATCGTAATCAAGCCTGCTGTTCCAATTGAACCAGCAATTTGTTGAATGGTATTTGTCATTGACGAACCATGTGCATTAAGTTCTGGTGTTAGTTGATTCATTGTATGTGTCATAATTGGCATTAAGCCCAATGCGATACCAATCATACGAATTGCATAAATCGTAGCCAACATAATGGTTGACGTATGCTCGTCCATCACTACAAAGTACGATGTCGTTACAAGTACAATAAACATACCTATAATCGCTAATACCTTAGCCCCAAACGTTTCATATAACCACCCTGAAATAATCGACATGATGGCCATCACAATGGCACCTGGAAGTAAGATAAGTCCTGAGTCAATCGGTGTTCGACCTAGCAAGTTTTGTACAAACATTGGCAATACTGTTTCAGAACCAATCATTGAAATCATGGTTGCAGCCATTATCGATAATCCAACTGCAAACTCCTTATTCTTAAATACTTTAAAGCTCAATAACGGATTATCAAGTTTTTCTTGGCGCCAAATAAACAAACCTACTAATATTAAGCCACCAATAACCGTGGTCAAGACAAGCGGATCATCCCATCCATCACTAGAAATAGAACTTACACCGTATAACAATCCACCAAAACCTAGTATTGATAATGCGATAGAAATGAGATCGATAGGTGTTCTAACGGTTGTTCCTACATTTTTAATAATTTTTAATGCAATCAGAAATGTGATTGCTAAAATCGGTGCAACGACATGGAACAATGATCGCCAATTAAAATATTCCACTAAATAACCAGATAATGTAGGTCCAATGGCTGGAGCAAGACCTATAACGAGTCCAAACATCCCCATATATTTACCACGTTCATGCGGTTGAAAGATATCTAGAATGGTCGTCATCATCAATGGCATCATAATACCTGAGCCTAAAGCTTGTATAATTCGTGCAATTAAAAGTATCGTAAAGTTCGGACTAAAACCACCTAGCATCGTCCCAAGGAAGAAGATGACAATTCCAGTTAAGAAGACTTGTCTCGTAGAGTATCGCTGTATAATAAATGCAGATAACGGAATGACAACACCATTAGTGAGTAAGAATGCTGTTGTTAACCATTGAACTTGTGAATATTCAATATTGAAATCCTTCATGATACTCGGCAATGCTGTGGTAAGTAATGTTTCATTAAGCAATCCAAAGAATCCACCAAGTAACATTGTAAATATCATTGCTAATTTTTGTTTATGTGACATACTATTCCCCTTTTATCTATTTATGCGCTCAATAGAACCATTTGACTATTATACATATCATTTTTTGATTTTCATATACGATATTAATATTATTTTTATAAATCGTAATAATTCCTATTTACATTTTTACTATTTTCCTTTATGCTTTTAAAAAGGAGGAATCAAATATGAAACTAGATTTACAAACAGCACGTCGTAATTTGAACAGTCCTAATATCAAAACGCGCAAGCGTGCATTAAAAATCATCAAACAACACAAACGCAATCGTAAATCAGCTTAATACAATCCATTTCTTCCATAAATAACTCCTAAAAAGGAGTAGCACATGTAATCTATCGCATAGCATTACTTGTACTACTCCTTTAATTTATGAATTATAAATAATAATGATCAATGACATTTAAATTGTCATCTAATTCGTAAATGAGCGGTGCACCTGTTTTAATTTCATATCCAATAATATCTTCATCAGATACATGATCCAAATATTTAATTAACGCACGAATTGAATTACCATGTGCAGCGACTAAAACAGTTTCTCCATCTAATAGGTGTTGAGAAATTTTATCTGTCCAAATGGGTACCACTCGTTCTAATGTCGTTTTTAAACTTTCTGAATAAGGCATCATACGATGATCTAAATGTCTATAACGGCGATCTTTTAAATAAGATTCACGTTGTTCTTCAGTTTGTGCAGGTGGTTTAACATCATATGAACGTCGCCATTGATGCACTTGTTCTTCACCAAATTCTTTACGTGCTTCATCTTTATTAAGTCCTTGTAATTTACCATAATGGCGTTCATTTAAACGCCAGCTCTTATGGACTGGAATCCATTCTTGATCTGATTCAGCTAATAAAAACTGAGTTGTTTCTAATGCTCTCGTTAATAATGAAGTAAACGCTACATCAATTTCAATGCCATTTTCTTTTAATTTACGCCCAGATGTTATGGCTTCATTACGTCCCTGTTCAGATAGTTGAACATCTTCCCAACCTGTAAATAAATTTTTAGCATTCCATTCACTTTGACCGTGACGACATAAAATTAATTTTGGCATGTAAAACACCTTCCTATACGTTAGATCGATTGTATGATTCCATTTAGCATGTCATCAATCAATGCCTAACTTCTAATTTAAAATTTACTTCCCTATGCTTTGCAACAAGTGACTTACTCTTTTTCTATTACATTTATTATAAAACTATTTCGCCAAATTTCATAATATCTAAGATTCAGTCCCTGAATGCCATAAATGACGTCATTTTGTCATGTTCGTTATCTTCAGTACATCTTTGATATGTTTTTTTGATTTTGTAGTAACCTATGTCATCAATTAAGGTGCTATAGTGTATCTACCGTAATCAACAGCAAGACATATTGGGATACCGTGACTAAATGCTATTAATTCAAAGCGCTGACTAAAATTGCGCATCATTTCGTTTAAGTCCCTATGCATTTAAGTCAGCTACTGCGAATACTTTGGTTAATTCATAATATTGAATTACCTTAGCTTAAATTTAGTAATTTTAGTTACATTACAAAAACCAATTTTAAAGGAGATTATTTAATATGAAGAAATCAATATTTACGTTAATGACGATGGTATCTTTAGGTGCCGCAGGATTACAATCAGGTCAAGCGCACGCAAGTGAAATGACACACAACCAACAACAATCATGTCAATATAATCAACATACACAGTTACAACACTCTCAACCTTCACAACAAGGTCAATATTCAAACGTAGCATCAGCAGCAACTACATCTTCAAATACTACTGATACTTCATCAGAAAATACTGCATCAACTAGTAATACTACTGCTTCTAGTGATGAAAGTTCATCTTCAGTATATAAACAATTTATCGCAGCTGGAGGAACACAAGAACTATGGGAGAAAATTGTCTTACCTGAATCCGGTGGAGATCCTAATGCGTCTAACGGACAATATCATGGCTTAGGACAAACCAATCAATCTTGGGGATATGGTTCAGTTGAAACTCAAACTAAAGGCATGATTTCATATGCTAAAGAACGCTATGGTTCTATTGAAGCTGCGATTAGTTTCCGTGAATCAAACGGATGGTGGTAACATCCAATATAAATAAATGAACATATATTAAGAAAAGGCTGGGACATAAATAATATAATGAAGCTATTTTGCAAATTCGCAGTAGCTGACTGATTTGAAAATGCGCTTAGATCAAGCTTTTTTCAAACCTAGTCATCCTTGCGGGCGGGGCCCCAACAAAGAGAATTTCATCAAGAAATTCTACAAGCTAAGCAAGCTGGGAGTCGGGGCCCCAGCAAAGAGAATTTCATCAAGAAATTCTACAAGCTAAGCAAGCTGGGAGTGGGGCCCCAGCAGAGAGAATTTCATTAAGAAATTCCACAAGCAAAGCAAGCTGGGAGCGGACGACGAATTTAAAAGAATTCTGTCTCGCTCCCCTAATCAATCATTTGATTTAATGTGTCTGGTTCGGGATGAACGTACACGGAAGAAATGCCTTTACTATGTAAGTGATTTTCTACTTTATCACAAATGTCATGTGCCTGTTGCAGTGATAAATGTGCATCAACAACAATTGTTACATCTAAAAAGATGCTACTGCCATGATAGCGTCCCTTAAGATTATTCACGTCTTTAACGTCTTCTACTTCTAAAACAACATTACGGTATTCTTCAAGATCTTGCTCATTGAAACCATCACTCAGTGCAAATATTGACTCCTTAAAAATACTAAAACCTGTATAAATAATTAAAAGTCCTAAAACCGTCGCTAATATGACATCGACGATAGATAATCCGAATTGGGTAAATACTAAACCAATCGCAGTCCCTATACTAACAAGACCATCTGACAAATTATCTTTTGCCGCGGAATTTAATGAGCTACTCTTGGTCTTCTGAGCCAGTCTATGATTGATTGCAAAGACACCAATCATAATAAGTCCACTGATTAAACTCACAAAAATTGTAATGACATTTGGTGTATGATGTTCGTTCGTAAATATTCGAGGTACGTTTTCAATCACAACTTGAATACCCACAAACATAATAATAAATGATACTAATAGTGTAGAGATATTTTCAGATTTCAAATGACCATAAGGATGATTTTTATCTGCTGGCTTAATTGAAATTTTCAACCCAACAATGACAGCAATAGATACAATAATGTCTGTCATATTATTCAAAGCGTCTGCTCTAACTGCTGCTGAATCAAATACAAAGCCTGTTATATATTTAGAAACAGATAGAATGATATAAACTACTAAACTTAAATAAGCACCTCTTTGAGCTAATTTAAGATTTTCACTTTGAGACATGTTGTCTACCACCTTAAATGCTTTAATATCAATAGTATGTACCATCGAAAGATGATTGACAACGTTTTTTAATTTCTATAAATTTCATATATTTAGGCGAATTAAATTTTTCGCAAAACCTAAATATTAATTAAGTTGTTACCCCTAATAATCATTCAATTTATGGTCTGTCGCTGTCATTGTTGTAATAGTTAAATATAACGGCTTCTTTTTAATCTTTTAAGATCCATTTTGAAACTATAAACGTAATTGGAATTGTGATAATTAACCCAACAAATGGTGCGATTTCAGACGGAAATTGAAACCACTTAACAAACACGTATAGTAAGAGTGTTTGCATTCCCATATTAATGACTTGAGTTAAAGGAAAGCTTAAAAATTTCTTTAAAGTTAGCGTTACTTTATAAACAAAATAACAATTCAAATAGTAAGAAATTACGAAACTCACTAAGAAACCAACAATGTGACTGATCATATAATTCACATGACATAATTTTAATAATATTAGATAGACAATATAATAATTAAGGGTATTAATCCCCCCCACAATTATAAATTTAATAATCTCTAAGTGGGTTTGAGTCAACTTCATCGTGATTCTCCTTTGTCGTCATTCTCTTTAATCTTCAAACGGCAATATTTTAAATGAATATTTCTCTGAAATGTGATGAAACTCTTTGAAGTTAGTTACATCCGCTTCATCTGCTGGTGTCATTTCAAATAAATACGTTTCATATGGCAAATGTGATAATTTAATGTGACGTTGATTGTTACTCATTTGTGCGTGCACATCTTCTAGTCTCTGTTCACTACGAATGTGTATATCAGTGAAAATAAACATATTTACAATTGCAAAAATAATTATACAACTTTTTAGAATATTATAATGTTTCAAAGTCAAAAAGTTTAATTCTGAAAATAAAATAATGAGTATTATCATACTAAATAGATAAGCCAAATAAAACTGTCTAACTGAAACTTCTGTAATTAATACAACTGGTAATACACTTAGTGGAATTGAAATCAGCGACATATTTACCAACAACCGATTGTATGGTGAGTGAACGATGAGCTTGCATGATATGACAACACTCATCATAAATATCAGACACAATACAATATGAATGACTTCAAACGTCAGTGTTTCAGATAGTTGTTTCACATTGAAAGGTTCATATATAACGAATTTATAGATAGGTAATACACATATGCCTATTTGTAAACTGAATTGTTTCTTTTTAGACCAAGTTGAGAAGGTGCTACTTCTTAAAAGTAATATTATAATGATAATTACGATTAAAGATAAAATCGTATTATTATTAAAAAACAAATTGTTTGGAATATCTTTGAGAAGCGATGATTCAAATTTGTGAGTCAACCCTAACATATCTAAGTGCCCTCTTAACGCCTCGACACTTGAATAAATATAAATATATTTTTCATTTAATAACATGATCATTGCACCACATAATGACAGCAACCATCCAAGTACCAAACTGTAGTCAAGTTTATGGTAACGTATCGCATAGTAAATGATGCCAACCAATAATATTGCAGTATTATAAAACGTTAGAGGTTCAGCAAACCACTGTCCTAATATACATATTCCCCAAAAGATAAACGCATCTATACGGCTATATTCTTCTTCCTTAAGTAATCCTTTCAATATAAAACTTAATAGATATAGTGAAAAACATGACCCAAAAACATACGTATAAAAAAATTCAAAGTTACCATAGCTTTGTGAAAATAAAGAATTGGGTATAATAAATAATAAAACCATAATGACAATTAAAATGTTTGTGTTACTTATTTGATTCAATAACTTTAATAACAGTAACACGATAAAGATTGAAATAAGTGCAAATGACATGGTCCGCATTACTATAGAATGAACACTTGCGAATTCTAATATATTGCTAATGTACCGTCCATTAAAATTTTCAAATGCGTTACTAACGACCTGTATGCCGTGGGTACTCCCCCAAAACCAATCCGTACTATGTAAAGGGATAATGAAACCTAAGTATCCGTAAAATAGGATTAATCCAATCATCCAGATGTAAAATTCATGTTGTTTAAGTCTATGCATGTTGAACTCCTTTATGTCAGAAGGTTTGATTTTAAATTACAATCAACCTCTCATAATCGATTATATTATATTCTTATTTTATCAATTATACATTTAAATATTATTTTATACTATACCAACACTAGGAGGTTTGCGAAGATGAATCTTAAAAAAATAGTCATTGCTACTGATTCATTTAAAGAGAGTATGTCAGCTAAGGAAGCTGGTTTAGCCATTCAAGATGGTTTTAAAGCAGTATTTGATGATGCGATTCACTATGACATTATCCCAATGGCTGATGGTGGTGAAGGCACAACAGATGCATTAAAAGAAGCGCTTAATGCTAAAACCTATACGATTCCTGTACACGATCCATTGCATAGAAGTATTGAAGCGTCATATGCCCGCTCGGATGATGATCAAATTGCCATTATTGAAATGGCTGCATCATCTGGATTAGATTTATTATCAAAAGACGAACGTAACCCACTCATTACATCAACTTATGGTGTAGGCGAAATGATATTAGATGCACTAAATCACCATGTTAGCAAAATTATTCTAGGCATTGGTGGAAGTGCTACTAATGATGGTGGTAGCGGTATGTTATGTGCATTAGGTGCGCAATTTCTAGATGCGCAACACCAACCTTTACAATTAGGTGGTGGTTATTTATCTGAGCTAGCACATATAGACATATCAAATCTAGATCAAAGACTGAAGGACGTTACATTTGAGGTTGCTTGTGACGTAACAAACCCATTACTAGGACCTAATGGTGCAACTGAAGTTTACAGTCCACAAAAAGGTGCTGACGCTAAGATGATACCAAAGTTGGATTCCGCACTAGCGACCTATCATGATATGATAGAACAAGAATTAAATCTAAATGTTAAAGATATTCCAGGTGCTGGTGCCGCTGGAGGATTGGGTACGGGTATTCTTGCATTCTTCAATGCGTCACTTTCTAAAGGCATTGACATTGTGTTAAAGGAAACGGACTTTTCGAGAAGAGTGCAAGACGCAGACCTTGTTATTACTGGCGAAGGTAAAATGGATGCGCAAACTGTCTTTGGTAAGACACCCATTGGGGTAGCAAAAGCAGCAAAAGTACATCATATTCCAGTGATAGCTATTTGTGGAAGTCTTGGCGAAGGGTATCAGGATGTTTACAATCATGGTATTGATAGCGCATTTAGTTTAATTGAACAACCTGAAGCATTACCATCGCTATTAAGTAATGGTAAGCGCAACATGACACATACTGCTGAAAATATTGCTCGACTACTGAAACAAATTATTTGAAATATGAGGTGACTAGCATGAAACGAACAGATAAATATAAAGATTCTTACAAATATGATGAACAATATCGCAAGCGTAATCGACAAAGTGCCGATGAACGTACACGTCATGAGCGACGTGAAAGCCAAGAAGCATACAATCGTAGCAATGCACGTTATCGTGATGATGATCCTAGATATCAAAATGATGACCAACGCTACCATGATGACTATGACTATCAAGCGCGTTATGAACGCCGTAATGATGACTATGACGACAATGGAAACAGATATTATAATGACCGTGACTTCAGACGTGAGCAACAATTAGAAGAAGAAAATGAAAAAAATAAAAAATCCAAAAAATGGCTTATAGCTATTATTGCAATATTGCTTATTATCGTAGCAATATTTGCGACGAGAGCGCTATTTAACCATAATAGTGGTAATGAACAACAAACGACTTCAAATGACAACCAAGTATCTAAAGACTATAAAAACGAAGTAGAAAATCAAAGTGATAGCATTAAACAACAAGTCGAACAGGCCAAAAATGACATTAAAGACAAAGTAGATACAGACTCAAGAATCAAACAAATCCAAGATGATATTAATAGTTTAAAAAATAGTGAACAAACAGGCGAAGATTCTAAATTGACTAAATTTTATCAAGATCAAGTAAATAAATTGAAAGAAGCGAATAACGCGCAACAAAATAACGAAAGTCAAAGTAAAGTAAATGACTTACTTAATGATGTGAATACAAAATTTGATGAAATTAAGGAGAAATTAAATAGTATACTTGGTAACTCAAGTGATACAAATGCACAGTGATAAACCCATAAATACATCACATACAACATAATACGCTACATCTACATTGCAAATACGTTATCGTAGACGATATTGAGAAGATAGATAAAGCATATTTTCTAAGATATGCGTACCGTTATAAGGGACGAGATAGAAGGTAAATTGAATTCTAACTCGTTCCTTTTTTATTTTGTAAATTACAAATGCACAAAAAACCTATATAATGTAATTTGCAAACTTTTTAAGGAGACACACTATGCAACCATCAACACATACAAAATTACCCCTATTGCTACTTATTGTCTTAGGTGTAATGACTGCATTCGGACCTATGATCATTGATATGTACCTTCCTGCTTTACCTGAAGCACAACATCAATTTAGGTCATCAACATCTGAAATCCAACTCACCTTATCATTTGCAATGATAGGTTTAGCATTAGGTCAATTCTTATTCGGACCATTATCTGATGCATTTGGCCGTAAAAGAATGGGTCTTATCATATTATGCATTTTCTTCCTAGCTACACTGAGTGGTATCTTTGCATCAAATTTAATGCTATTTTTATGTATTCGATTTGTCCAAGGTTTTACTGCAGGCGGCATTATAGTTATAGCCAAGGCTTTTGCTGGAGACAGATATCAAGGTGATTTATTAGCTAAATTTCTAGCATCACTGATGGTCGTTAATGGTATTGTTACAATCATCATGCCTTTACTCGGCGGTCTATCTTTGACACTTGGTTCATGGAGAATTGTCTTTGTCATTCTGACCGTTATAAGTTTACTTGTGCTTATCGGTGTCGTGACGACGATGCCGAACACACATCAATCAGAACATATATCGTTAAACTTTAAAGACATCTTTTTAGATTTTGGAAGTTTATTAAAGAAACCACGATTCATCATTCCAATGTTGCTACAAGGATTAACGTATGTCATGTTATTTAGTTTTTCATCCGCTTCACCATTCATAACGCAAAAGCTATACAATATGACACCTCAGCAATTCAGTATAATGGTAGCAATTAATGGTGTAGGCTTAATCATAGTTAGCCAAATTGTGGCACTTTTAGTCGAGTATATTAATCGTTTCAAACTCATGATTTACTTAACGTTAATACAAGTAATAGGTGTCGTGTTAATTGTTATTACATTATCAATGCATGGTCCGTTATGGATTTTACTGATTGCATTTTTCTTAAACGTATGCCCTGTCACATCTATTGGGCCACTTGGTTTTTCTATGGCAATGGAGGAACGTACGGGTGGAAGTGGTAATGCTTCTAGTTTACTAGGACTATTCCAATTCATTCTTGGCGGAATCATCTCTCCAATAGTAGGACTCAAAGGACAATATGATGCAACACCATACATGATTGTCATTGTCGTAACTGCAATTGTATTAATTACACTCCAAGTTATTTACTTTAGAAATCATCGTAACCCCGCATAATCATTGAATAGAATCATAGAATTAGGAAGTGAGACAGCATTCTTTATGAATTCGTTGTCCGCTTCCTCTTTTTTTGAAAATAAATTGATTCATAAATCCACGCTAATTGTTCACAATTTTTCAATAACTTTCCAACAAATAGGTGACAATACAATTTTTCCTAATTGAAAATCATTCTTATTGATTATAATGAAAACAAATGAAGGAGGAATTTCAATGATTACAAATGAATCTATCGTTGCAGACATTGTTACAGACATGCCATTAAGTGCGGATATATTTAGAAAATATGGTATCGACTTTTGTTGTGGCGGTAACATCACTATAAATGAAGCAGTTAAAAATAAAAAAATAGATGCAGATACATTAATAGAAGAAATTAATGCACTTCCTATACATGATCAAGGAAACATCAATGTAAAATATCTTGATGCACCTTCACTCATACAATATATACAATCGCGCTATCATGAGACAATGCGTGAAGAGTTCAAGAATTTATCTCCTTATGTTACCAAAGTGGCAAAAGTCCATGGGCCAAACCATCCATTTTTAATTCAATTACAAGACTTATATCGTCAATATCGTGATGGTATGCTTGAGCATATGGCTCAAGAAGATGAACACGACTTCCCTGCATTAATTAAACTTTCTCGTGGTGAAGAAGTGGATCATGCTTCAGATATTATCCAAAGCTTAGTTGATGATCACACGCACACAGGACAATTATTAGAAGATATGCGTGAATTAACGAACCAATATCAACCGCCGAGTGAAGCTTGTCAAACTTGGAGATTGGTCTATAACCGTCTTGAGAATTTAGAGCGTGAAACCCATGAACATGTACATCTAGAAAATCATGTACTCTTTAACAAATTCAGTTAGGACAGGAAGTGTTGATTATGGTGACTAAAATTGCTGGCCATACGTTTTTAGCACAATTAGGTAAAAAGCGTTTACGTCCGGGTGGTGTGCTTGCGACAAATTGGCTTATTAATAAAGGGCATTTTTCAAGTGATAAACGTGTCTTAGAAGTCGCATGTAATATGTGTACAACTTCTATTGAATTAGCACAAACTTATCAATGCCATATTGAAGGCGTCGATTTGAATAAAACCGCATTAGAAAACGGTAAACGAAATGTGGCGAAACACAATTTAGAGTCGCTCATTCATTTAACGCAAGCAAATGCAATGAAACTACCCTTTGAAGATCAAAGCTTCGATATTATTCTTAATGAAGCAATGCTCACAATGTTACCTTATCCAATTAAAGAGAAGGTCTTAAAAGAGTATTATCGTGTATTGAAGCCGAATGGTGTTATACTTACACATGATATTGCAATTATCAATAGACAAAATACTGAAACGGTCATTGATGAATTGAGTCAAGCCATTAATATGAAGGTGACACCTTTAACGCCTGAAAGCTGGTACCAACTCTATCAAGAGGCCGGATTCTCGAATATCGAATCGCAAATCGGTCCACTGTCGTTAATGACACCAATTGGTTTGATGCGTGATGAAGGCCTACTTGGCACCTTAACTATTATTAAAAATGCGTTAAAACCATCTAACCGTAAAATGTTCTTCACTATGTTTAAAACGATGCGAAGACACAAAAAGAACATGAATTATATCGTTCATGCTGTAAAAAAATAAAGCAACACAATCCTACATGGCTTATGTTGCACAAATGACTAGAACTGAGAAGGGGAGTGGGACCGAATTCTTTTAAATTCGTCGTCCGCTCCCAACTTGCTTTGCTTGTGGAATTTCTTAATGAAATTCTCTCTGCTGGGGCCCCGCCCGCAAAGATGACTAGAACTGAGAAAAGCTTGATTTAAGCGCCTTTTCAGTTCAGTCAGCTACTGCGAATTTGCTAAATAGCATTATTATATTATTTATGCCCCAGCCTCTCTTAGTTCTAGTCTATTCTTTTATAGGCATCCATATTTCCGTAATGTAGTCAGGGCTTTGAGTATTTCCCGGTAAATAATGTTCAAACATAAGTGCTTGAATCGTTTTAAATGCCGCTTGAGGCAATAATTCTGTATAGATTTTTGGCATCACTGCTTTAATTGCTTCAGTAACACGCCCCTTCGCATCAATAACGACATAGTTGTGTGCCATTAACTTGATTGCTTCGAAATTTGAATCATTGTTATTCAAACCGTCATGAGGCACGCCAATAAAATAATCTATACGATTTTCACGTGGTATGATAACGCCTAATAAGCCAGTTAAAGTTTGATTACTATATTGAGTTAAAGCTTTGACCACACCTGTTTCATTCATTTCTTGCCAAAATGCTGGTATATCCTGTTGCATTGCTTCACCAGTCGTATACTCTCTTAAAACGCCTATAAGTTGAACCTCACCTAAATGTTCAAATCTGTATTGCATTGTCATTGCTATGCCCCCCCATTTTCTAATTAATAATACATCATCACACAATCCGTATTGATATACGCCGTGACGACTAAGGTATATAATAAATTTACTTAAACTAAATGATGGACATCAATAGAGACTGTCTTTGAGGAGAATCATGATGAAAAGAACGATACTACCAATTAAACCAATTAGCCAACTCTTTCCAATTCCAATGGTAATGGGATGTGAAGGTGTTTCAGCAGCAATGTTACTTCAATATAACAATCATAATATTAAAGCTACTGAAATCATGAGTCATTGGCCTAAGCATCCTAATAATCCTTATAAAGGATATGTTGGTCATCATTTACTCGTCAAATTTGGTCATCATCAAACAATCTTTCCTGATGCTTATGTACCTTATTTACAAACGATTGACGATCGAATTGTAGACGGTACAGGTACTGATTTGTCATCACTAGAAGCTGTCATCGATTCTGGCCAACCAGTTATAATGTATCATACTAATTTAGGTCGTAAACCTTTCCGCAAATATTTCAAATTCGATGATCATAAGAAAGAATTAGTGTCCAACATTCACATCACACTATTAATCGGATATGATGATCAATTCTACTATTATATTGATCCTTTGTGGAGTCACTTATTTAAACACTTTATCTTTCCTGCCATTGTGCCTAATCGCTTTCAAGTCATCAAAATTGCAAAGCAAAAATTAGAACGTAGCTTTAATGCACCTGGTCGTACATGTATTTATCTTCAAGTGTAATATAGACCACTATTTAAGTGAGATTGAGTCAATGTTAATTGTATCTCAACCTCACTGATTTTTTATGCATCACGCACTTCAAATGTAACTAACGACGCATCGAGCTCTTGCATAAGATCAGTTGTTCGCCATTGTCGTTGATACCCTAAACAAGGACAAATATAAGTAACCCCTGCTTCGGACAACGTCTTACGAAAATGTACGTGTCCCATTATGCTATAACGAATAGGATACGTCTGATAAAACGCATCAACGTCTTTCGTACCTATATATGCATTAAAGAAATCAAAAATACGATGTGGCGTTGGTACAACAAATTGTGGATGCGTCACAATATGCGTCATTAGAATAATCTGTTTATCCTTTACTTGTTCTAAGTCATGTTGAATTTGGTTAGCAGCCTGCTTAGATAATGCTCTATCTTCAATATCACAGTCGATTTTCACTTTATCTTGCCATGTTGCACCGTAATACTTCCCTCTTTGGATGCGTTCCAAATCAAATTTATCATCCGCATACCGATAATCATACCAAGCCGTATGCCCAACAACTGCCCAATTCTCATTTATAATATACGGTTTTCCAATTAAACATTCTGGCTTATCCACATAGAAATCATAAATTTCTGATGATGTTAACGAGGCTTCAGAAGTCCAATAATCATGGTTCCCTGGCACAAATAAGACTGGAATACCACATTTTGCTTTTAAATCTTGAATAAATTGATAACTCTGCTGAAAATGATTAGACACATCTCCAGCAATTAATAGTAATGCCACATCCCTCTGTTGAACCAGTTGTACAAGCGTTTCAAGATATACCTTTGGCTCTAGTTTAGGATGTCGATCAATATGTAAATCTGAAATTGCACCTATCTTCATTCGTGTCGTCCCTCTTACTTGTTTTGAATTGAAATCATTATGTCATAGTTATTATGAATAATAAATAAATCTGTTTATTAAATTTTCAGAAATTTGTTTATATTTCATTGAATTAAGCGTATAATAAAAATACCTTTTAGCAAAGTTACATCATTTGTGAACAATTATTATTGTTTTCACTTAATATCTGATATTTAACAATTAATGTGATTTACTTAATACTTTGTTAAAAGCAAATTTTTTACATATAAAAGAAAGCGTTTACACTAAAATTTAAAAACACATCACTGCTTTCTAAGGAGGAAGTATATGGCTAGACAATTGGAAAGAGAACTAAGCAACAGGCATATTCAATTAATTGCGATTGGGGGCGCAATTGGTACAGGATTATTCTTAGGTTCAGGTCAAACAATTGCTTTAACAGGGCCTTCCCTCTTATTAACATACATGATTATCGGCATGGTTATGTTCGCATTCATGCGCGCACTTGGAGAATTATTATTAAGTAATACACGCTTTAATTCATTTGTAGATATTGCGAACGAATACATAGGTCCTTTTGCAGGATTCGTCATAGGCTGGACATATTGGCTTGCATGGATTGCTTCAAGCATGTCAGATTTAACAGCTATGGGACAATATTTTAGTTTCTGGTTCCCTCAAGTACCACATTGGATCACCGTTTTATTTATCGTACTAATGTTAATCTCATTTAACATGTTAGGTGCAAAATTATTCGGTGAGTTAGAATTCTGGTTCTCAATTATTAAAATTATAACTATCATAGCGATGATTATTGTAGGTTTAGTCATGATATTCTTCTCATTCAAAACCTCTTATGGTCACGCTTCATTTAGTAACTTAACAAATCATGGTGGTATATTCCCTAATGGGCCATTTGGATTCTTGATGGCATTCCAAATTGCAGTATATTCATTTATTGGTATAGAACTTATCGGGGTAACAGCGGGTGAAACGAAAGATCCTAGAAATGTCATCCCTAAAGCGATCAACAACGTACCACTCCGTATTCTATTATTCTACGTAGGCGGTTTATTAGTTATCATGTCTGTCATTCCTTGGAATAAAATCGATTCAAATAGTAGTCCTTTCGTAACCATGTTTAGCTTAATCGGCTTACCATTTGCTGCTGGACTTGTTAACTTCGTTGTACTAACTGCAGCTGCATCAGCAACAAACAGTGGTATTTACTCAAACAGCCGTATTCTATTTGGGCTTGCTAAACAAGGTTTAGGACCTAAAGTTTTAAGTAAAACAAATGGTAACAGTGTGCCATACTTATCTATGTTAGTATCATCTGGAACATTATTAGCAGCTGCGTTATTAAACTTTATTTTCCCAGATGCTATCAAACTATTTATCTATGTAACAACACTTTCAACTGTACTATTTTTAGTAGTATGGGCGATGATTATTATTTCTTATATTATTTTTGTGAAGAAAAATCCAGAAGAACACCATAAAAATAAATTCAAACTTTTTGGTGGATTAAAAAGTGCATACGTCGTACTTGCATTCTTTGCATTTGTGTTTGTACTGTTATTCTTTAGTGAAGACACTAGAGCAGCAATATTCATTTCACCAATATGGTTTATCTTCTTGTTCATCTTCTATAAAAAATATAAATTTAATGCAGAAGATTTAGCAGAACGAACACGTAGTCAAGGTCGTAATTCAATCAATTACTAATGAAAGCTCAACCATCAATCATCCATATCAATAAACCACTAAAGTGGAGGGAGTGGGACGACGAATTCAAAAGAATTCTGTCCCACTCCCTCCACTTTTATTATTTCAAAACGCTATATAAGATGATACTAATCTTATTCAACTTAATCCCTATCAGTTAACCTATGCTCACAACCTCATTATCAAACTCCGTTTATAACAATCTTAAATATGGTATACAAAAAAATACTTACACTAAATCATTTACTATTTATCAAATCGTCTGCCATTTTTTGGTAGCTTATCCTATCACATGGTAAACTATGATTATTCAATTTATTAAAGGAGTTATTCATGGAGCTATTAGAAGCATTTTTATTATTCATATTCGCAGTGATTATTAGTTCTATTATTTATAATAGGTTCCCTAAAATTCCCACTGCATTTATTCAAATTGCCTTAGGTGTCTGCTTATTCGTATTGCCCATCCCGATGCATTTTGAATTTGAATCGGAAGTATTTATGATGGCAGTCATCGCCCCACTACTATTTGTGGAAGGTACACATATTTCAAGAACAAAGTTACTTGAATATCGTAAACCGATTATTTTAATGGCTATGGCGCTTGTATTTGCTACAGTGATCGGCGTCGGTTTCTTTATTCATTGGATTTGGGCTGATTTACCAATGCCAGCAGCTTTTGCAATTGCTGCCATTCTTTGCCCAACAGATGCTGTCGCAGTTTCTGCAATCACGAAAGGTAAAATTTTACCTAAAGGATCCATGTCCATTCTTGAAGGTGAATCATTACTTAATGACGCTGCAGGTATTATCTCATTCAAAATTGCAGTTACCGCACTTGTAACGGGTAGCTTTTCAGCATTTGATGCGATAGGTCAATTTATTGTTTCAACGATTTTAGGTGTATTGATTGGTATCATCGTTGGCGCGTTAGTTGTGACATTAAGAGTATATCTAACGACCAATAAAGGTATGAAAGACAGTAATACGTTAACGTTTATCCAATTACTCACGCCATTTGCTGTTTATTTCATTGGCGAAGAACTTCATGCATCTGGAATTATTGCCGTTGTTGTTGCAGGTTTAATCCACGGTTTAGAACGTGATCGTTTAATTCGTGCCCAAACAGAATTACAAATGAACTATAACCAAATATGGAACACGCTTAGTTATGCATTAAATGGTTTCGTCTTTGTTGTTTTAGGTTATATTGTTCCCGAAGTCGTAATGGAAATTATTCATGACGAACCGCAGAACATTGTATTCCTAATTACAACCGCTCTATTAATTGCACTTGCCATTTACGTATTTAGATTTATTTGGGTGTATATGTTATTTAAAGATTTTTACTATCCAAACAACGTTCAATCCTACCTAGATGATGAAGAAGATGCTGGGCCACCGAAACGGAAGCATTATGCCTTCATCATGACGATGTGTGGCATACACGGTACCATTTCATTATCTATGGCGCTCACACTTCCGTATATGATGGATGGTAACCAAGAATTTATATATCGTAATGACTTATTGTTTATCGCTTCCTTTATGGTCTTAACAAGCTTAATTCTCGCCCAAGTGGTACTACCACTGATCACACCTTCTGAACAAATGTCAGAATTTAAAGGTATGTCCTATCAATCAGCCAAAATTTTTATGGTTCAACAAGTTCTTGATGCCTTTAAGACGAAAAACTCAGAAGGAAAGCAGATGGATTATCGACCAATTTTAAACCAATATTTTAATGAATTATCATTCTTAATCAATATGGAACCAGATAATAAAAATACGAAGGAATTACGACGACTGCAAGAAATCGCTGAAGAAGAAGAAACAAGAACGTTAGAACGTTTAATCGAGAAAGAAAGAATTACTAAAAAAGATTTAACAGACTACCGCAATATTATGGAATTTAGTCAATCTTATCGAGAAATGTCGATATTAAGAAAGATAAACCGCTTCTTTAAATTGATTGGGTTACGCTTTAAAGCTCGAAAAGAATCCAGAAAAGAAGCACACCGTATTCATAAAGAAAATCGTGCATTATTAAAAGAAGAACATCAAGCAACGACAGAACAGAATAAAATGGATATTAAAGCGAAACGTGAAGCGTATAAAGTAGAACGTGAAAAAGCGAAAAATGCTAAAAAGGTTCAAAAAGAAGCATTTGCAAATAGCTTTAATAAAGTTCAACAATTAATGCGTGTCGTAAACCACAATGTCATTATGAAAATGCGTGAAGAACAAAACAGTTCAAACGTATTAGAAGTTAGTTTAATTATTAACCAATATCACAATTTATCACGTACACTACGTCACAATAAAAATAGAAAGCAACAAAGAGCAGAAAACAAAGAAACGTATGAACTTACAACCCTTCAACAACATGATGCAAAACTTGAAGCATTATATATCCAACGTACCATTTTAGATGAATTGATTTCTCGAAATAAAGTAACGAATGAAGTTGCAACCCAATTGAGAGAAAATATTAACTATAATGAGATTGTTTTAGCACACGAAGCGAGCAATGCACACTAAAACTAATAAAGCCCATAGTTAATGCTACGCATTATCTATGGGCGCTTCTATATGGTTTTCAACTTATTTATGCAATTTAAACGGTACTGTGGCTAAAATGACATTCTTTTGATAGAACAAATGCATTTTTAATCTAATACTCGTTTGATTGTGTAAGAAATTATGCCAAGATTTTTTTGTAATAAACTGTGGAACCACAACAGTAATGACATAATTTTTATCATTCGCTTTTTTATTAATTTTATCAATAAAGCGTGAGATTGGTCTAATAACACTTCGATATTCCGAATGCAAAATGACTAAACGTACATCTGGAAAATGACGTTCCCATTTTTCAGCAAAGCATTTATCTGCTTCATCACCAAATGAAACATGCACTGCGATAACATCATCAGCAATCATTTGAGCGTAATATACAGATTTATCAATGGCTGACGTAATCGTGCTGACTGGAACAAGCGCCAAGTTTTTATCAACGATAGGCATATCTTGTACCATAGCAGTTGATTTCAATTGTTTAGCAATATCTTTGTAATGCCCTTTGATTCGTAAAAATACAATTACAATCAAAGGTAAAAAGATTAATATTGGCCATACATGACTAAATTTAGTGATTAAGAAAATCATAAATACGATAAATGTGATTGTTCCACCTATCGCATTGGCTATCAGTTTACGAGACCAGCCTTTCTCTCTTCCTCTGACCCATTTAAGCACCATACCATATTGTGCTAATGTGAACGGGATAAATACACCTACAGCATAGAGTGGAATCAAGTTCTCAGTTTTACCTTCAAAAATAATGATAAGTAAAATTGCCCCTACACCTAAAGTAATAATAGAGTTTGAATAGCCTAATCGATCTCCACGCACACTAAACATACGTGGCATATATTTATCTTTGGCCATACTTGCTGCAAGCATTGGGAATGCAGTAAATCCTGTGTTCGCTGCTAAAACTAAAATCATTACTGTTGTTGCTTGAACAAAATAGTAACCGGCATTGTGTCCTAGAATGTTCATTGCTAATTGTGATAATACAGTTGTTTCCGTTTCAGGCATAACACCATACCAGTAGGCTAAACCGACAATACCTACTAATAGAAATGCCAGGATACTTCCCATTGCGATTAACGTTTTAACCGCATTTTTAGGGCCAGGATCTTTGAAATTCGTTACCGCATTAGATATGGCTTCTACACCGGTTAAAGATGAGGCACCTGATGAGAATGCTTTAAGTAACAAGAATAATGTCACACCTGGTACAGCTGTTCCTACTGTTGCATGCATATGTGGTTCAGCTTGGCCAGTTGCAACTTTCCAAGCGCCCACAACAATCATAATTATTAACCCTATAATGAATAAATAAACTGGATATGACAATACTGTAGCCGATTCTGTCAAACCACGTAAATTCATAATTAAAATAAATAGCACGAGTAAACATGCAATCAATACTTTATGATGATATAGCGATGGAAAGGCGGCTACAAACGCATCTGCGCCTGAAGAAATACTTACCGCTACAGTTAATATATAATCAACAAGTAATGAACCTCCTGCTACGAGTCCCCATTTTTCTCCTAAGTTTGTCTTAGAAACCATATACGCCCCGCCACCTTTAGGGTAGGCATAAATGACTTGGCGGTAAGATAAGATTAAAGCCGCTAACAGTATTAATACGCCACATGCTATTGGCAACGTATACCAAGATGCAACTGCACCAACAACTGCTAGCGTAATCAAAATCTGCTCTGGACCATAAGCTACTGAAGACAATGCATCAGAAGAAAGTATTGCTAAAGCCTTGAAATTACTGATTTTCTCGTTCTTCAAATCACGATTTCTTTTAGGTTTACCAATTAAAAGTCTTTTAAATTGAGTGAACATAATACTCTTTACCTCTTTATATTCAAATTCAATGGATAAAATATACTCCCATTTTGATGAAAAGTATAGCTATCCCTACAATTTTAATGTTATTTTTTACTATATTAGTTACATTTTACAGTAATATTTAGTTGGATTTTACCCATTATTTATTTGGAAAATAAATAGCAAACAATCTATGACAGAGATTTAAGAGCAATTTAAACAAAAACTTGCTATACTAATGTCGTTAATATAGTAAATTGTTCGCTACTTAAATCATAAAATAGAGGAATTAAAATGAAAAAGACCATACTTTTCAGTAGTATCGTATTAATTGTTATCTTACTTATCTGTTCGATTATAATAAAATGGCAACCGACGTATTCAATGTTCAGTCCTACTTCTCAAGATTATTTAGATAACATGGTTAAAAGTGAGATGGACGATGGTCATATACCGGGTGTTTCAGTGTTAATGATTAAAGATAATAACGTGTTACTTAATAAAGGCTACGGCTATGCAAACATCGAAAATAAACATAAAGTAACACCTAATACGCGTTTCGAAATTGCTTCGAATTCTAAGGCAATGACAGGCTACGCTATTATGCAACTCGTCAGCGAAGGTAAAATTCAATTAAATGATCACATCAGTCAATACATTCCTAATTTTCATATGACTTATAAAGGAAAAAAGGTAGACATCACCATTAACCAGTTAATTGCTCAAACAAGTGGGATTCCAGGAGATATAACTAATAATGACCGTATTACTAAAAAGACTAATGATTTAGAAGGCATTGTGAAAAGTATTAATGGTCGGTCATTAAACCATCGACCAGGAGAACAATTTGAATATTCGAATATGAACTACAATATTTTGGGGTTAATTGTTCAAAATGTATCTCACTCTCCCTATTCAACTTACATGCGTGAACACATTTTCAACCCTTTAAATATGTCGCATATTTCTACTAAAGAGAATAATCATAAAGGTGCGCATGATGCACAAGGTTACGATATTAAACATCGCAAAGCCTACGCGGATCACCCAACATTTAACATTGGTGATAACCCGTCAGCTTATTTGATGGCTAGCACGAATGACTTGCAACCTTGGATAAAATTTCAACTTCATCCACCGAAACATTTGAAAGCGTTAGTAGAAGCGACACACAAACCTAAAGTACAAACACATGATGATGATCATTCCAAATATGCAACTGGTTGGTTTGTTACTCGTCAAAATCAAGAGACACTTATCTATCATCCGGGTACACTTGAGAACTACTCATCTTATATTATTTTAAATCCTAAGAAAGACTATGGCATTGTTATTCTCGCAAATGCTTATTCTGATCACATTCCAACACTTGCGAAACATTTAAATACACAATTAAGCCAGGGCCAACACGTTGACACAATTCAACATGATATTCTTCAGCACCAAATTGTGATTACTGTCATCTCAATTGTTATTTGGATGGCTGTGGTAGTCATTTTAATAGGTGTATATCGTCACATCATTCACCACCGCCCAATTCAATTGCGTATCAATCACCGCAATACTCAATATCGCATGTGCATACTTTCTGTTATCTTTATATTCGTTTTAGGCTTATTACATGTATTACCTTCATTGTTACTCAATGGTTCTGATTGGCAGTTTATAATGTCTTGGCTACCGATATCAGCTAAAATTTGTTTATTAAGTGTTATCACATTATTAACGAGTCTTTATGCTTTCATACTTTTAAAAATAATAACAGTATCAAAAGCGTCAAAATCATAAAATTGCGATAAACTGCTATGATTAACGAGCGAATATGTTAAGCTAAATGTATTAAAGACTAAGATTATTAAAGACCTCAAGCACATAGGAGATTAGACATGAGAAAAAAATGTTCCTTATTCTTAATGAGTATCGTCATGTTATTGGCTGGATGTGACTATTCTCATAAAGAAGATCAACATGGGTTCTTTTATACGATATTTGTTAAGCCAATGGATATGTTACTTCACTTCTTAGGTCGTACATTCCATGAAAATTATGGATTAGCTATTATTATGATTGTGCTTCTCATCCGACTTGTATTAATGCCGTTGATGTTTATCCAAGTAAAGAATATCCACATGATGCGTGGAAAAACGCAAGTCGTTAAACCTGAAATTGAGAAACTACAAGATAAACTTAAGAACGCGGAAACACAAGAGGAACGTACTGCGGCAAATAAGCTATTGATGAAAAAGTACAACGACTATGGTATTAATCCATTCAAAAGCCTTATTGGCACATTACCAATATTAATTCAAATCCCAATCTTATTAGGTTTATACGCATGTATTAAATATCCAACAAGTGGCGGGATTATCGAGCACCCTCACTTTTTATGGTTCAACTTAATGCATACGGATTTAATTATGACCTTTATTGCGGCCTTGCTTTATTTTATTCAACCGCTAGTCAATGCCATGCATTATCCAAAGGAAGAACGTCGCACTTATTACGTCATGATGGTGCTATCACCATTATTTATAATATATGCGTCACTACAATCCGCTTCTGCACTAAGTTTATATTGGGCAGTCAGTGCAACATTTTTAATTATTCAAATGCATTTTGCACATAGCCATTATGCAAAAGTGGGTAAAGCAGCAGGTGAACAACTTAAACGACAAATTGAGCAACAACGTCAAAATAAGACTAACGATGATAAGGCTTAAAGTAATAAAAACATTCTATCAATACAACAAGCACTGTTATAAGCTAATTGCAAATTCGCAGTAGCTGACTGAACTGAGAAG
>NZ_KV838566.1:78390-138340 GCF_001838705.1 Staphylococcus sp. HMSC34C02
CGACGAATTCAAAAGAATTCTGTCCCACTCCCTTCTTTTACTCATCATTTATTTTAATGGGTGCATGCCATCTTTCCACGTATTATAGATTAATGTACCACCTTGTGCTTTAAACTTGTCATTTTTAATACCACGTTCAAATGATTGTGCTGGTTGGATAGTGACTTTAGGATCAACACCAACTTCTTTCGCATACCATTCTGCAAATTCTGATCCTTTTACTGGCGCGTCATCTGCAACGTTATAAATACCATTATCAAAATTCATCGCCTGAATAGATACTTCAACAGCATCATCTAAATGAATAAATGATGTAACACCATCTGATAATGTTACTTCACCGTTTTTAAATTGGTTATAAATCATACCGTCTTTACCGTACCATGTCCCTGGTCCGTATAACCATCCAAAGCGAAGTACAACATAGTGATCCATACGTGCCGTTTCTTTTTCTAGTCCAACCACACCGTCTACTGTAATTTTTCTATCTCCATCTGAATGATTATCTAGTGGTGTTTCTTCAGTCGCAAGACCTTCACCAGGTTCATACATAAAGCCGATACTTTGTGCCACCACTTTTTTGACATCATACTTCAACGCAGCGTCCGTTAGATTTTTACCACCTTCTACACGTACTTTCGTGTTTGCGGCCATGTCGACATTTTTTAAATCTGTAATTTGATTAATAATAATATCCGGTCGGAAGTCACCCACTGCTGCATCAATGGTATCTGCTTTTAAGATATCGCCAATATACGCTTTGGCACCTAATCCTTCTAATTTCGCTTTCCCCTTCTCAGATGTTGTAAATCCAGCTACTTCATAGCCTTCTTCAATCAAACGTTGTGTTAAACGTGTTCCAATTAATCCTGTGGCACCTGTAATAAATATTTTAGTCATTTTTATACGCACCTTTCTATTTCTCTTTTTTAAAAAATGAATAACTTAATGTTACTACTTACTTGAATCTCTAATCATATCGATTGTATTCATCCATACGATATGACCAAACAGCTCTGAAAGTCGTTCCTCATATGGTAAATCTTTAACCTGTGGCGTCAATGACAATTTAGGCAAAAGATATTCATGAAATGCAATATGAATCGCAATGCCAATTAACGAACCTTTTAAAGCTGTAATAGTTGGGAATCGTTCAGCTAATAAGCCATATGCAAACGCGTTTGCTACAGAGAAGCCATAATGAATCCCCATAACTGTTACTGGAATATCGTTGCCGTTATAATGATATGTTGCGTTCTTTATTGAGTCTGGTAATCCTAGCTGATTCAATAATGTCATTGGTGGCGTTTCTTGCTCACGTTCTGGTGTTCTAGGTGGGATAAGTGCTTCCCAACCAATTTTAACTGCACCACTGAGTAATCCACCTACAATCGTTGTAACGATAATACGTTGCGTTGAACGATTCATTCTAATAACAGCTCCTTCACATTCACTTAATCTTCTTCTACCCGTTTACGACTATTTTATAATCATTCATGTTTCAATAAGGGTTAAGCGTATCACTTTTTATGACAAAGATATAATGATTCGATTTAAAAAAGCGAGGTGTGGCACAGGACAATGCTTTAAATTTGTCGTCCTACGCTCGTAATCTCGCTTCAAAATATATCTATATTAAAATAACCTCATAACGTCGCCTTAATTGTTGACCTATTCATTATCAAACGTATATAACAACACACTATTCGGCATGGCGTTGTTGCTCTTTTGCATGGACCATATTGGCTACAAATTGGTTAACAGGAGCATCAATATGATGTTCTTTACCTAGTTGAGCTACCGCGCCGTTAATATAATCAATTTCTGTTAAACGATTATTATTAATCAAATCTTGATACATAGATGGATAATGAGGACCTACCTTCTCATTTAAATCGATAAGATAATGGTAAACTTCATCACCGTTTAAATGCACACCATCTACCGTTGCAACTTGTACAATTTCTTGCGTTATTTTATAAATAAGTTGTTTCGCATAATCACTCTCATTTAAATTAGATAAGCGACACTCTAAAATTGTACAAAGCGCATTCGCAGTTCCATTGACACAAATCTTCTTCCAAATAGATTGTTGTAAATGCTCACTTTTATGTGGGTTAAGACCTGATTGTGCTAAGAGGTCATATACCACGTCAACATTAGCTTGACCTTCAGGTACGAGTGCACCGATTTCAACTGGCCCTGCACCCATTAAATGTGTATGTCCTGGAGATTCTAGTCCGGCAGTCCATGTCGTAACGCCACGTACGATACGCGCTTCATTCACATATTGCTTAATTAAACGTTCGTGCTTCAAACCATTCATCGTACAAACCATAATCGTCTTGTCATGAATGTGTGCTTTAATGTGCGTCAACATATCTTGCAACTGCATCGCTTTAGTGAATAAAAAGATAACATCAAATTGTGCATCCTGTGGAATAGCATTATGTGGATACATCGTCATTTTAAGATGATGTGCTTCACCATTAATATCTATATGTAACCCATCTTGTTTGACTGCTGTCGCTTGTGGCTCCCATCCATCGATTAATGTTACATCATACCCTTGGCGATATAGCATCGCACCAAATCCGCTTCCTAATGCACCAGAACCTGCAATTGCTATTTTCATAAGTCATGACTCCTTTTTCTAATGATGTTTTTAAAATACTACTTTAGTGATTAAGCGTCAATATTATAAACACAATATTCATAATTTTTAGATAACTAATCGTGAATCACATTTCAATTAAAAAAAACATACCGAACTCAAATTGAGTTCGGTATCTTAATGAAGTATAAACGCTTTAATATATTGATAAAACGAACTGTCCCGATTAATTTGTACTAAGTTTCTTCGGTACTAATATCAAGATAACTATAAATGCGGTTAAGGCAATACCGGCATTAAATAACACACCAGCGGCGCCACCTAATTGTAAATTCATGAATGATGCGCCAAATCCAAAGATAGTACTAGACATCGCAACACCAAACGCGTTACCTAAAGATGATGCCATTTTATATAATCCCGATGCCACCCCTACTTTGTCGTCAGGTGCTTCCGCAACGGCAGTATCTGTAGAAGGTGTCGCATAAGTACCTAAACCAATACCAAATAATAAGTAACCTATAATACTTGAAATAATATAAGCAATATCTGGTAAGAATGTTAACGATAATAGTAATAGTCCTAAGAATGAGAAACCACTACCTACTAATAACGGCTTTTTAGCACCTAGTTTTTGTAATAATTTCTCACCGACACGAATCATGATAAGCACGGCTACAAGGTACGTGATTGAGATTAATCCTGCTTGTAATGAACTAAAACCTAATTGACTTTGATAATACGTATTAACAACAATAAGTGTACCACCAGCAACACCGTTTAACATGAAGTTTGATAATGTCGCACCACTATAGCCTTTATTTTTGAAAATATGAAAATCAACAAGTGGATTTTCCGTTTTCAATTCTCTTATGATAAATAGAATACCTGCAACAATAAATACAACGCCAAGTGATAAAATCATTGGTGAGAACAATCCACGATCTGCAGCTTGCGTAACCATTACGTTAACACTTAATAGTGTGATAACTAATAATATTAAACCAGTCACGTCAAATTTAGCTTTAGTTTCATTTTCACTAGGTTCAACTTTAGTCTCGGGTGTATGTTTAATTAAGAAAAAGGCTAAAATTGAAAGTGCAATTGAAACAATAAAAATCCACTGCCAACCAATGGTTGAGGCCATAAAACCACCAAATAATGAACAAATACCACTACCGCCCCAAGAACCTATAGACCAGTAACTTACAGCGCGTTGTCTTTCTTTTCCTATGTAATATTCATTAATGATCGCAAGTGTTGACGGCATAATTAAAGCACCAGATAAACCTTGTAACGCACGACCTACTAATAGTAACCATGCGACAGGTGCAATGATTAAACACAATGATCCAATAACATTTAATGCTAAGCCGATGTATGTCATTTTCACTCGACCTAATTTGTCTGCAATATCCCCTGCACCTACGATAAATAATCCAGAGAATAATGCTGTTAAACTAATGGCAATATTAATCGTACCCATGTCTGTATTAAATGATGATTGCAACGTTGGTACAACGTTAACTAATGATTGTGCAAATAACCAGAACGTAAGTACACCAATGATAATACCAATTAGTAATTTATTATCTCCCCTAAATTGTTTTGAAGACTCCATCTCGAAAAATTCCTCCTAAATTACCCTAAAACTAATCTACTCAAGTAGATTTACCTCATCGTAAATCATTTCTTTGAGTGTCATATATTTTATGTAGCACTATTTAATAAGTTCCCTATTTCTATAATTTATTAACATGCGTATCCTGCCTTACATCATCTGACGTTCGCTTATGAAAGATACAACACTCACTTAAGAAATTAGTTTATATTGAAAACCTTATCATAATTAAGAAGAAATGACTTAATAAAATACTCTAATTTTTTCAATAATTATTTTTCATAACATACTCAAAAGCGCAATAAACCAATTATTAGATACCTATAAATTATAACTTTTAATTTTAAACTATTAAGTTAAAATTATCCATATTATAATTAAAGAAAGAACAAGTATTTTAACTGAAACTACAATGAATAGGTGCTTACAATGTTTAATTTATTTATATTATTGCTTGAACGTGTAGGGTTAATTATTATTATTGCTTATATATTAATGAATATTAATCACTTTAAAACGATGATGGGCGAACGCGACAAATTACGTTCTCAATGGCAATTGACTATATTATTCGTCCTATTTGCTATCACTTCAAATTTCACTGGCATTGAAATTGAAAATGGACATATTGTATCTAGTAATATTTATTACCACCTTAACGACGATGCTTCTATGGCAAATACGCGTGTATTAACAATTGGGATGTCAGGTTTAATTGGTGGTCCTTTTGTAGCAATTATTGTCGGTATTGTATCAGGGCTATTTCGCCTTTATATCGGCGGTGCAAATGCGTATACTTACCTTATTTCATCTATAATTATCGCACTCATATCGGGATTTTATGGTTACCGTACGATGCGTCGTTATACTTATCCAACTGTTTTAATGGGTGCTTTAATTGGCGCATTAAACGAAGCCATTCAAATGGCATGTATTCTGATTTTTGCCAATGATACAACTGCTGCATGGTCACTTGTTCAATTTATTGCATTACCTATGATTTTGATTAACAGTATTGGGACAGCTATCTTCTTATCCATTATCCTTTCAACATTGAAACAAGAAGAGCAAACACGTGCGATTCAAACCCATGATGTCTTTGAAATAGCCAATAAAACTTTACCTTATTTCAGATCCGGTTTAACGGCACAGTCTGCACGTCCAGTTGCTGAAATTATTCTAAAGTTAATGAATGTATCGGCAGTCGCCATCACAAATAGAAAGGATATTTTAACACATGTTGGTGTCGCTAGTGACCATCACGTTGCTAAAAAGGCCATTATTACCGATTTATCTAAGGAAGTGATTCAAACGGGACAATTAAAAGAAGCCCATTCCAAAGAAGAAATCGGATGCCATAACCCGAATTGTGCTTTAGAATCTGCGATTGTTATCCCTTTAATGACCAACCAAGAAGTCGTTGGAACATTAAAATTTTATTTCACTAATGAATATGACAATACGACATCAACGAAACAACTGGCACGTGGTTTAGCTGACATCTTTTCAAGTCAATTAGAATTGGGACAAGCGGAAATGCAGAGTAAGCTATTAAAAGATGCTGAAATCAAGTCGCTACAAGCACAAGTTAATCCCCACTTCTTCTTTAATGCGATTAATACGATTTCAGCACTCGTACGTATTGATAGTGAAAAGGCTAGAAAGTTATTATTACAATTGAGTCAATTCTTTAGATCCAATCTACAAGGTGCTCGTAATAACACCATTACATTAGATAAAGAGTTACAACAAGTAGAGGCCTATTTAGCATTAGAACAAGCTCGATTCCCTGATCGCTTTACGATTAAATATCACATTGATGCCGCTTGTCATCATGTGCTCATCCCACCTTTCATTATTCAAATCTTGGTTGAAAATGCGATAAAGCATGCCTTTAAACATCGTCGAAAAGATAACATCATTGATGTGCATGCACACTATGATGACGACGTATTAACATTAATGGTTCGTGATAATGGAAATGGAATTGAGGATCATAAGTTACCATTAATCGGACAAATGAGTGTTGACTCAGAGACAGGAACAGGAAGTGCCTTAGAAAATTTAAACAGACGTTTAATTGGATTGTACGGTACAACAGCAGGATTACAGTTTGATTCAACCGAACTAGGAACGACGGTAAGTTGCCATATACCAACACATGTTATAAAGGAGGATATTTAAGTGAAGACGTTAATTGTTGATGATGAACCATTAGCTCGCAATGAGCTTCATTATTTACTCAATGAAATCTCAGGATTTAACGTTATTGATGAGGCAGAAAATATTGAAGAAACATTAGAAAAACTTTTATCTGAAACCTATGATTTAGTCTTTTTAGATATTAATCTTATGGATGAAAGTGGTATTGATTTAGCACAAAAAATCAAAAAAATGAAACATCCCCCACATATTATTTTCGCAACAGCACATGACACATTCGCAGTTAAAGCCTTTGAACTTGATGCAATAGATTATATCCTTAAACCGTTTGAACTCGAGCGTATCGAACAAGCAGTAAATAAAGTTAAGCAGGCGACGTCCAATAAGCAAGGATTTAGTCAAACAACGATTGAATCTCCAACGCCATCGTTGCAAACGGATGACAGTCATCATGGTGATCAGACGGTATTACCCATCGAAATGAACGAACGCATCTACGTGATTCGAATCGATGACATCACAGCCGTTTCTGTCAACAATGGTATCACAACCATTAATACAACACAGCGCACGTATCAAACAACTGAGCCACTAAATTACTATGAAAAGAAATTGCCAAGTCATCTATTTATTAAAATTCATCGTGCCACTATCATTAATAAAATGCATATTGATAGTGTTGAGCATTGGTTCAATTATACTTATCAAGTCACTATGTCATCAGGCGATAAATTTCAAGTCAGTCGTTCATTTATGAAGACCTTTAAACATGAAATTGGACTTGCCTAATATAAATTTAAAATATTCATTATTAAACATATTCATAGCATTAGTATTTAATCTGATGAAGTCAAGATGACGTTCTAGGTCTTACTTCATCCATGGTTAAATACTTTTTTATTGTTTGAATCACATACATTTATCGTTGATGCATTCTTTTGATTTTCAAGTTGAATATGATGCAACTCACATACGAATTTTTGCAAGTCACTGCCAAAAGACACAAAAGTAAACGTTTTCATAATATCCTGTTTGTAAGGGAAAGAGAAAGGGAGCGTTAAAATATGGCAAATGAACAATCACAAAGTAATGCACGCAAAAGTAATCATAAGTTGACGAAAACGTATAATTTCTTTCAGCAAGCATTAACCATTGCTATCGTATTATTTATTTCGAAAATCATTGAAAGTTTCATACCATTTCCAATGCCAGCATCAGTTATAGGACTTGTTTTACTATTCATCCTATTATGCACTGGTATTGTTAAACTAGGCCAAGTTGAAGATGTGGGTACAGCATTAACGAATAGCATTAGCTTCCTATTCGTGCCGGCTGGAATTTCTGTTATCAATTCTTTACCAATACTAAGCCAACATCCAATTTTAATATTATTATTAATCATTATTTCAACATTATTATTACTAATATGTATCGGATTTGTTTCACAATTATTCGTAACAAAAACATTGTTCCCATCTAAAGAACAAAACGAACAAACTAAACTTGGGGAGGGTAACTAATGGTAGAGCATTTAGGTATAACAACACCTTATTTTGGTATCTTAGTTTCATTAATACCATTTGTTATTGCACAATATTTTTATAAAAAAACGAATGGTTTCTTCTTATTAGCACCGCTATTCGTAGCTATGGTTGCGGGAATTGTATTCTTAAAAGTAACAGGCATTAGCTATGAACATTATAAAATTGGTGGGGATATTATTAACTTCTTCTTAGAACCAGCAACCATTAGTTTTGCTATCCCTTTATATAAAAAACGTGATGTCCTCAAAAAATATTGGTTACAAATTTTTGGTGGGATCGCAATTGGTACGTTAATCGCATTAATTTTAATATACTTAGTAGCTACTGTATTCCGTTTAGGAGATCAAATCAGTGCTTCAATGTTACCTCAGGCTGCTACAACAGCCATTGCCCTTCCAGTATCTGAAGGTATTGGTGGTGTCAAAGAGCTAACATCATTAGCAGTCATCCTTAATGCCGTTGTCATTTCTGCATTAGGTACTAAAATTGTTAAGTGGTTTAAAATATCAAATCCAATCGCACGTGGCTTAGCACTTGGTACAAGTGGTCACACATTGGGTGTAGCTGCAGCTAAAGAACTTGGTGAAACTGAAGAATCTATGGGCAGTATTGCCGTAGTTATCGTTGGTGTCATTATCGTTGTCATCGTTCCACCATTAGCGTCAATCTTATTCTAGATATAAAGAAAGCCTGGGACAAAAATTGATGTCTCAGGCTTTCTTTATATATTGGCAGTAGTTGACTGAATTAAAAATGCACTTGTAACAAGCTTTTTTTAATTCTAGTCAACCTTGCCGGGGTGGTACAACGAAATAAATTTTGAAAAATTTTATTTCTGTTCCACTCCCTTTTCTGTTTATTCCAAACTGCTATAGCCAAATCGTTCATTCCATTTCACACACTTACGTCAATACTTCTAATGATTGAAATCAAAGTATTACTGTATGTGGTGAGCATCATTAATTGATACTTTGTACTTGATTCTCGCGTTTTTTATTTTTATTCGTTGGATCAAGTTTCTTTTCTAAGAAACGTAATCCTAAATCGATAATAATCGCGATGAATGCTATTGGAATGGCACCTGCAAGGATATATACAGTACCGTCAGTAGAGTTCGTACCACGTATGATGATATCTCCTAATGTTGATGCCCCAATAAATGAGCCAATGGCCACAATACCTATCGCTACAACTAGCGCAATACGAATACCGCCGATAATAACGGATAAGGACAATGGCAACTCAATCATGCGCATAACCTGATTTTTAGTCATACCCATGCCTTTACCTGCATCTTTAATATTGTAGTCCACTTCAGTGATACCTGTGTACGTATTCTTAATAATCGGAAGTAACGCATATAAGAATACTGCAAACACTACAGTGTTAGGTCCTAATCCAAGCGCCAACATGAGTATTGCTAACATTGCAATTGCTGGTACGGTTTGAATAATATTCGCAATAGTAATGATAGGCCATGACAATTTCGTATATCTTGAAATTAAAATCCCTATCGGAATACCAATAATACAAGCAAATAAAACACCATAAATAGACATTAATAAATGCTTGAAAAAGAGTTCCATGAGATAGCCAAAGTTTAAGGTATAGTATTCATAAAGCGAGCTTAACAAGTTACCTTTCATTATTTTTGACCACCTTTCTTACTATCATCTTCAAAATAGTTATGTTTTTTCACATATTCTTCTGCAATAACGGCTGGTTCTTTCCCTTTGCCATCCGCTTCATAATTTAGTTTTTGCATTTCTTTCGTACTAATTTGTCCCTGTAATTTTTTCAATGCTTCATCAATTTCAGGATGATCTTTAATTAATTTTTCAGTTGCCAATGGACTTCCATCATAAGGTGGGAAGAATTTACGATCGTCTTTTAAAATTTTTAAATCATACGCAGCAATACGTCCATCAGTTGAATAACCAACTGCCACGTCTAATTTTTTATTTTTTAATGCATCGTACACTAAACCAATTTGCATTGGACGCGCACTCGCAAATTTGAATCCATATTCTTTTTGGAAAGCTGGGTAGCCATCACCTGCACGGTTCATCCATTGTGTATCCATACCTAGACGTAAGTCATCTTTATATTTTTCTAAGTCAGATACTTTTTCTAAATTGTATTTCTCAGCAACGTCTTTGGTCACCATAAATGCATACGTATTTTCAAATCCAAATGAGTCATAATATTTTTGATTGTATTTTTCTTTAAATAATCTTTGTGACTCTGACATTGCTTTTTTCGTATCTTTAGTTGGTGGTGCATCCAGTACACTTGTTAATTCAGTCCCTGTATATCGAACTGAAGACATATTCACATCTCCGCGTTGTAACGCATTATGTTGAATAATACTTGATCCTAAATTACCAACAATTGTAGGTTTAATTTTGCCGTTTGTATAATGTTCTATCATTAACTTTTCAATGTTTGCCATAATTTTCGTTTCACTTGTTTCTGTGGCAGTAATTTTCACACTATCTTTCCCGTCACCATCGCCTAATCCTGGTAAGCTACATCCAGATAATACGATGAGAGACATTGCAAGAAGTATGAAAGTCAATTTAAGCTTTTTCATAATTTTAAAATCCTCCCTTTGTATTTATCTAGATACTTTTAACCCTTTAGGCACAGCCCACTTTTCAATTAAAGAAAGTATGAAATCTACAAGTAATGCGAGACATGTTACTAGAATGGCAGCACTGATAATCATTGGCGGTTGATATAAATTCAAGCCGTTAAAGACTAAATCACCTAGTCCACCTGCACCAACATAACTTGCTAATGTTGCCCAACTAATAACGTAAACACTAGATAAACGTATTCCACTAATGATAAGTGGTAAGGCTAAAGGTAATTCAACATCTTTCATTAACTGCATCTTCGTCATACCCATACTTGTTCCAGCTTGTATGATATTCTTATCAATATTTTGTACACCTAGAACAGTGTTATTTAAAATGGGTAATAATACATAAATGAATAATGCGACAATCGCTGGCGTCTTACCTACACCAAAGATTGGAATCATAATGGCTAATACGGCTAACGTCGGTATCGTTTGAAGCACACCCGCAATCGTTAACACTACATTTGCAGTACGCTTAGTCTTAGATAATAGAATGCCTAGTGGTACCGCAACTACAATCGCAATTAACAGTGCGATAATAGATATGTAGAAGTGTTCAATCGTTTTTGATACGAGTTGGCTTCCATATTCTTGGAAAAATTGGCGCATTAGCGATCAACTCCTGATTGGTCAGAATCCTTTACATCTTGTGTGTCTAATCTGTCTGTGACATCTTGCTGTTTAGACGTCGCGTCATGAGGTCTTTCTTGTGCTTGTTCTTTTTTATTGATATGACCTAACTCATTTTCACGTTGAACGGCATTCATATGTGTATCAGATAAAATCATCTCATCATCTTGTTCACCCCAAATAGAGTCATAAACAATGTCAACAAGATTTGCACGTGTAATCAGACCAATGAGTGCATTATCATTATCTACAACCGGTACGTTTCTTACATTTCGTTTAAGTATCGTACGTACAGAGTCTTGTAATTTAGAATCAATATGTACTTTATAAACATCACGCTGCATCGTATCGATTAATTCTTTACGTTGGCGTAAACCTTGATTGATATCTTCAATATCTAAAAATCCGAGTAAATGTTGATGGTTATTTACAACAAAAATCGTATCTACACGTCTCTGTCTCATAATATTGACCGCGTCATTCAATGTGTCATTTGCGTTAACAGTGACCGGTTTAATCATTGCATCTTCAACAGTTCTCATATTTGGACGATCTTGAATTAATCTATTTTGACCAATAAATTCTTTTACGAAATCATTCGCTGGATTTCTAAGAATATTATCTGGTGTATCATACTGCACAACTTTCCCCTTAGACATAATACAAATTCGGTCTGCAAGTTTAATTGCTTCGTCCATATCATGTGTAACGAAGATAAATGTTTTGCCTAACTTTTTCTGAAGGTCTTTAACTAAATCTTGTAACGTATCTCTCGTAATCGGATCTAATGCACCAAAAGGCTCGTCCATTAAGATAATATCTTGTTCAGCCGCTAATGCACGCACAACACCAATACGTTGTTGTTGACCACCTGATAACTCAGATGGATAGCGATCTAAATAATCTTCAGGTAAATCTACAAGTTTAATTAACTCTTTCGCTTTAGCATCTTTCTTTTCTTTAGACCATTTAAGCAACTTTGGTACTAACACGATGTTTTCTCGTATAGTCATATGTGGCATCAATCCAATTTGTTGAATTACATACCCAATGCTACGGCGTAATTCAACTGGATTCATATTTCGAACATTCTTGCCATTCATTTCAATTGTCCCATCAGTAGCTTCAATCATTCTATTGATCATTCGTAAAGCAGTCGTTTTCCCACTACCACTTGTCCCAATAAACGCAATAAATTCACCTGATTCAATATCTAATGAAATATTATCTACAGCTTTTTTATTGCCAGCATAAATCTTTGTTAAGTTCTTAATACTTAGCGTCATTAGATTGCTCCTCCCTATTGTTGCAAGATAAAAAAGCTCAAAATACAAAAGGCCAGTAGTCCCATTGTTAAACAAATACGTAATAAGTTAAACAAGAGCCACACGGCCTTTGCTTCATAAAATTTTATTAAATTCAATTGGAATATCATTCGAGCGTTTTCCATCTTTAATTTTTATATACCCTATATAATTTTTTGAAACATTTTTTATATAAAATGATTAAAAATGTTCACAATTGCAATTTTTTAAGTTTTATTCAAGCATGATTGTGATAAAAAATATTTAAAAATAAAGTTGCCTACAATAAAATTCATCAAATTGTCATATTTATTCAAATAAATCATTTAAAGCTGGATTCAAAATTGCATTCTAATATCAATAGTATTAGTCTATAAGTGTAATAAGTATTTATTGAAGGGATGTTGTAATAATGAAAGCAGCAGTATGGTATGGTCAAAAAGATGTTCGCGTGGAAGATCGTGAACCTAAGCAATTAAAAGACAACGAAGTAAAAGTAAAAGTATCATGGGCCGGCATTTGCGGAACTGATTTACATGAATACTTAGAAGGACCAGTCTTCATCTCTACAGATAAACCTGATCCACTACTTGGACAAAAAGCACCTGTTACTTTAGGACATGAGTTCTCAGGCGTTGTTGAAGAAGTTGGTAAAGACGTTACAAAATATAAAAAAGGCGATCGCGTCGTTGTTAACCCAACTGTATCTAAACATGAGAAAGATGAAAGCGTTGATTTATATGATGGCTATTCATTTATCGGTTTAGGTTCTGACGGTGGCTTTGCTGAATTTACAAATGCACCAGAAGAGAATGTCTATGCATTACCTGAAAGCGTATCAGATAAAGAAGGTGCATTAGTTGAACCAACAGCCGTTGCGGTTCAAGCAGTTAAAGAAGGTAAATTATTATTTGGAGATACAGTTGCAGTATTTGGTGCTGGCCCAATTGGTTTATTAACAATTGTTGCGGCTAAAGCAGCTGGAGCAAGTAAAATCTTTGTATTTGATTTATCTGAAGAACGCCTAGCTAAAGCGAAAGAAGTCGGTGCGACTCACGTAGTCAATTCTGGTAACACAAATCCTGTAGACTTTATTAATGAACATACTGACAACGGTGTAGATGTAACATTTGAAGTTGCTGGTGTTGGTGTAACATTATCTCAATCAATTCAAGTAACACGTCCAAGAGGTACTGTTGTTATCGTATCTATCTTTGCACATGCAGTTGATTTCGACCCAATGTTATTAACTAACTCAGGTGTTCAATTGACATCTACAATTGCTTACTCACCTACTACATTCCAACAAACAATTGATTTAATTGCGAACGGAAGCTTAGACGTTAAGAGCGTCGTAACAGATGAAATCGAATTAGAACATATTGTTCAATCTGGATTCGAACAATTAGTAAATGATAAATCACAAGCTAAAATTTTAGTTAAATTAAATGGCTAATTGAAGAGAAATCGGGACATAAATGTTTAGGATTTAAGCAGAACCGAACGACGAGTAAAATTTTTTCAAATTTTGTCGAATCGTGAGTGGCTCTGCCGATGATCCTACTTTTAAGACGTCGTTTGACGGTCGTCTTAAAACACATTATGTCCCGATCTTTTTTTATTCTCTTTTTATTTATCGTACATGCCTTTACCTTCAAGAATATGGTCGATATACTTTTCAACTCTATTTTGTCTTGTTTGGCTACGTTTCGCTTGTGAAATGTGATACATGTACTGGTGCTGTCTGCCAGGCGTTAATTGATAAAATGCCTCTTCTAATTTTGGATCATCATTAAATGCTTGTTGTAATTCTTCAGGCATGTCATAGTCTTCTGTCTTCTTCATTTCAACTTTCTTGCCCGCTTTTTCTGTTTTAATGGCTTCATCAATATAATATAAAATTTCGTCTCGACGCAGTTTAATCTCATCTAATGTTTCAAAACGTAATTGTCTTGCTGCTTGAACACGCTCTGTTTGCTGAATTAACGATTTATATTTATCTTCTAAAATTGCACCTTTATGAAACAATAAGGCTACATAATGCTTAAAACCATGGATCGTAATAACATTTTTATCATTAATTGTATAAGTCGGATGCATCCATTTATATGTTTCTTCTAATTCTGACTCATTAAAGATTAAATTTCTTAAATATTGATAAGCTTCTTGCCACTGACTCTCCTTTTCAAGAAAAGTTAACACCTGTTTATCGGATTGTTTCTCTGACACCTTAGTCACCCCATATCGTTAGTTTGATAACAATACAATCATTATATTATTTAAGTCAACCAATAACTATTTATAACACAATCATTTGTAAATTTACAAAATCATAAATTGACTAATGAAATGATAAGCGTATAATTATAACGTATCATTTTTGATGAATATTAAAATAACATAAAGGAGTATTTATGGGACAAAATAATAACGAAGGTAAAATCAATCTGGTCCAACTTGTTTTGTTAGGATTAGGAAGTTTAATTGGTTCAGGCTGGTTATTTGGTGCATGGGAAGCTTCTTCTGCAGCTGGTCCTGCAGCCATATTATCTTGGATTATCGGGTTTATCGTTATAGGAACGATTTCTTATAACTATATCGAAATAGGAACAATGTTCCCTCAATCTGGTGGTATGAGTAACTATGCTCAATATTCACACGGTTCATTGCTAGGCTTTATTGCCGCTTGGGCAAACTGGGTATCATTAGTTACAATCATTCCTATTGAAGCTGTGTCTGCTGTTCAATATATCAGTTCATGGCCATGGGATTGGGCGAAACCAACTTCTGCATTAATGCATAATGGCTCAATTAGTACAACAGGTTTATTCGCTGTGTACGTCATTATCATTATTTTTTCATTATTAAACTATTGGTCTGTTAAATTATTAACATCATTCACAAGTTTAATTTCGTTCTTTAAATTAGGTGTACCGTTATTAACAATTATTATGTTAATGCTTTCAGGTTTCGACACAAGCAATTACGGTTCTTCTATAGGCGAATTTATGCCGTATGGTAGTGCACCTATCTTTGCGGCAACAACAACATCAGGGATTATCTTCTCATTTAATGCATTCCAAACCATCATTAATATGGGATCAGAAATTAAGAACCCTGAAAAGAATATTGCACGTGGTATTGCCATTTCTTTAACATTAAGTGCCATTTTGTACATCATACTACAAAGCACATTTATTACATCAATGCCACAATCAATGATTAGCGAACACGGTTGGAGTGGTATTAACTTCAATTCACCATTCGCAGATATGGCAATCCTATTAGGCATTAACTGGTTAGCTATCTTGCTATACATCGAAGCGGTTGTGTCACCATTCGGTACTGGCGTATCATTCGTTGCGATTACTGGTCGCGTATTAAACGCGATGGAACGTAATGGTCATATTCCTAAATTCTTAGGTAAAATTAACACAACGTATAATATCCCACGAGTAGCTATCGTATTTAATGCCATCATCAGTATGGTTATGGTTACATTATTCCGTGATTGGGGCGTACTTGCTGCCGTTATTTCAACAGCAACACTAGTCGCTTACTTAACAGGTCCAACAACCGTCATGTCATTACGTGAAATGGGACCTAAATTGCATCGTCCATTCCGAGGCGCTATGTTAAAAGTGATGGCACCATTATCCTTTGTACTTGCGTCATTAGCAATTTATTGGGCAATGTGGCCAACAACTGCCGAAGTTATTTTCATCATTATTTTAGGATTACCAATTTATTTCTTCTATGAATATAAAATGAATTGGAAAAACACTAAAAAGCAAATCGGCGGTAGTATGTGGATTATCGTATACTTAATCCTATTGGCTTGTATGTCATTTATCGGTAGTAAAGAGTTTAAAGGTATGAACTTTATTCATTATCCTTATGATTTCTTAGTTATTATCGTGTTAGCACTTGTCTTCTATAGAATTGGTATTACAAGCCACTTCAAGAGTGTTTATTATAAACGCGCTAAGAAAATCAATAAACAAATGAAAGAAGATACAATGGAAGCAGAACAACAAGAAGCTGATAGAAAAGAAGCTGAACAACAGAATAATTAATCTGACCATCCTAAGTATGCCTTTGCGCATACTTAGGTTTTTTAATATGATATAGCACAAATTTTAATTTCATTGTCCCAATCTATTTTTACATTCATACGTCATGGTATAGTTAAATTAATTCGTAAGTGTAGGTGATGATTTAGTGGTAACGATTAATACAACAGCTGGTTCCTTTCAAGGGGTAACACATCATAATATAGAACAATTTCTAGGTATACCTTATGCACAGCCGCCGATTGGTAATCGCCGTTTCAAACATGCTAGCCCACGATATAGCTATGATACGTTAGTTGATGCAACGCGCTTTAGAGCCATCCCACCACAACCGTACAATAAGTTAGAAACATTCTTTTCATCTAAACAACATACGTTCAAACAGGATGAAGATTGTTTATATTTAAATATTTGGCGTCAATCGTCTGGTAAATCTAAGAAGCCTGTTATCATTTATTTTTATGGTGGTGGCTTTGTGAATGGTCACGGTTCGGCCGAATTATATACACCAGAACATATTGTTGCCCAACATGATGTCATTGTAATTACATTTAACTATCGATTAGGTGCCTTAGGCTTTCTAGATTGGTCTTATTTTAATGCGCAGTATGATAAAAATAACGGCCTATCTGATCAGATTGCGTTATTAAAATGGGTTGCACACTTTATTGAATACTTTGATGGCGATCCTAACAATGTCACATTATGCGGACAATCCGCAGGCAGTATGAGTATTCAAGCTTTAATGCAGCAACCGCAACTGGATCACTATTACCACCAAGTCATGTTATTAAGTGGCGTATTACAGCTAGATTCCGTAGAAACAGGTGTGCACAAAGCTAAACACTTCGATGCCTTAATCCAACAGCACTTCTCCGGAAAAAGCATACACGATTTAGACACGCAAGCATTGCTACAGTTAATGGCATATGATGAACAAGCACGTGGCAAATCCAAAGGCTTAGAATTAATATATCAACCGATTAACGAGACAACGATGTGCCGTCCACTTGCTCACTTTAATAAACCTGTTGTGTTAGGCTACACAAAGGATGAAGGTGATTGTTATATCCGCAATGAATCACGTAAACTTGAGCCACAGCGTTTTGTTAATGTGATGAAATTGAATCATATCAACGTTGATTTTAATCATGTTCAAACGGGTCAACAACAAGCTGAAGCTGTGACAGCGTTATATTTTATAAGACCGACACTTAATTTGTTACACCAAATGCGTGAGAATCCGCGTCGTTGGCTAATACGATTTGATTGGGCTCGACCTGAGTATGTTGATTTCGCAAGCGCCTATCATATTTTAGACGTCGTCTTTTGGTTTGGTAAGATGGCTATACTTAAGGCGCATAACATCAAATTGCACACTTCCGATATTGAATTAAGCAAACGTATGATAAATGACATCGTTCATTATGCCACAACAGGTACCATGCCCTACGCACCCTATTCAATCGACCACACAGAACCACACATATACAATAATTAAAAAAAGGGAGCGGGACAGAATTCTTTTGAATTCGTCGTCCCACCCCCGCAAGGATGACTAGAACTGAGAAAAGCTTGATTTGAGCGCCTTCTCAGTTCAGTCAGCTACTGCGAATTTGCAAAATAGCTTCATTAGATTATTTTTGTCCCGGACTCGCTCCCAGCTTGTATTAAGCGCCTTCTTAGTTCAGTCAGCTACTGTGAATTCACAAAGTAGCACATTATCTTATTACTTATGTCTCAACCTCTTCTATATTCAATCATAAGATACACTTAGTTTTTAGCATAATGTACATTTTTCAATGTAAGTACGATGATAAGTCCTAGTAAGCCAATAAAGGCACTGACAAATGTGACCGCTTCAACATTCGTATTTGATACAACAAGGCCACCGATAATACCACCTATACCAATACCTGCATTCAGACAAGACATATTCCAACTCATCACTTGACTTGTGTCACCTTCAACATGTTCGATGATACCACTTTGTATTGCTGGATTAGTACTCCATTGTACGATATTCCAAATAAAGAGCGCTACGAGTAATAACACCGTTGTTGACAATACTAAATTAATTGCAAGCATAACTACAATAAACACAGTAAACGCAATGATTAACCAACGTTTACTTGTTAATTTATCAGCGAGTACACCACCCATTGATGTACCAACAACGCCGGCAACACCATTAACGAGTAGCGCTAATGATACATAGCCCATGGTATGACCATTTTCCAAAATAAGTGGATTGATAAATACAAATGTCACTGAATTGGCAATTAAAATAAGTAATGTAATCGCAAGAAACTTAACGATTTCAATTGGTCGAACAATATGAGATGTGACTTGATTATCTTCAGAAACGTTATTATACATTCGATTGGCTTGATTAAGTTCTGTCGTTGTAGGAAGATATTTCAACATTAATAAGCCGGCAATAAGACTGATAACAATAATAAACACGAACGTAAAACGCCAGCCAACCCAGTCACCAATCATCGTACCAATTGGCACACCAAAGACATTGGCCCCACTAAATCCAGTATAAACTACGCCAATCATCTTACCTCTATTCTTAGGTATTGTCAGCATAGCTGTTAATGCTAAGACTTTAACGATAATTAAAGATGCTGCAGCTGAAGATAATATTCGTCCAACGACTAGAATCGTAAAGTTAGGTGCAATGGCGATAATACCATTCCCTACGACAAAGGCCACTAAAGTCCATAAAAGAACGGGACGTGCAGGAAATCGATTCGTTAATTTAACCAGTATAGGTCCACATATGGCGAAGGTTAATGCGTAAAGTGTAACCAGTTGCCCGATAATCGCTTCTGAAACACCTAGGTCATCGCTCATTAAATTCATAATTCCAGCGACCATCATTTCAACCATGCCCACAATAAACACACTAATGATAAATGTCGCTATACGCATGACAGACATATTTCTTTCTCCTTTCATGTCATTATTTCTACATAAAAAAACAGTTACGCACTGTTCTTCAAATTTCGTAACTGTTCCATTATATAATATTCAATTATATTTTTCTTCCCCTATGTTTTAAAAGGTTTGTTCATTATTGTTGTATCGATGTTCGATAAGTTCTTGTAGAAAGGCACAAATGGCAAGTAATGCGAGCGCACCATAAATGACGTAACGATTATGTAGCACACCATCAATACCAAAATTCATATTAAAATACGATTCAACTAAGCTTGTTAAAACTCTGAGTATATTAAATAAAACAAGGATAAGTATGATAAACCCAAGCACATTGGAAATGACTTTCATTTCATTTGCTCCTTTGCTTATTGATTTACTTATATACTAAAATTTTTAAATTAAATGCTACTTAGTTTAATCTTAATTTTTCCTTAAATCATCATTATCAGAATAGTTAAATGTTAAAAGGTTGTATAAGATAGACAATGAGGTGGTATTCATGAACGACGACGTACTCATTATTGAAGATGATAAAGATATTAATGCGTTAATGACATTATCTTTAAGTACGAAAGGGATACAACGTATCAAGTCTGTCGATAATATTGAAGATGCAAAATATGAACTATTGAATTTCAGCTTTCAGGTTATATTATTGGATTTAAACTTAAGATCTGAAGACGGTTATCAATTACTTAAATATATTGATTTAAAGGATACTGCCGTTATCGTAGTGACTGCGAAGACAACAAATATCGATGTATATAAAGGATTTGAACATGGGGCTGTCGATTATATTAAAAAGCCATTTGATCCGATGGAGTTGTACTACAGAGTTTCTTTACATTTAAATGATACAGATCAATCGACGTACCATTATAAAGATTTAGCCATCAACTTCAACAGTATGGAAGTATTTGTTAATGACAAACCGATCAACCTGACAAATCGTGAATATAATTTATTAACTTATCTTATTAACAATAAAAACCAAGTACTGACTAAAGATCAGCTCTACGCTAAAGTCTGGGGATATGATACCGGCGTGGATGATAATACTTTAATGGTTCATATTAGAACATTACGGAAGAAGATTGAAGCCACGCCGAATGCACCTAAAATGATTAAAACTGTACGTAGTAAAGGTTACATGTTTAAGGAAGATCGCGATGATCAATAAATTCACATTAAAATTTCTTAAGTATATGACGATATTTGTCCTTCTAAACTTTACTATTACATGTATCTTAGTGATCATACTATTTTTTAAAGTATTGCCCAATATTTACTGGGATATTAATGAAATTGAACCTACATACTTAGAAACGTATGGCATCACTCAAGCACCCAATGATAATCTGAAATCACTTGCTGAAAAGCATCATGTTGACTTATATTTTGTGCGAAAAAATGGCGACATTCTCTATCCTGAGTCAAAGCGTCATACAAACATCAAATCAACACTGTTAAAAAATATCAATAATGCGAATTCAGTTATATCAAAAGAAGGAACCTATCTTGTTTATATTTATAAAGATAACATTGAACAACCTAAAATAACAAATGGTCATGAAATCAAGACGTCACAACTGCTTGATAGTATCGCTACACTTGATTTCAATCGTTACAACTATTCGATTTCAAACAACGAACTTCATTTTGTAAGAAATCCAGGACAAAGAACGATATTGTGGAATGATAATTTTGGCGAAGCATTCAATGATAGTAAAAGCACATATATTTTACTGTTCATCTCATTTATCATCGTTAACATCATCTTAATTGCTTTAACGGCAATGTTAATTTCGAAGCGACTCACAAGACCGTTATCTTTTTATATTGACTGGATTGGTAATTTATCGTTAGGCAAACTGCATCAGCCTACGTCGAAACGAAAGCGATTTAAGAATCGTCGTACTTATCCTGAATTGGATGCTTCTTTGTCACAATTAAATGAACAAATGTTGTCTGATAAGTTTTATCATAACCAAATTTCATATTACAAATCAAAATGGATTAGCCAAATTTCTCATGATTTGAAATCGCCACTAACAACTATTTATGGTTATTCTAAGCTCATCCAGGCCGATAAACAGACGCAATCCTATGTTCAACTTATTTCGGAGAAAGCAACATTTATGAGTGATTTGATTGATAGTTTGAACCAAACGTTTGATATGGAAACAAACCAGACAAAACAAGATAAAGAAGATTTTCCGATTCAATCCACGGTCAATCGAATCACACACATTATCGGTTACGATTCTATAACATGTCACTTTTATTTAGAAGATAACGCCACATTTTATGGTAATAAATTATATTTCGAGCGATTATTAATTAATTTAATCAACAATAGTATTGATCATAATGAAATCAATCCTAACATTCAAATGACTTTTTCTAAAATTGAAAATAAGTTAATGATTGATTACGTTGACGATGGTCAAGGCATACCACATTCAAATATAGATACATTATTTAAACAGTCGTATACATCGAAAGCGCATAAAGCACAACACGGTATTGGTTTATCGATTATTAAAGATGCTGTGAATTATCATCATGGCGCAATCACACTATTACCATCTAAACAAGGCGTTCATTTCCATATACTATTGGTGGATGACTCTTAAATATTATCTAAAAAAGTAAGGGCGTAGGACAACGAATTGAAATAAAATTCTGTCCTACGCCCTTACTTCTCATTTCGTCTATGCTTCTTCATCAGGTGCATTGAGTGCGCTATTGCGTGCAACGAGTTGATGACGAACGTTAAAGAATTGATTATAGCTTAAATAAGTTGCAATTAGGGCTGACATGATTGTCGCTGTTGTGTGAATAAACACGACAAGTAATTGGAATTTAATCGCTTGTAATGGTGGTACACCACCAATAATTAAACCTGTCATCATACCTGGTATCGAAACGAGACCGTATGTTTTAACCGAGTCTATTGTAGGTACGATTGCAAGACGTATACTCTCTCTAATCGATGCTTTAGATGCCAATTTAGGTGTCGCTGCTAATGTAAGCTTAGATTCAATATCGGTAATGTCTTTCACAAAGGCACGGTCTAAGTTTTGATACGCTAAATTAATCGCAATTAATCCATTATTCGCTAACATGCCTCCAATTGGAATGACTTCGTTGGCTTTAAAATCGATAGCCCCTGCCAACACAGTAGCCGTTAAAGGTAACGCTGTTCCAATAAAAATGGCGATAAACGAAATCCAAAAGACATGATGCATTACTGGCGAAGCACGATTAATCGTATTCCATGACGCATTAATAATAATCACTAATACCGCTAACATTAATATCCACGCTTGATCAATTTTGAAAATATAATGCAAGATAAATCCTAATATAATCAACTGTACAACTGCGCGTATGGAAGCTACAACTAAATCTTTAATAATATGTAATCCTTCTTTATATGAAATAAAGATGGGAATTAATAATAATAAAGCAGTTAAACAAAGAGCTGTATTACTCATTCTGATTTAAAGCCTCCTCTTTCGTGATTTCACCATCGCTAATTGTAATTCGTCTATGGAAATGTCTCATACTTTGATCATCACTATGTGTAATCCACAACACGGATACGCCTTCTTTTACCATGTCGAAAATCATATTTTCAATGGTCTGCTTATTTTGTGTATCGAGCGCACTTGTAGATTCATCTAATAATAATATATCTGGACGGTACATGAGTTGACGGGCAATCGTAATCCTCTGACGCTCGCCGCCTGAAAGATGTTCAATTTTAGAATTCAAATCATATTGACCTAAGTTCACTTTCTTTAGTAAATCCATTGCTTTGTCTTTATCAAAGCGGTCTTCTCGCGCTAACGCTGGAAATGACATGTTATCACCAATGGTTTCGCCAAAGAGCTGACTCTGTTGCATTAAATAACTGATCTTCATTCTTAATGTTTCAGGAGGATAATCGTTAAATGGCTTCCCTTTTAAATAGAGTTCCCCATCCGTCGGGCTAATTAAATTATTGATTTGCTTTAAAAATGTACTCTTACCACTACCAGAAGGACCAATAATAGCAACTGCTTCTCCCTCAGCTAATTGAAAGTTAATATTTTTTAGTATCATACGTCTATCCGCTTTATATGATAAATTTTTGACATCTAATAACATCCTTTTACCAACCTCCTCATAATAAACACTGTTATGATTAAAAATAAATTAAAATCAGTCTGGGACATAAATAATATAAACATGCTAATTAGCAAATTCGCAGTAGTTGACTGAACTGAGAAGGCGCTTAAATCAAGCTTTTCTCAGTTCTAGTCATCCTTGCGGGCGGGGCCCCAACAAAGAGAATTTCATCAAGAAATTCTACAAGCTAAACAAGCTGGGAGCGGACGACGAATTCAAAAGAATTCTGTCCCACTCCCATGAGTATTATTTATATCTATAATAACAAAAAAAGAAGTAAGATAAGTGTCTTCAAGTTGACATTTCTTGAAACACTGTATCTTACTTCTAATTTAATGCATCACTTACCAAATCAGCGGAATGATGATAGTAACATACGATATTAAGTTATTAATCATATGTAACGTAATCGTCGTTGCTAAATTCCATCCACTGTAGTGATACGCGATCACAAATCCAATTGCCATAATAAGATATGGACCAATTTCAAATGGAGATGATGCACTTAACACATGTAAACTAGCAAATAACACGACTGAAACAACGTACATTGCGCCGTATGTTAATTTCTTACCAAGTTCATGAATAATTAAATGTCTAAAGAGCAATTCTTCAACAATTGGCGTTACGATAACAATATCTAGGAACAATACGGGCCAAATCCACTTTGTCTTGAAGAGTTCTTCGATTTGTTTATTATTTTCAGTATTACTAAACTGATATTTCTCAGGTAATAATTCTATCAAGTTACCATATATATATTGTGCCAAATACATCGCAATGAGTACAACAACGATTAGTACGATATGTTTTTTCAAATCTTTAAAGCGCTGAATTGCTAATGGGATGAGCGACTTACGATGCATTAAATAAAACAATAGTAATAAGAGGCACTGCCCTAATAAAACAAAGATTTGATTAATTCCCATCACTTGCTTCATCATTGGCGCTTCGGAGGTCTGCCCTGTAATCGCCATAATCATGATCATTGTAACAATCGTTAATATCAACGGCAGTACAATATTAATGATTAAATATCCTGGTATTAGCCAAAAATCACGTTTCACAATTCGTTTCGATGCAAATTCATTTTTGAATGGTGCTTGCTTTGATGCTTCTTGCGCATGTTCATTTTCAAAAGTCATATGTCTCTCCTTATCTTTTTTAACGATGTATGTTTAATCATGCTCAATATTTAAAAGAATCTTTCTATCATTGTAATAATAAATAAGATGAATTGTACAGAGCTATGATACAGATATGATGCTGCTAAATTCTTGCCAGTTCTCAGATATATAATGATCGCCCCTAATGATAATATGAAATAAGGTATGACTTCCATAACGGATATAAAGTCATAAACCTGTACGCCTACTTCAATCACTATGCTCAACACAATGACGACACTAACGTTTAGCCTTTTCCCAAGTTCATGAATCATTAAATGTCGATAAATTAATTCATGGATCAATGGTTGTAACACAACCATAGTAATAAAGGTAAATACAATTGCACTCGGATGATTAAATAAGCCTTCTAAACGAAGTTGCGCCTGTGTAATATCATAACCTATAGGCTTTGGTAGATACTGCGCTACAACATTAATCACATAAAACAGTAGTAGTGCAAATAGTGTCACTGTAATGATTAACGGTATGTAATGACGTTTAGCTATACGATACTGTCTCAATGCGACATCAGCAATATCATATTTATGTAACGCAAAAAATGAAACGATAACGACAAATTGAGCAATGACAAAACTGATACTTAACGTTAAATTATATAAATAAAGTGGCGGTGGATCTTGCGTTATCATTGCATAGATACCTAAAACGCCAAACACAATAATAATAGGTACTAAAATCTGGAGCATGATGTAAATAGGAATCAATAAGAAATCTTTCTTCACTATTTGAGAACTCCCCCATTGATTTGTAGAAACCTCATGCGTGATTGCCTTTTTTCTTTTCTCCATAGGTCACCTCATACATCTTGTAAGTCATACTTTATCATCGAAATACATCTATGTCATATACCATTTGTTAACCTAACATATTAATAATTTTAAAAAATCGTAAATTTCTTCTTATTTTAAATTGTAAAAGATTTACATTGGTGTATGATTTAAATTGTAGAAGGTTTGAAGGGGGAGAAATAATAGTGATTTCTATACTTACAGTAATGCAGTTTATTGTGAACGTAATGATATTTATTGTCATACTTTCAATAATCGGCTTGGTACTTGTGTTGTTATTTAAAGATAAAGGACAAGATCAACACAGTGTCTTACGTAATTATCCTGTTCTAGGACGTGTACGTTACTTCGCAGAGAAGATTGGCCCGGAATTACGCCAATATTTGTTTGCGAATGATACAGAGGGGAAACCATTTTCAAGAATTCAGTACACAAATATCGTTCTAGCCGGTAAATACAATTCTCGAATGTCTAGTTTCGGGACACAACGCGCATATCAAGATGGATTTTACATACGTAACACCATGTTCCCATTACAACGTCATGAATTACAAATTGATAATCACGCTATGATTTCAACATTTGTCTATAAAGTAGATAGCGAGCGATTATTCAAACGTGATGAACATCGTGACCAAACAGACATTGATCCATACTACTTAACGGACGATAATGCCATCGTTCTAGGCGATGATTTGGAACATCCTTATAAAGTAAAACGACTGGTTGGTCAATCAGGCATGAGTTATGGTGCATTAGGTGGTCGTGCAATCACTGCATTATCATAAGGCTTAGCTCGTGCAGGCACGTGGATGAACACCGGTGAAGGTGGCTTGTCAGAATATCACCTTAAAGGTGGCGGCGACCTCATCTTTCAAATTGGGCCTGGTCTATTCGGTGTTCGTGATAAAGATGGTAACTTTAGTGACGAACAATTTCTAAAAACAGCACACCACAAAGAAGTTAAAGCCTTTGAAATTAAACTGGCGCAAGGTGCGAAAACACGTGGCGGTCATATGGAAGGCAATAAAGTTACAGAAGAAATTGCCAAAATTAGAAATATCGAACCGTATAAAACGATCAATTCACCAAACCGCTTCGACTTTATTGACTCACCTGAAGATTTATTACAATTTGTTGATAAACTTCGCCAATTAGGTCAGAAACCTGTAGGCTTTAAAATTGTTGTAAGTAAAGTGGAAGAAATTGAATCACTCGTGCAAACAATGATTAAAATGAACATTTATCCTGACTTTATTACCATTGATGGTGGTGAAGGTGGTACCGGTGCTACGTTCCAAGAATTACAAGATGGTGTCGGTCTTCCATTATTTACCGCGCTTCCAATCGTATCTGGAATGTTAGAACGCCACCAAATCAGAGATAAAATGAAAATCTTTGCCTCAGGAAAGTTAATTACACCAGATAAAGTAGCAATTGTCTTAGGATTAGGTGCTGATTTAGTTAATATCGCTCGCGGTATGATGATTAGTGTTGGCTGTATTATGAGTCAACAATGTCACTTGAACACATGTCCTGTCGGCGTTGCAACGACAGATCCTAAGAAAGAGAAAGCGTTAATTGTCAATGAGAAGCAATATCGTGTGACAAACTATATCACAAGTTTACATGAAGGCTTATTTAACATTGCCGCTGCCGTCGGTGTTCAAAGTCCGAATGACATTACGAGTGATCACATTGTAATTAAACGTTTAGATGGTTCAATTGAAGACATTGTCGATTACAAACTGAAATTAATAAGTTAACTTGTTTACAAATCGAGATGAGAACTAGATAGTGATAATAGTTAGAGACAACATTTAAATACTTAAAGAAGACAATTTCTATATTATTTAATTAGGAATTGTCTTTTTTACATATCCAAGAATTTTATGTCACAGCTTCTTTCTAAGTTATTTTTGAGTTTAGCTAATGCACTATATATAAGTCGTTCAAAATTCTACACCAACCCATCTTAATTCCTACTAATTCAGTTTGATTTCATTTTAAAGTGCTGTATAATAATTAAAAATAAATTATCAGAATATTCTATTAATTGGAGGTAATACTCATGACAGACAATCATCCAAATTGGAAATTTGAAACACAAACAATTCATGCCGGTCAAGTAATCGATGAATTCTCTAAATCGCGTGCTGTCCCTATTTATCAAACATCTAGTTATGTCTTTGATGACACACAACATGCTCAAGACTTATTCTCACTGGCTAAACCAGGTAATATTTATACTCGAATTATGAACCCAACTCAGAATGTCTTTGAAGCTCGTATCACCCAATTAGAGGGTGGTGTCGGTGCATTAGCGACCTCTTCAGGTCAAGCAGCTATCACACTTGCATTACTCAATATTGTGGAATCTGGTTCAGAAATCGTTGCATCATCTAACCTATACGGTGGTTCTTATAATTTATTAAACATTACATTTAAAAAGCTAGGCATTAAAGTTCACTTCGTTGACCCTAGTGATCCTAACAATTTTAATGAAGTAATTAATGATAAAACAAAAGCGATTTATGCCGAAACTATTGGCAACCCAGCCATTGATGTATTAGATATTGAAGCAGTAGCAAAAATTGCTCACGATAATGGTTTACCACTTGTCATTGATAATACATTTGCCTCTCCTTATTTATGTCGTCCATTCGAACACGGTGCTGATGTTGTAATCCATTCAGCTACTAAATTTATTGGTGGTCATGGTACGTCAATAGGAGGCATTATTGTAGATAGTGGTAAATTTAACTGGGATAACGGCAAATTCCCTGGATTAGTCGAACCTGACCTAAGTTATCATGGCATTTCATATACTAATGATGTCGGAGAAGCTGCATATATTACTAAAGCACGTGTTCAATTATTACGTGACTTAGGTTCAGCTGTATCACCTTACAATGTTCATGAATTTTTAATTGGTTTGGAAACACTACATTTACGTATGGAACGTCATTCTGAAAATGCTCTAAAAGTTGCTCAATTTTTAGAGCAACATCCTAAGGTTACTTGGGTTAACTATCCTGGCCTTAAAGATAACAAATATCATAGCTTAGCTAAAAAGTACCTACCTAAAGGACAAGGTGCTATTCTTACATTTGGAGTAGATGGTTCAATTGATGATATTGCTCGCTTCGTTGATAAATTACAACTATTCTCATTACTTGCAAATGTAGGTGACTCTAAATCACTCGTCATTCACCCGACAAGTACAACACATCAACAATTAACCGAAGCGGAACAACGACAATCCGGTGTACTTCCAGAAATGGTTCGCCTATCTATTGGTACTGAAAATGCTGATGATATTATTAACGACTTAAACGATGCACTTAGTATCATTTAAGTCATAAAAATAAGCTGTAACGACCTGAACATTCATCGTCGTTACAGCTTTTTTGATTCATTATTCATCTGTCATATTACTTTTTTGTTTAAAGCCCAGTTTTTTCAATTCTCTTACAGTGCCTTCCATATTGACTTTTTTGTCATTTTTAGACGTTGACATTAAAGAAAAATCATTTTTGACTGCTTTGATATCTGCTTTTTTATAGTTAATATCAATTGTTTCAACCCACTTTTCATGATTATGCTTTAAACTATAAGATACACCTTTTAAATCTTTCAGTTGACGGTGATCTTCAAACATCTTCTTAGCTTCTTTCTTAGACATACCGAAATCATTATATTTCAATGTCGTTACTGTTGATTGTTTAACTACTTTATTCTTTTTATAAGACAATGTAGTTAACACATGCTTACCATCCATGTCACCTTCATATGTCTTAGAACGCTCTTTACTACATGCGCCTAATATACTGACACTTAACACTAATAATATCGTTAACATAAAGCACTTTTTCATCATACTCATCTACTTCCCACTATGTCATTTTCAAATAAATTATAGCATTTACTTTATCTTATTATGTATATCATTACCAGATAATTCGTATTAGAAACACTTTTTTCAGAAAATCAAATGCCGACATGCTACAATATGAGTAAATAATGACGTGAGGAAGTGTGTGCATATGAAAGAATCAATCGAATTATTAAAATCATTGACCGATGTTAACGGCATTGCTGGTTATGAACACAATGTTAAAGCAAAGATGAAATCCTATTTAGAGCCAGTGAGTGATGAAATTGTTGAAGATGGCTTAGGTGGCATCTTTGGTAAAAAAGCGAGCGACAATGGTACAAAGTCACTTATGGTAGCGGGTCACTTAGATGAAATCGGCTTTATTGTAACCAAAATCGATAATAATGGATTTATTAAATTCCAACCGATTGGTGGTTGGTGGAACCAAGTCATGTTATCTCAAAAAGTAACTATCACAACCGATGATGGTACTGAGATTCGTGGTCTTATAGGCTCAAAACCACCACATGTCTTAGATCCTGAAGAACGTAAGAAACCAATCCAAATTAAAGACATGTTTATAGATATTGGTGTGAGAAGTAAAGAAGACGCTGAAAATCACGGTATCGAAGTGGGCAACATGATTACACCATACAGTGAATTTGAGCAACTTGCGAATGGTAAATATTTAACGGCTAAAGCCTTTGACAATCGTTATGGTTGTGCACTTGCTGTCGATGTATTAAAACGTCTCAAAGATGAACATATCGGCATAGATCTATATGCAGGCGCAACCGTACAGGAAGAAGTGGGATTACGCGGTGCTAAAGTAGCTGCCAATAAAATCAAACCTGATCTTGCAATTGCTGTAGATGTTGCAGTGGCCTATGATACACCGGGTATGAATCAACTTGGTAGTGATACGACTTTAGGTAATGGCCCTGTCGTTATTTTAATGGACGCATCAAATGTTGCCCACCAAGGCTTACGCCAACATATTAAAGAAGTAGCGAAGAGACATTACATTACTGTGCAATGGGATACCACTGCTGGTGGCGGTACTGATGCTGGTAGTATCCATGTAGCTAATGAAGGTATTCCTACCATTTCTATCGGTGTAGCGCTACGCTACATGCATTCAAATGTTTCTGTATTACACACAGATGATTATGAAAATTCAGTTCGCCTAGTAACTGAAATCGTTCGTTCACTTAACGATGATGCTTATAATAGAATAAAATGGTAATTTGCGATTGAAAGGGAGCGGGACAGAATTCTTTTGAATTCGTCGTCCCGCTCCCTTTTTTAATAAAATAATGTTTTTCTATTCTACTGAGTGCTTCCAGCTATCATCACTTAGCATTTCTCCAGGCCAAGTATAAGCCATGACACCACCATCAATTCGAACCGTTTCACCTGTAATAAATGAACTATCATCAGATGCTAGGAAAGCCACGAGTTTACCTACTTCTTCAGGTTTACCTAAACGACCAAGTGGAGTGACCCATTTCTGATTATCGCGGAATGTTTTATCCGCTTCATCTTCAGACGTTCCTGCTAAATTATCCACTAATGGTGTCTCAATAGTACCTGGTGCAATGGCATTTGCACGAATATTTTCACGGCCGTATTCAATCGCAATCGATTTAGTAAAGTTAATCACTGCCCCTTTAGCCGCATTGTAACCTGAACGGTATAAGTCTGCAGCTTGACCAGAGAATGATGCCGTATTAATAATTGAACCACCTTGATCCATCATTAATGGTAGTAAGAATTTAGTTACTAAGAATGTCCCACGCATATCCACTGCCATGATTTTGTCGAACACTTCTACAGGATATTCATGAATACGACCTGCACCATTATCCACACCTGCGTTATTAAAGATAATATCTACACGTCCATATGTCGCTTTAGCTTTATCCGCAAAATCTTGAACTTGTTGATCATCTGAAATATCTACTTTATACGCAGTCGCTTTGCCACCATCGTTATTGATTGCTTCAACAGTCTTTTCTAATTCATCTGAAATATCCAGCGCTAATACATGAGCACCTTCATTAGCTAATGCTTTTGCTGATGCTTGCCCTATACCTGTACTTGCACCTGTAATCACTGCAATTTTATTTTCTAAACGTTTCATAAAGGCCTTCACTCCTATTTTTCCAATCTTATTAATGAAACTAAATGTATCTATTCAATATCTATTTTCCACACTTCAAATGCACTCAAACCCTATTCCGAAAATGATACCGCTTACCCTTAAAAACATGATTTAATTCTATATACATAAGCTAATATTATTGTACTTATCTTATACATAACCAATTCTTATATTTAAATTTCTGAAAATTGCTATATTTTAAAAAACATTTTGTTATACTTTGTGTTAACGAACAAAGGGGGCCATTTTATGACCACTAAAACAAATAAAAAAACATCTATCGTTAATAAATTACTTAATGGCGTAGAAAAAGCTGGTAACAAATTACCAGACCCTGCCATGCTCTTTTTCTTAATGTGTATTGGTTTAGCCGTTATTACTTGGATCGTTTCTCTGTTTGATGTATCGGTTAAGCATCCAGGAAATGGAGATACCATACATATAAAGAGTATTCTGAGTACTGAAGGTATCGCCATGATTATGAATGATGCCATTAAGAACTTCTCAGAGTTCCCTGCACTTGGTCTTGTATTAGCTGTAATGATTGGTGTCGGTGCTGCTGAGAAATCAGGTTACTTTGATAAATTAATGATTTCAGTTGTGAATCGCGCATCAAAACGCATTATTGTACCAACTATTATTTTAATTGGTATATTAGGCAGCTTAGCTGGCGATGCAGCAACAGTCATCTTGCCGCCACTTGCTGCAATGATTTTTATTAAGATTGGCTATCATCCCATCGCTGGTCTTGCAATGGCCTATGCGTCATCACTAGGTGGATTTGGTGCCAACTTCTTAATTGGTATGCAGGATGCACTTGTTTATGCATTTACAGAACCTGCAACGAAGATTGTTTCAGATAGTGTCAAGATTAATGTTGCAATGAACTGGTACTTTATTGCAGCGAGTGTGATCTTGGTACTTCCTGTGATTTATTTCACTACAACAAAGGTTGTTATTCCACGTTTAGGCGACTATGATGCGAGTAAAGCAGATTACGATGAAGATGAGGAAACATCATCACATATTACGCCAACAGAGAAAAAAGCGTTGTTCTGGGCAAACATGTCTTTCGTAATACTCATCGTAGCGTTAATCATTTGTTGCTTACCAGAAAGTAGTTGGTTAAGAAACGCAAAAACTGGAAGTCTTATTGATGATTCTCCATTAATTAATGGTGTAGGATTAGTCATCCTCGTTATTTTCTTAATTCCTGGGATTGTTTACGGGATTTTAAGTAAACAAATTCAGAATTCCAAAGATTTAGGTAGCATGATTAGTGACTCACTTGGTTCTATGGGATCATTTATATTAATCGTCTTCTTTGCCGCTCAATTACTCGCCTTTTTACAATGGAGTAATCTAGGGATTATTGTGTCAGTCTATGGCGCTAAATTATTACAACATCAAAATGGGATTGTGCTCATCATCGGCATTATCATATTGAGTAGTTTAATTAACTTAATTATTGGAAGCGCATCTGCTAAATGGGGTATTCTTGCGCCAATCTTTGTACCAATGATGATTCTACTCGGTTATCATCCAGCGTTTACACAAATGATTTATCGTGTCGGTGATTCAATTACAAACCCTATTACACCAATGATGCCTTATATGCCACTGGTGCTATCTTATGCGCAAAAGTATGATAAAAATATGAAACTAGGTTCTCTACTTTCGAGTTTAATGCCATACACCTTCGCATTAGGTATTGTGTGGACCTTATTCGTCATTGCGTGGTACCTTCTTGGCATTCCACTCGGACCAGGTGGCCCTGTCAAAATCCCACACTAATTCGCAATACATCGTGATAATTGAAACGCAAATCTTTGTAAAACAGTCTGGGACATAAATAATATAATAATGCTATTTAGCAAATTCGCAGTAGCTGACTGAACTGAGAAGACGCTTAAATCGAGCTTTTCTCAGTTCTAGTCATCCTTGCGGGGGTGGGACAACGAATTTAAAAGAATTCTGTCCCGCTCCCTTTTTTATATGTAATCCCTTACAAAATTTTTTACTTATTACCAATAATTATGTCACTCTCTCTTTTTCAAAGCGTGATATTACGGTAAAATAAAGGTATAGAAGTGTATTCATTATTAACATTATTTTAGGCATTTAGGAGGACACGATGGAAGAACGAATAGGTTTAGTAGATATTGGATCCAACACAATCAGATTAGTTATTTTCAACTTTAATAAAGCGACAGGCATTAATGAATTGCTCAACATTAAGACCCCTGCACGTCTAAGCCAATATCTCACTAAAGATAATAAGATGAGTAAAGACGGCATAAAAGTACTCATTGACGCACTACACAGTTTCAAATCTGTGTCAGATAAATTCAATGTAACCGAGTTACATCCGATTGCTACAGCAGCAATTCGTCAGTCTAAAAACAATGACGAAATCGTCAAGGAAGTTAAAAAGGAAGTAGGCATCGATATTAAAATCGTACCTGAATCGGACGAAGCCTACTACGGTTACTATGCAATCACACATACGACGGAAATCGAAAATGGTGTATCCGTTGATATCGGCGGTGGTTCGACTGAAGTAACATTATTTAAAGATAAAGAACTTTTTGAATCCCACAGCTTCCCTTTCGGTGTCGTGACACTCAAAAGAAAATTCTTCAATGACAAAGCGCACAATGACAAAGGTGCTATTAAAGATATGGAGAAATTCTTATCACAACAATTTGAATCGTTAGAATGGCTTAAAGATCAAAAGGTTGCGCTTGTGGGTGTTGGTGGTTCCGCTCGAAATGTTGCGCGTATTCATCAAGCCGAGCATTCATATCCTATTGGCGGTGTCCACAACTACACAATGACGAATAAAGATATCGATGAAGTCTTTGATATCATTCGTAAAAACGATCGTGATGATTTAACCAACCTTGATGGTTTAAGTCGTGATCGTGCAGATATTATCCTTCCAGCGGTATCCGTATTCAAAACATTATATAAAATTGTAGACGCAAAGCAGTTTACATTCTCAAGAAACGGTCTACGTGAAGGCTATGTCATGAAACAAGTTCGTGAACGCTACCCTGACGTCTTTGATAAACATAACGTCCGTAAAGAGTCCATCCATTTCTTAGCACGTGAATACAAGATTGAAGATGTTAGTTCACAAGCGCGTCTCAAACTAGCTAAATCGTTATTATCACAACTCATTGATATCGCAGATTTAGATATTAGCGACAATGAGCAACGTCTCTTTGAAGAAGGCGCTTATATATACTATCTTGGTAGTTTCATCGATTCTGATTCAAGTTCTCCACACACGTATTACATCATTGCTAACTCAATGATAAATGGCTATACACATAAGGACCGAGTTAAATTGGCGTTACTTGCCAGCTTTAAAAATAAATCACTATTGAAATTCTATTGCCAAGAAACGGATTGGTTCAGCAATAAGGAAATAGATTCAATCCAAACATTAGGTGGCATTATTAAATTCATTAACGCATTAAACATTTCACAAACAAGCTTTGTTGTCGATGTCGAATTGAAGAAAAAGAAAAAAGGCGACGACGACTATCAACTAACTGTATTTTATACAGAAGGCGAGCCTATTGCCGAAGAATATCAAGCAAATAGACAGAAAAAACATATTGAAAAGATACTTAAAGGAAATGTTTCTATCATCTTTACAAAATCTTAAAACAAGTATGCTATCTTAAAGTTAGGACGTTATGCCTTTTACTTACTAATTGAAAAGAACAACGCATATTTGAGGAAATGACGAGGTGTATTTGGAATGCAAACTCAATTGGGAGAAAATGATATTAGCTTACCGCAATACTATAACAATCGCGAATTAAGTTGGCTTGATTTCAACTATCGCGTACTTCAAGAAGCATATGATAAAAACAACCCGCTACTTGAAAAATTAAACTTTATATCTATTTTTAGTTCAAACTTAGATGAATTCTTCATGGTTCGTGTTGCTGGTTTAAAAGACCAAGTTAAAATGGGATATGATAAGCCTGAAAACAAAGCACAAATGACACCACAAGAACAAGTTGATGCTATCCAAGAAAAAGCTAAAAAATATGTAGATAAGCAATATGAACGCTACAATGAATTAATGACTGAACTTCGAGATTACGAAATTGTGATGTGTGAACCAAACGAATTATCTGAACCAATATTAGATAAATTAGAAAGAGATTTCAAATTAACTATCTTGCCAACCTTAACACCACTCGGCATAGATGCTTACCATCCGTTTCCTAAGCTTAATAATAAAAGTTTAAACATCTTCGTTGATATTGACACTGAAGATGCCATCAATTCAGCTATCGTTCAAATACCATCACTTATTCCAAGATTTCTAACTTACAATGAAGGTGCTAAACAGTATGTTGTGATGGTTGAGGACGTTATTACTTACTTTATCAATTATTTATTTACTGGTTATGAAGTCTTAAATACATTTACTTTCAGAATTACAAGAAATGCTGATTTAACGATTCATGAAGATGGCGCAGAAGACTTACTTATCGAAATTGAACGTTTCCTTAAAGAACGTAAGAGTGGTTCAGCAGTACGTCTAGAAGTTGATGGTCGTACCGCTAATCCAGATGATCTAGATTGGCTTATCGAGACATTAGAAGTGGATCATCAAGATGTTTATTTCCTTAATGGACCACTAGATTTAACATTTATCTTTGGTTTAGTCGATCATTTATCTCATAAATTAAACTATCTCACTTATGAGAAATATTCACCACAAATTCCACGTTCACTAGGAAACAACAATTTATACGAACTTGCATTGAAACGTGACATCTTCTTCCACCATCCGTACGAATCTTTCGAACCGATCGTTGATTTTATCCGTGAAGCGGCAGATGACCCTAATACGATTGCAATTAAACAAACATTGTATCGTGTAAGTAAAGACTCACCTATCATTAAGAGTTTGAAAGAAGCCGCAGAAAAAGGAAAACAAGTAACCGTACTTGTGGAATTGAAAGCACGCTTCGATGAAGAAAACAATGTCCATTGGGCACGTATGTTAGAAGACGCAGGGTGTCACGTGATATACGGTATGACACACCTGAAAACACATAGTAAAATCGCATTAGTAGTTAAGCGTGTCGGTGGCGAATTAACGTCATTCGTTCACTTGGGCACAGGTAACTATAATGACAAAACTGCGAAATTATATACAGATATGGGTATTATCACTACAAATAAACAAATTGCAGAAGATGCAATTAACTTCTTCAATTATTTAAGTGGTTACTCTGTCAAACCAGAATACAATAAATTAATCGTTGCACCGTTTGATATTCGTGACGTCTTTATCGACCGAATCGACAAAGAGATTAGCAGTCACCTTCAACATGGTAACGGTAAAATTATGATGAAAATGAACTCATTAACAGACAAAACAATCATCGAAAAATTATTCGAAGCATCACAAGCCGGTGTGAAGATTCAACTCATTATTCGTGGTATTTGTTGCTTAAAACCTGGTATCCCAGGCATTAGTGAGAACATTGAAGTTGTAAGTATCGTTGGTCGATTATTAGAACATTCTCGTATTTATTACTTCCATAATAATGGCGATGAACGTATCTACTTATCATCAGCTGACGTAATGACACGTAATATGATTAAACGTGTAGAAATCCTATTCCCAGTTGAAGATAAAGAGATTGGTAAACGTTTAGTTGACTTTATGGATTTACAATTATCTGATAACCAAAAAGGACGTTTCCAAGACGAACATGGTCATTACCATTATGTAGAAAATAACTTGTCACCATTAAATTCACAAGTTTATTTAATGCAAGAAGCGATTAAATATGGACAAGAACTTAAAAAACGTTCAGCTCAACCTTCAGGCATGCCCGTCGTATCGAAACGTCGTGCAAATTGGATGAACCGTATTCGTCGTTCATTAAAAAAATAATCTTTGAAATAGCTAAAAAGGCAATGGTCGCACATGACCATTGCCTTTGTTCTATTGTTTACTTCTCTGGATGATCGTACCAATGATTTAAGAAATGATATAGCACATCGCTGTAAGTTTGAAGTTCTGATGCTTCAATCTTCTCATCTACGCTATGTGCTTCTTCTAGACTACCAGGTCCATATAAAATCGTAGGAATACCAAAGTGCGCAGTCCAACCACCATCTGTGACGGTCGTACTCATACCATGTTTTAAGTCTGTGCCATGAACATGATGATGTGCTGATTGTAATTGTTTAAAACCAGGATGATTGAGCGGAATAGTGAAGCTTGGGAAGATTTCACCTTTATCTTCAATCATTGATTCACCGCCCCATTCAAATTGTAATGGGTTCTCACGTAGCCAAATATCCGCTTCAGCTACACGATTCAAATAATCTTCTATCTCTGCGACAACATCTTCATAACGTTCATTTGGTAAATAGTGAACGGTTATCCATAAACGGCACTCATCTGCAATAAAGGCAGGATGGCGTCCACCTTCAATGACTGCTGGATTAATCGTATTGGCACCAGGTGGCATACCAGGACTATGTTTCATCACTGCCCAATGTTGTTCTAAGTCATTTAGAGCGTGTATAATCTTTGTCATTTTCTCAATGGCACTCGCACCAAATAACCCACCACCTGCATGAATGGTTTGACTACGTGCACCATCATGAATGGTATTCTTACTCTTCACAGTAATCCAACCCGTAATGACACCACCTTGACCAAGTGCCATATTCTCGCTTGTATCAAGCACGAGTGCTAAGTCTGCTTGAGGACCAATTTCACAGGCACGCTTTGTACCTGCTTCGCCAACTTCTTCGCCTACAACAGACTGTACAATGATATCGCCTTTCGGTTGGCGTCCTTCTTGATGTAACTGTTCAAGTACATAGAATAACGATGCCATACCACCTTTCATATCACTGACACCACGTCCATATAACCAGCCCTCATTTTCAGTTAATTGAAAAGGCGGATACTGCCAGTTCGAATCATCATCGACTGACGCTACATCAACATGTCCATTTAATATGAGTTTCGGTGCTTCAGGGTCCTCACCCTTTAACGTTGCGACAATAATACTATCATTCTTATACAGTTGTTCTCGTTGAATGCTAAAGCCATAACGTGTTAATAATGTTTCTATCTCATCTTGTAATGGGTCGGTATTACGTCCCGGTGGACTCTCCGTATTGTAACTAACTAGCAATTCCAACAAGTTATAAAGACGTTCCTCCATCTTCGTCACTCCTTTAAATCATAATCCCCCACTACGTCCTTCATTACCAGTGTATCACGATAAAGATTACAAAAAAGGTGTTTCTTGTCAAATGACAAGAAACACCTATGACTATTATACCGGTCTCACAGTTACTTCGTTTACATTGACATGTGCTGGTTGCGTTAGTGCATAAACAATCGCATCTGCTATGTTTTCAGGATCTAGTTTCTTACGACCACCAAAGTCACTATGTTCTGTCATTGGTGTATCCACCATACCTGGTAAGATGCTTGTCGTTTTAATACCTGTTTTAGCTAATTCCTTTTCTAAGCCATTAAAAATCATCAGTACGGCAGATTTCGTTGCACTATATAAGGCACTGGCTTTAGAAACTTCATTCGCAGATATTGAAGCTAAATTCACAACATGTCCTGATCCTTGTGCCTCGAATTTAGGTAATATCGCATTCAGACTATATAGAAGGCCTTTAATATTTGTATCTACCATTGCATCCCATGCATCAACTTGATAGTCTGTGATTTTAGAAGAGCGCATAAGGCCTGCACAGTTAACAAAGATATCGACCTGTCCAAATGTATCGATGGCTTGCGCGACTAATGCATCAACGTCTGTTTGAATGGTTACATCTGTAGGTACAATGTGTACGGCCTCTTCATTTAATGTTTGTGCGACTTGGTTTAATTTATCTTCACTGCGTCCTGCTAATACGACTTTAACACCTTGTGTCGCAAGTGCTTTCGCTGTTGCTGCACCAATACCGCTACTTGCGCCAGTAATAATTGCTACACGTCCATTTAATTCTGTCATTTTACTTCATCCTTTACTATAGATTCATTGAATACATTACCTTATTTCATATACATTAAACCTTCATGATTGTTCCCGGGAAATATTATCATGAAAATACTGAGAAGAATTGTAATCTTTATGAAAACGTATTAAAGTTAATGTATATACGTAAATCATTGGGCATATAGAAAGATAGGAGGAGACGCAATGACATTTGAAGAACGTATTCAAGCGTTACGCGCTGAAAAGAGTAGAACAAGTTTCTCATTCCATTTCATCGATTTATATAGTGAGGACGAATGGATGAATATGAGTGTGAAACAACGCACACGCCAAGAAAGAGAATTTATCGCACAATTGGACGAAATACCACGTGTAAGAATGCCATTCTCTAGTCAAGAAGGGTATAAATTCAAGTTATATAATCAAGAATACCAATACAATGAAGTTAAGAAGAATTTCAAAGACTTATAATACACTGAAGCCCGTATCTCTATGGTAAGATACGGGCTTTCAACACATTATTCCAGAATGATTAGGGGTATATTTATGGTATGCCTTCGACTGCTCACCAACGAAGGCATATAAGGTTCTTGAATGTTAATAGGAGGCCATTCAATTTGAATTAATTTGTAACGAGTGTTTTACGTTCGAGTCCATAGTAATATAGTCGTTCTGCATCAATGTACGGAATAGAATCGATAGTCAAGTAGCCATCTTTAATATCACCGATCATTCCTTGATTAACACCAGTTTTTAAATAAATTTCGTAACTGCCTTCATCAGAAAAAACAACTTCTTCAATTACTTTTCTCATCAGTATCACTTCCCATTACTTATTCCTTACAATTCTTATCATACACCCTTTTAAAAATTTTTAAAGCCTTTTGTGATACTTTTCACAAATAGTTCACTTTTTTGAAAATTAAAGTAATCAAAGGGATTTATGTATGTGGAATATACATGCTCACCTAAAATGAATAATGAATCAAATTTAACTACTAAAGCCGCTTTATCATAAATGAATTATTTTAAATTACTATAGACATACTCTATTTTCATATCTAAATTATCAGGCTCTTTGATAAAATTACCTACATAATCATTTGCTTCATTACTATTTAGCAAAATATTTTTTATAATTTCTTTTTGATAATCTTCTTCAGCTCTGTTAGGAGTTAAAGCTCTATGACAGGCTGGACATAATTTAACTAAATTTTCAAGGATGTCACCTGACTGTTTTGCTCCAAATGAAATAACATGATGCAATTCAAAATAGTGCTTATCGGAATTTCGTTTTTTAAATGTTCTATCTGACTTAGAATAGTAATCTTTACAAGCAACACATTCATCTGGTAATATTGCATCAGCCGTTAAAACAATTTGCTTATTTCTTCTGGATCCTTTTTCCTCAACATGCTCTTTATCGAAATTAAGTTGGTCACGCAACTCTTTAATTTTATTTTTTAATTCATTTTCCGACAAATTATCAAATGAAAAGCTGGAATTAACTATTCTCTCTCTATAGAATATTATTCTCTCTAGAAAACTATTATTACTCTTAAAATAATTTTTTTGTAAAATAATCTGACTTCTATTTTTTAAAATATCAGCTTTATATTTATTGACTTTTTCTAATTCATCTAAACAATTATCGTAAAACCATCTTATATTAACTCTAACTTGAGTGTTTCTTTTGTTTTTGTTTTCTACATATTGTTTTTGTAGATTTCTGAAATTTAAATTTAGTTGACTTACTGCCTCTGTATTTAATAATAATGTTGTTAAGAGTTGTATGTAATCTTCAGATAGTATTCGATCATAAATGTCTAAAGCCATAAGCCCCCTATTCATATCAATACTACCTCTCAATGCATATGCACAATTTATTACTTTTTTATCGAATATTTCACTCTCATAATCAAATCTTTTCTGTTGAATTAAAGAAAACAACTTTTTAAATAATTGAGAATAATCATAATTCAAATCATTTTTTAAATAAGCAACGTGCCCACCATTACCTTTTATTGCAAAGTCTAATTCTGTATACTCATTTAGTAAATAATTATTATATTCAACATCGCTAAATTCTAAATCTTTAGGGGCATGTACCGACTTACGGTAACCACTTCTAACTTCAAAATCTCCATCAATTTGATCAGTAGTATTAAAAAAAATTATTAATAAACTCTCTAATTTTAAATTTTCCAATTCACTAACTAAATTCAAAACTTATCACCTCTATATGAATATTTTAACATAAACTAATTGAATAATTTGTTATTATATGAGATGATATGAGGAACTGATTTTTTATACCTCAAGGAGTATGTTATGGAATTTAAAATATTAGATTTATTTTCAGGTGCTGGCGGCTTTTCCTGCGGTTTAGATTTTTTAGATAATTATAAAACCGTTTTGGCAGTAGACAACAATAAACATGCAATAGAAACATTTTCTCACAATTTTCCAAATGCTAAAACAATTGTTGGAGATATATTATTAGATGACGTAAAAAAAGAAATTATAAATAGCGCACAAAATCTAAACGTTAATATGATTATAGGTGGTCCCCCTTGCCAAGGTTTCAGTAATAAAGGAAAAAAATTAGGTTTAGATGATCCTAGAAATTTTTTGTTTTTGGAATATTTGGAAGTAGTTGAACAATTAAAACCAGACATTTTTATAATTGAAAATGTAAAAAGTATGGTTACAGCAGCAAATGGATACTTTATGAATGAAATTCAAAATAAAATTGAAAGCTTAGGGTACTATATGACGTGTAGTGTTTTAAACAGTAAAAATTATGGTGTACCCCAAAGTAGGGAAAGAGCATTCATTTTAGCGTATAAGCATAAAACTTTGTCCCTTCCATTTCCTGAAACAGATAAGCAAGTTACTGTTAGACAAGCAATATCTGATCTTAGTTATTTAAATTCAGGCGAAGGAAGTGTAATTTCTGAATATAAAAATTCATGTCAAAGTGATTATCAATATAATCTTAGAAAGAATAGTCATGTGTTATATAATCACATTGCATCAAACCATTCAGAAATAGCCCTTAAAAAACTCTCTTTGATTCCCGCTGAACGTGGAAAAGAATGTCTCCCACCAGACATGATAGGAAATCAAAAATTTAAAACTACATGGGGAAGACTAGTATGGGATGATGTAAGCCCTACTATTGACACTAGATTTGATACGCCATCGAATGGAAAAAATTCTCACCCTTACCTTAATCGAGCAATAACTCCAAGAGAAGCAGCAAGAATTCAGAGTTTTCCAGATACTTTTGAATTTTTAGGTAAAAAGACCGAAATTTGTAAGCAAATTGGAAATGCGGTCCCCCCATTACTATCTAAGAAATTAGGAGAAAGTATAAACATGCAAATAAATAAAACAACACGTATCTTAACTGATAATTATAAGTTATTTAATGATGATGCTTATGATATTGTAACTGAAATTGAAAATTCCAATATGCAGATTGATCACATAATAACAGATCCACCTTATAACATCTCTAAAAACAATAATTTTTCAACTATGAAGAATCCAAGAAAAGGCGTAGACTTTGGTGATTGGGATAAAGAATTTGATTTATATGGTTGGATAAAACCATATACCGATTTATTATCCAAAAATGGATCTATAATAATCTTTTGCTCTTACCGATATTTAAGTCACTTCGTTGATGAATTGGAAAAAAATGAATTAGTTGTAAAAGATATCATTAAATGGGAAAAATCTAATCCAATGCCTAGAAATATAAATAGAAGATATGTTCAGGATACAGAATTTGCGCTATGGGCTGTGAAAAAGAAAAGTAAGTGGGTTTTTAATAAACCAGAAAATGTTAGCTATTTAAGAGCTAATTATAGAACAGGGGTAGTTTCTGGTAGAGAAAGAACTAAACATCCAACACAAAAAAGTTTAAAACTAATGAAAGAAATAATCCAAGTTCATACAAATCCCAATGATACAATATTAGATTTATTTATGGGAAGTGGTACAACTGGTGTTGCTGCTTTAGAATTAAAACGAAAGTTTATTGGTATTGAAATTAATGAAGAATATTTTAAAATAGCAAGCTCTAGAATTGAACCAATTACTAACTTAGAGTTCGATATTTAATTCATCACCACCCTAATAAGGGTGGTATTATTTTCCAAACGTGTTTTTCTTTAACTATCAAATATATGAATGTTTAATACTAATATTTTCTGACCAAAAATATAATTTGATTTTATTATAATTAATAAGAGCTATGAAAATTACATAGCTCTTAATTCCTATCACTCTAATCTTTATCTTCTAACGCATTTTTGTTTTTCTTTAAATCTTCTTCAGTGACTACTCTTAAATTATTATTAACAGTAGCGCCACCTTCATCATCAAATTTACCTTCTTCTAGTGCATCTTCTTTGTTTGCATCTAAATTAGTAAATTTTGATTTTTCTTCTTCTAAGAATGATTTTGGATCATTTTTCAAGCGATTAGCGTATTCTTGAGGGTTATTTCTAACCTCTTGAATTGTTTCATTAGCTTTTGAACCTAATTGACTCGCTAAACCTTTTGCATTTTCTTTATAACTTTCTGGATCTTCTTTATATTTATTATATTGCTCTTTTAATTTATCTCTACTTTCTTTTCGAGATAATACAACTGCTGCAGTTGCAGCACCGACACCAGCAATAATTCTAAATAAGCCTGTAGTTTTAGACATAGCAATTCCCTCCTCATGATATATACATTATATTACCCGTTTTATTAAGCTGATAACATTAGAATTTCTTATGTATGCTTTTCAAACAATAGTCATCATATTCCTAATTACATACAATTTATTGATACTTTCAGTCCATTTTTTGATAACTTATACCTTAATGTTTGGTTTATAATTAACTTACATTAGATCGATCTGATGTACGAGGATATGAGATCCTCAATTGATAAAATTCGTTAGAGGTTCATCTTAACTGGAGAGTAAGATGGGTCTCTTTCTTTTTTTCTATAATTTTTTGAATGAAGTAAAAAGTTTGATATTTTTAGCTAAAGTTTTGATATTGGGAGAGGTATTCTATCCAAATAATATGTTGTACAATTTAAGTGTATTAGATTTATATCTAATACACACAGGTTTTGAAGAGGCTGGGAAATATAACCATTACATATTGTATTTCCCGACAGCTCATCTTAGCGGAAACTGGGATGAGTTGGTTTTATAGTTTTTGAAATATTTGTTCATAATACGTTTGACAAGTCAGTCAACTCAACATGAATCAACAGCCTAGATTACGTAATCTAAAGAAGAACCCATAATTCTTTATTCAATGTCAAGATGTATTATGATCGGTGTTTCGAGGAATACGCAATTACATGATGTTAATTAATACTTACTCTCTGATGCTTTATCTAAGTATTAATTAAAGCGGAATCGCTTTTAGAGAAATATGAGCGTGATGTATGGGGATACATCAAAGTTGAACCCCATAAACATTTAAGCTGATCACTTAAATGTTTATGGGGTCTTCTTTTGCATTTACGGCTATAATCCTAATTCTTTAATAAACTGAACCAGTTCATCTTTCATCTTTGGATCTTTCAGGGCATACTCGATTGTTGTTTTAACGAATCCTAATTTCTCGCCAACATCATAACGATCACCGTCGAAGTCATATGCATATACAGGAATATCACTATTCATACGTTCAATCGCATCTGTGAGTTGAATTTCGTTTCCTGCGCCTTCTTTTTGTGTTTCGAGGTAATCAAATATTTCTGGTGTTAAGATGTAACGACCCATGATGGCAAGGTTCGATGGTGCTGTACCTTGTTTCGGTTTCTCAACAAATTGTTTGACTTCGTAACGGCGTCCTTCTTTTCCTAGTGGATCGATAATACCATATCGATGTGTAACACTCTCTGGCACTTCTTGAACACCAATGACTGAATGGCCTGTTTCTTCATAAACGTTCATCAATTGTTTAATTGCAGGTGTTTCTGATTCAACGATGTCATCACCTAATAAGACTGCGAAGGGTTCATTCCCTATGAATTGACGAGCGGTATGTATTGCATGGCCTAATCCTTTTTGTTCTTTTTGTCGAACGTAGAAGATGTTTGCTAAGTCTGTTGAATATTGTACTTTCTCTAGTAACTCATCTTTACCTTTGGCTTCAAGAACCATTTCTAATTCTTTTTGGTTGTCAAAGTGATCTTCAATTGCGCGTTTATGTTTACCAGTTACGATGATAATATCTTCAATTCCTGCACGTGAAGCCTCTTCCACTATGTATTGAATTGTTGGTTTATCTAAGATTGGAAGCATTTCTTTCGGCATCGCTTTAGTGGCTGGTAAGAATCGCGTCCCTAAACCAGCAGCAGGTATGATTGCTTTTTTTATCTGTTTCAAACTCAAGTAACTCCTTTGCACATTGTGTCTTTTATATCATTTTTTAGTTTATCACGCTTTGGAAGTCTTTCCTAGTGATAGCAAATATATTATTAATAAATAAAGTTATGGTTACAAGATTAAATTGATTTATTTAATATATTTGCTCATAATTAATATATAAAGATAAAATGGAGGGGAACTCATGAAACTAAAGCGTTTCTCAGTTGAAAATTACAAAGTTTTTAAGAAAGAATTCACTGTAGAATTTATAAAAGATGGTAAAGACAATCATTGTTTACAAAATTCCTTTAATATATTAACTGGAAAAATAATATGGGGAAGTCAACATTTTTAGAAGCTATAAGTGAATTTTTTAAAAGTTCATCTCTTTCAAACAAAATTTCAAACGAGTGCTTTAATAATTCAAACAAAAACATTGTTTTTAAAGCTGAATTTATACTTAATGAAAATGATGACATTTTGAAATATTTAAATGAAAACTATTTTGAAGAAGAGCAAAGTACTTTTAACATTACAATTGTTAAAGAATATCGACTAGAAAAAAAACCTGAATATTACATTTTAAATTTTAAAAAAGAATTAACCAAAACCCAAATTAAAGAAATAGCTAAACTAATAAATAATAAAGAACCATATTACATACGCCCTCACATGACTACCGAAGAAATTGATAAAATAATAAGTAACATATATACAGATGCTATTACTTCTACTGAATACGCGAAAGAAGATTTAAATAACGTTAACAAAGAGGTTAAATCCTTTATTCAAAAATTAAAAAAAGAAACAGACGATGCATTGAGTACAATTGAGAAAAACGTCTCTGAAATATTAAATATGTTATTTGCTGACCAAAATCTTAAAATCAAAATTTCCGGGGGAGACCCAAACGGCTTTTCAGTTAAAGACTTGTTAAAGAATACTGATACAAAGATTACTGTAAGCTCTAATCAAAATAACGAAATGTTATTATCTGAACAAGGTACTGGTGTACAAAGAATGAGCCTAATTTATACTATTCAAAATATTATCGGTGATAAAGTTGGAAATTTAGGAAATAGGATGCTTTTAGTGGATGAGCCAGAAGCTTTTTTACACCCTGAAGCCACAAGAGGATTAAGTAATTCTTTATATGAGATAGGTAATAAAATGCCTATTATTATAACAACTCATTCTCCAATTTTAATAAATTTAGAACAAAATCATACTGTTATAGATATTTTTAAAATTGATAATTCTAACTCTAACGCAATTATTTTATATAATTCAAAATCAAATAAGTTCGATGAAAATGATTTACAAAATATGAAAATTTTAAATTACGTTGATCCTTATGTTAATGAATTTTTCTTTTCTACCAAAAATATAATCGTTGAAGGTGATACAGAAAAAATGATATTAGGCTACATAAGAAAAAGATTTAATGCTAATTTCCATATTATAAATGCCCGTGGTAAATCTACAATTCAAACAATAATGAAAATATTAAATCAATTCGATTCAGAATATTACGTTTTACATGATTTAGATAATGTTAATATTAACTCAAGCGAGTTAAAAAAACAGCGCACAAACTGTTATAATATTTTAAAGCTAAAAAGTGATGATTCTAAAATTTTTGCTATCAAACACACTTTTGAAGCTGCTTTTTATGGAAAAACACTTAGTAACAATCATAAAACAGAAGCATTATTTAAAATTTTATATGAGGAAAACAATCACGATGACCCAATAAGAAAAACAATTCTATCAACGTTTAATAAAATTTTCTCATTAGGAATAGATGAACTAAGCTTTAATGAAGAGTTTATATCAAAAAATGTTTTAAATATACAAAAACAAGAAGATATTGATAGTCAATTTAATATAGATTAAATATTAAGAACATACTCTAATAAAAATTATATTACATTTAAATTAGAGTATGTGTTATAAGTTACACAAATAAACTAATGAATAATATAAAGATGATACCTGATACAGAAATAATGGTTTCAAGTAATGACCATGTTAGGAATGTTTCTTTTACGGTTAAACCGAAGTATTCTTTAAACATCCAGAAGCCTGCGTCGTTAACATGAGATAAGATAACACTTCCGGCGCCTATTGCGAGCACAACGAGTGCAACGTTTACGTCAGAGTGTTGCAATAATGGTAAAACGATACCTGTGGTAGAAATGGCAGCTACTGTAGCTGAACCTAATGCGATACGTAATACAGCTGCTACAATCCAAGCAAGTAGTATTGGTGACATGGTTGAACCTTCGAACATTTTCGCGATGGTATCGCCTACGCCGCCATCAATCAGTACTTGTTTGAATGTACCACCACCGCCAATGATTAAAATCATCATACCTATTGGATAGATGGCGTTGGTAACTGACTTCATAATGTCGTCCATTTTTCTGCCACGATTTAAGCCCATAGAGAAGATCGCAAAGATAACTGAAATTAACATTGCTGTACCTGCAGTACCAATGAAGTAAACAATTTGTTCAAATAAATTTGTAGCTGCTTCATGGCCTGTGATTAATTGTACAATAGTTGAAATTAACATTAAGATAACTGGCAACACAGCTGTAAATAAACTTAATCCGAAGCTTGGCATTTCAGATTCTTTGAATTCTCTTTGAGATCCTAATGCTGAGATATCACCTTCACGCGTATAGGCAGAAGGAATGATTTTTTGTGCGATTTTATTAAATATTGGTCCAGCGATAATGGTTACTGGAATGGCAATGATAATACCAAATAGCAATACTTGACCAACGTTCGCTTTTAATTCTTTTGCAATAACGACGGGGCCAGGGTGTGGTGGTAAGAAACCGTGTGTTACTGATAAAGCCGTCACCATTGGTAAACCTAATTTAAGTGGTGAGACTTTCGCACGTTTAGCAATTGTAAATACTAATGGAATTAATAGAACTAACCCTACCTCGAAGAATAGTGCGATACCTACAATAAAGGCTGCGATTAGCATTGCCCATTGCACGTGTTTCGGTCCAAATTTAGCAATCAATGTGTCGGCAATTCGATTGGCACCGCCACCATCAGCAAGTAATTTACCAAGCATGGCACCTAATCCAAAGATTAGCGCAATGTGACCGAGCGTACTTCCCATGCCCGCTTCTATGGTTTCCATAATTTTATTTAATGGCATACCTAGTAATATCGCAGTGACAACAGAAGTGATGATTAATGAAATAAACGTGTTCAATTTTAAGAAAATAATTAATGACAAAAGTAATAAAATCCCAATAACAACACTGATAATTGGCCAAATATCTCCAAACATCGTAAACCCTCCTAATGTTTTCTTTTTCTAATTTAATGATTTACTCCATGTGTTTACGTTGAAAGTCTGCAATTTCTGCATAACGTTCTTCTAATGAACGACTTAAGTTGATAAAGATGGATACTAACTGTTGATACACTTGAACTGTGTCTGGATCAGGTTGATGCGCATTTGTTGTCCCGACCATTTGTTCAATAATTGAGTAGTCTTCAATGTCGCCTAATGCTTTCAAACCTAATACACATGCGCCTAAACAAGAGCTTTCATAGCTTTCAGGTACAATGAGATCAGTGTCGAAGATATCTGCCATCATTTGACGCCACACTTCACTCTTAGCAAAGCCGCCTGTTGCTTTGATTGTGCTTGGTGTTTCATTCATGACTTCCACAAGCGCAAGATAGACTGTATACAGGTTATAAAGTACACCCTCTAATGCGGCACGTATCATATGTTCCTTTTGATGAGAGAGCGTTAATCCGAAGAATGACCCACGCGCATCTGCGTTCCATAATGGTGCACGTTCCCCTGCAAGGTAAGGATGGAAAATAAGTCCTTCTGCACCTGGTTTAACTCGGCTAGCGATTTTAGTTAGTACATCATATGGGTCAACGCCTAAACGTTTCGCCGTTTCCACTTCACTTGCGAGTAATTCATCTCTCAACCATCTTAGTACGACACCGCCGTTATTTACGGGTCCACCAATGACATAATGATCTTCGTCCAATACATAACAAAAGATACGACCTTTATAATCTGTGCGTGGTTTATTAATTACTGTACGAATAGCACCAGATGTACCAATCGTGACAGCCACTTCGCCCTTTTTGTAGCTGTTTACACCTAAGTTTGATAGTACACCATCACTTGCACCTACAATAATAGGCGTATCCTCATCAATGCCCATTAGGGTGGCGTAGCGTTTTTTCATGCCTTTAAGTATGTGTGTGGTAGGTACTAATTGTGGTAATTGTGCCTCAGTGATACCAAGTAATTCGAGTGCTTCTGCATCCCAATGGCGTGTTTCTAAATTAAACATACCTGTCGCGGATGCCATTGAATGGTCAATAACGTATGTTTCAAATAGTTGATAAAATATGTATGTTTTAATATCAGCGAACATCGCCGTTTGTTTATAAATATCAGGTTGTTCATGTTTCATCCAGAAGATTTTAGATAATGGTGACATTGGATGAATTGGTGTTCCTGTGCGTTGATATATGTCTGAGCCATGATGTTCCTTATTAATTAGTTCTGCGTATTTACTCGCGCGATTGTCTGCCCATGTAATACTTTCAGTCAAACGATGATGTTGCGCATCGAGTGCAATCAAGCTATGCATTTGTGCGCTAAATGCAATGAGTTTGATGTCTTCTTTTTTAATATTTGCTTCTCTTACAACATATTTCACAGTCATAAGAACGGCATCAAACAATTCATCAGGATTCTCTTCAGATACATCAACATTGGGCGTATGTAAGGGGTAGCCAATGCTATGTTTCATGATAAATTGTCCATTTTCATCGTATAATACGGATTTCGTACTTGTTGTCCCTATGTCAACACCAATCATGTAGTTCATAGTATTCCTTCTTTCTTCTATTTATCTTAGCCAGAAGCTTTCAATGTCTTCGCCAACATCATCGAAATTTAAGTGGAAGGCTTCTCTTAATTTTGTAGAGTCATATTGTTCTACCGCTTCAACAAACACATTATGATTGTGATGAATGCGTTCAAAATCTGCTTTATCCTGGTCCATACGTTGTCGCATGGATAACAATACGAGTGTTTCGATCACGGGTTTCAAATGTTTCCAGAATGTTTGTAAATATTGGTGATTTGATGCATGTATCATTGCTTCATGAAATTGAATATCATGTTGTGTAAATGCTTCAGCATCTTCGAATTTAACTGCTACTTTCATCATTTCAAGATGTTTACGCATCTCTTTGATAATCGGTTCTCTATCTATATGTTTTATCTTTGCGAATGCAAACGACTCTAGCATTAATCGTAAATCATACAGTTCTTTCTTCTCTTGCTCACCAAATTGCAATACTTTAGCGCCCATGCGTTCTAATTGAATGAGTTGATCTGTTTGTAATAATTTAAAGGCATCTCTAACTGGCGAACGGCTAACGTCAAATTGTTTAGCCACTTGATTCTCTGTAAGTAGTGTGCCCGCTTCAATCTCACCACTTACAATTTGTAAACGTATTTCTGCTGCGACACCTTCACCTTTAGACATACCTCCAAACCATTGTGTTGGATAACTTTCTTTCACATGCATCACTCCTATTCATTCAATTACAACTTGTATACAAGTATATTAATATATCGCATCCATTTTTGCAAACGCTTTCTTTTTATAAATTTAAAAATCCCGGCCACAGATGGACCGGGAAAACCATGATTAAAATTCTATTTCTTCTTATCTGAAACTTCGATGCAGTAATGTGTTTCGTGACACTTAGGGCATTCTAATTTACGTGTTTGCATAGTATGTCGTGCCACTATAAATTGTTTCACAGATGGTTTAAACGTATGTTGGCAATTGGGACACAGATATGAAATATTTTTATAATAATATGTTGTTAATCCTATGGCATAGGTTACTAAGATAGGCAAGATTGAAACGAAAGGCTTACTCGAACTTCTTAGCAAACTTGCAATTAGTCCTGTGTATTGAATCATGCCAATGATACCTGCGCTAATCCATACTTTACTTTTAAACGATTTCAATGTAGTCGATTGTTTCATTGCTTTATCTATGTCAGATAAATGATTTATTGGAGCGCTTGAGTAATTTGAAATATATTGGTCAACGTTGTTCAAATGGTTTAGTGTTTTTGTTTGGTCATGTATGCTTGTCTCTAATTCTTTCTTATGCAGTTGCAACATTGCTTTAAGCGTCTGCATATCGCTATCTTCATACAACAATATTTTAATTTCATCTAACGTACAACCAAATTGCTTCAACAAAACTATCAACTGTAGTTGTTGTATATGATCATCATTGTAATATCTACGATTTGATTCTGATGCACGTTTAGCTGTTAATAGACCTTTACGATCATAATATTGTAGTGTTCGAACTGTAACTCCTAAATGATTGGCTAGCTCTCCAACTGTATAATGTGACATAGTGTACACCTCCTACATTGAATCTACCTCATGACGCTACGTCACGAGCAAGACATTTTTACATATAATTTAAAGTAAGTCTGAAGGATGTCTTATTTGTCTTCTATCCAATCTTTAATATGATCTACGATGCCTACCGTACCATTAGGTAATTGTTCAAGGACAGATGGAAAGTCCATGTGCCCAATACCAGGATAGACGATTTCTTTCGTTTCTCCACCATAGCGTTTATACTGCTCCATAGTGGCTTGTGAATCTGTATACGGGATAATTTCATCATCTTGACCAGAGATAAATAGTAACTTTGGAAATTGTTCAATTTCTTCAATATCTGGAAGATAATCTGCTTTAATTGTATATAATAAATCAGTGATGATCGTCTTAATCGGGGCGACAAAGGATAAGATATCTAGTCCGTTTTCTTTTCGTGCGTAAACTGTTTTCTTTAAGATGTATTGTGGCAAGTTTTTGATGGCAGTAATTTCATCTTTGAAATGATCACGCTTACTATCTGTTGAGAATAACCGTGCAAGCATACTTGTGTTTGGCGTAATTTTAGCTGCGCTACTTAAATACACAAGATGAGATATCGGTAGTTTATTAAATTTCAATAGACGTGTGCCAATCATCCCTCCCATTGAATACCCAATAATCATGACCTTTTCAAGGTGTTGTGTGGCAACGATTTGTTCCAAAACATCTTCAATTCGTTCAGAGTAATCATCTAAAGTATGGTTATTACGATCAATCTTTGAACTTTTGCCACGACTAGGACAATTAATAAAAATCATTTTATACTCTCTGAAGTAGGGTTCGAACATGGTCATAATACGGTATGTCATGATAGCACCATGTATAAATACGATTGCTCTATTTGATGTTAGATTGCCCGCGAAAGCGACTTCTACTTGTTCGTTATGATAATTTTTTAATTGATAAATTTGTGTTTTAAAATGTTTTCTGTTCATAATCAACCTCAAAAATCTCTATATTACTAAATTATTATTTTATCATAAAATTATCAAAACAGAGACAAATTAAAAAAGCATAACTTATAAAATTGTTACAAGTTACGCACAATTCAATAAGTTACGCTATATCGTTTAATGTTATTCATTATTATCTGAAATTGCAGAATGAATGGATTGCATTTTAGATTCTACATCTGAAATTTCAAGGGCACAGTCTTTTAACATATCGCTATAATCTTCTGTATTAGCGTTATTTTTATAACGAATTTTATGTTCTAAACTTGCCCACATATCCATGCCAATGGTTCTAATTTGAATCTCTACAGGTAATGTTTCCACTTTATTGGATAAGAATACGGGAATTGTCACAACGATATGTAAACTACGATACCCATTTTCTTTCGGATTTTTAATATAATCTTTACGTTTGAGAAGTTTAACGTCTTCTTGTTTTAGGAGCATCTTCTCAATGACATATATATCTTCTAAATAGTTACAAACGACACGAATTCCCGCAATATCAAGAATATGTTTACGCGCACTTTTTGCACTAATTTCGACTTGCTTACGATGTAGTTTTTTAATTAGACTATTCATTTCTTTTACACGTCGTTCCATATGATGAATCGGATTATGTTTATAAACATAGTTAAAGTTGTCATCAAGAATATCTAATTTGGTACTGATTTCTTTTAAAGCTGAGGCGTATAAATGATCGAGTTCTACGAAACCAATTAATCTATCAAAGGCTTCATCTCCATCTTTGAAATGATGTAAGTTATCTTTAAATTCACTTCGTAATTCTTCTATATACAATGATGGTTTTCTTTCTACATACATAGTATTTCCTCCTTAATCATCACTGTTTATTATATCGAATTACAAAATAAACTAAAAATAATACTCTTTTATTGCAGATTATTTTAGAACTTTCAATTGTTAATGAAAACGCACGACGTTGAAACAGCATTCTGTTTGAACGCATTGTTTCAGCCTCGTGCATTGATTTTATTGCGATGATTCACTTTTTTTATGTTCAATGACTGTCGTACCACGATTATCAGCAATAGCTTGCGCGCGTTTCGTGGCGTCTGCTTTCTTCTCAAAAGTATCGGACGCTTGTTTCGCCCCTTCTGTTTTCACTTTCCATTCGTCCTCTTCAAAATATACATGTACATTTTTGTCATTGAGTTTTGGATTCGCTGATTGATCCTTTTGGTGTTGTGTGACATGCTTGTGCTTTAATTCATCAAGCTCTGCTTTCGATGCATCTTTATACCAATCTTTAGCTTGTTGTGTTGCAATCGGTATAACATCGCCTTCTTTATAGCCATCTTTCAACATTGCATTACCAATATCGATGGCTTTTTTTCGTTCTAATTCATCAAAGTGCTTCCACGTATTCGGATAATCGTCCATTGTCCAAGGCATGGTATCAATCTCCTTTTCATTGATAGTTAGCTTTACCACTATCACCAGAAGTGAAACTCGATGATGGTATTATGCTTTAATTGCCGCTCCATCTTCAACTTCATTAATATCTTTACGTGTATGCACACAATTATTTTGCAGTCGCATTAATGCCGATTTAATGTAATTATATTGCGGTAAATCGGAAAGTTCATTAATTTCAAGTCTGCTTTGAAGTTCGAAATGTTTCGCTAAGTTCTCAAAGGTAACAAGGTATTCTCCCATTTGATGATCAGAAATACGTTGACGTTGATGATCTTGCATTGCACGCATTAACATAAAGTTAATTTCTTCCAATGCGAAGATGCTTGGATAATAATAACGAATCACTTCTTGATTTGAGAATAATTCACCACTTGCTGAATTATTAATTTGTGTCATGTTACTCATTTTCACTGATAAAGCTAAGCTTTCATCTCTTTCACGTAAATCATCTTGGTAATGATTTTCTGAGAATAAATATTGGAAGATAACGGCTTCTTTACGAACCACTTCTGCAATCGTACGTGGTAACATGGCGGATGCTGTTTGTCGATTAATAAGTAAGATCCCAACAACTGCGATGGCAATACCAATCAATACATCAAAGATACGTGTATAGGCAATTGAAATGGACAGGTTATCTGACGCTAAACCATTTAATAATATAACTTGGATTGTAATAAAGATTACCGCAAAGGCATAGTTAGAACCTACAAATGTTTCAGTAACCATTGCCGCAAGACCCATAATGATGACTGCGATAATCAAGTGTGGATTGAAATATAGTATTGCTGATAATACGAGTGTACCTAAGATGGTACCTAGGCCACGGGCTACAGAACGGTCTAACATGCGTCGTGTTGTCATACCTAATAAGACGGTATGCGCCGTTAATGGAATCCAGTAAGATTTTTGGATATTAAATGCTAATGAAATAAAAATGGCCACTGCCATAATTACGGCATAAATCAAAGTATTTCGAAATACGATAGAATCTAACGTTAAATTATGAATGATACGTTGACTGTAAAGTGGCTTACGAACACTCGCTTCATGTTCAATTTGGTTAGAATCTAAATTTGTAATTTCATCGATTTTCAAGATATATTGCCATAAATCGTCAAACGCTTCATCAACATTGACTTCTTTTGTCCATTTTTCTCGTGCTACTGATGTGCGATATGCATTGCGTATTGCAACGTCCATCATTTCAACTAATTCATTTGGAATTGGGCGTATACCTTTTTCATGTAATTCCAATAGCTCTGAATACAAACCTTGTGCTGAGGTATGTAGCAATAACAATCTTTGGAAGCGAGGACTTAATTTTTGATCAGCCCCAGCTGTTGCAGTGATTAACAATTCATCAGAGTTCTTGAATTGTGTTACTGCTGCTTTGGCACTCTCTTTAAACTTATCAACATCGTTATAATTGTGCATTAATTCTTTAATCATGTTAAAGTCAGCATTAATTGCTCTATTTTCAATCTTTTGCTTTTGGAAAAGGATTGTCAAAATAACTACAAATGTAGCAATCGCACCACCAATAAGAATGGCAACACCGCGGTACAGTGCTTCATTTGGTGCTACTGGCAAGTTGCTCGGTAAACAAAATGTTACAAGGAAGAAAGTTGAAGACGGTCCAGCAATCTTCAATGCACTGAAGATATAGTAAGGAATGACCGTAACTAATAATAATGTCACACCATATAGAATCGGTTCAGTAACCGTAAGTGTTCCCAGTATCATACATACCGCAAATGAGAGCGAACATAAGATAACTGTTCTAATCATTGAGCGTGGTGAGCTTTTGAACACATAAATATGTGCCAATGTCCCAGTTGACACGAGCAATCCTAGTGCGAAATTACCTAGGAAATAACCTAATAGTGCTGGGATTATTAATAACAAGCCCTGTCTGATACCTTTCATCGGGTCAACTTTGCTTGTATCAAATGTGATAAGTGATTTTAAAACATTTCCCAATGTTATCTTTCCTTTCTATAAAACATACATATTCAATGATAACACTTTTTATTCGTTCATATGATAGTGATTGTTTAAATAATAAAAAGGTAGGATTGAAATCATCGCTTCGCAATTGACTTCTTATCCTACCTTAGTACTGTTTATATTATGAAATTAACTTTAATTATTTTACTTCAGCTACGTCGATCACTGGTTTTTCTGTAATATAGTTGCCGATATTTTCACTAAACACTTTAAAATGATCTGAATGATTGTGTGCTTCAACAGCAGCTTGATCTTTATAGTTCTCTACAACTACGAACGTATTACGTTCACTTACATCTTCATAGTGACTATAAAATGTATTACCTTCTTCTTCACGTGCATGTTTGACTAAATTCGTCATTAAATCTAAATAGGCATCACGATGTTCTTCGCTTACTTTAAGTTTTGCATTAATAATAATCATACATTTCACCCTCAATTTGTGATTTATTCACTATCATCTTACCACTTCCACATAGATAAAACAGGGAGTGGGACAGAATTCTTTTTAAATTCGTCGTCCCTCTCCCAACTTGCTTTGCTTGTAGAATTTCTTGATGAAGTTCTCTTTGCTGGGGCCCCGCCCGCAAGGATGACTAGAACTGAGAAAAGCTCGATTTAAGTGCCTTCTCAGTTCAGTCAGCTACTGCGAAATTGCAAAATAGCATAATTATATTATTTATGTCCCAGTCTCGACTATTTATCTAGGCATGATGCCCTAGTTTATATGAAATTATTTTAATTCACGACTTTCATCTTTAATCAATGGTTTATCTGGTGATACAAATAACCATAAAATTGCTGCGATAACTGCTGGAATAATTAGCAATTGGAAAGTCATTGTCCAACCAAGTGATGCTACTAATGCACCAGCTAAGAATGGACTTAATAACGCACCAATGTTACCCCATAAGTTCATCCAACCAGATACAGTACCTGCGAAGTTTCTACCAATGTCATTCGCTGCAGCCCAGCTCATACCCATTGATACACCCATACCGCCTAAACCAAGTGATAACCAGAAAATAGTTACATATAAATTATCAGTATGTACTGCAAAGAAAATTGAAACTGCAAATACGATGAAACCTACAATAGCAATCAATCCTCTTGAAACAAATCTTGATTGACCACTGCGTAAAATTTTATCTGAAATCGCACCAGCAGATAAAATTAAAATAAACATAATGAACCAAGGTAATGAACTAATCGCCATGTCTTTAAATTCTACATGGTATTGTTCAGTTAAGTACGTTGGTAACCAAATTAAGAATAATGAAATAACAAATTGTACTACAAAGTATTGACCTGCAATCGCATAGAAACTAATACGACGGAAGAATTGATTCCATGGTGGTAATGATTTCGTTGTTTGAACAAGGTCACGATTCTCCATAATGAAATGTTTCTCTGCGTCATTAACCATACGATGTTGTTCAGGTAAATCTTTCGCAATAATTCCCCATAATATTGCAATTAAGATACCTGCCACACCAAAGATATAAAATACCGCTTGCCAGTTAAATGCGTTTACAATAGCAATTGTAATGACAGGTGCTAATACAGGTCCAAAATATGAACCAGCAAGTAACATACTTGATGCTCTACCTTTCTCATCTTTAGAGAACCAGTTTGCATTAAACACGGCGTTTGATGGATACATAGGCGCTTCCCCGATACCGAATAAGAAACGAACTAAATATAATAAACCGTGATGTTTAATCATACCTGTTAAAATAGTGAAAGCACTCCACCATACTAAAGCAATTGTAATCATCTTACGTGGTCCGAATTTCTCAGCTAGCATACCTGAAGGTACTTGCATTAAAGCATAACCTAACGAGAAGAATGAAGCTAATAGACCAAATTGTTGTTTTGTCATATGTAAATCTTCCATCATTTGCGGGGCAATATACGAAATGTTGGATCTATCCATATAGGCGATTACACCTATAATAAAAAATGCTAATGCAAAAAACCAACGAACACTACTTTTCTTTTGTCTTTGTACCATAACCTCTTTTTCCTACTTCCTCTAATTTGTTGATTCTAAATATGTTGTCTAATATACTCACAAGACTCCCTATTATATAAAAATAACTCCCTTATAACCCTTACCATCATAGGGTTTTTAGCATTTATTTTTATTTATATTACCAGGTTTTGAAATCGTTTTCAATATCTTATTTAAAAGTTCTTTTATTAAATTGTACATCGTTCGTTACTTTATTCACTAATTGCGTCGTTTGGGAGTGGAATAGCATTCTTTTCACATTCGTTGTCCAACCCCAACTCGCTTAGCTTGTAAAATCACTTTCGTGATTTTCTGTGTTGGGGCCCCGACTCCCAGCTTGCTTTGCTTGTAGATTTCTTGATGAAGTTCTCTTTGCTGGGGCCCCGCTCCCAGCTTGCTTTGCTTGTAGAATTTCTTGATGAAGTTCTCTTTGCTGGGGTCCCGACTCCCAGCTTGCTTTGTTTGTAGAATGTCTTAATGCCGTTCTTTGTAGTGGGGCCCACTAGAACCGACAAAAGCTTAATTTAAGCGTCTTCTCTGTTCAGTCAGCTACTGAGAATTTGTGAAATAGTATCATTATATGATTGATGTCCCTTGCTCTTCCCATTAAAATTTGAACTCTATTCGAAAAAATTGTAGAATGAATTTGAAATCAAACGTGAATCATAATTATTAAAAATTAAATAGATAATTTATCCACTGGAAGTGCCTTTGTTTAAGGCTGAGAGTAAAGAAAGAACTTTATAATTCCTGGAACCTGATCCAGTTTGCACTGGCGTAGGAAAGTGGCTTGCTAAATAACGTTCTATATAGACCAACGCTATTTCCTACGAAGGAGATAGCGTTTTTTTCATTTGGGAGTGGGACAGAATTCTTTTTAAATTCGTT
>NZ_KV838566.1:138440-153061 GCF_001838705.1 Staphylococcus sp. HMSC34C02
TAGCATCATCATATTATTTATGTCCCAGGCTCTTTTTTCATTGATTAGGAGTGATAGCCATCTTTATAGCGATAACAACTTACAAACATTTAACAGCGTCAGATTTACAACATTTTCTTGATATTAGTGAAGGGATTGATGGTTTACTCTTTCGTACCCCTATGTCTAGAGATGAGTTGCGTTCTTTTCTCAACAGATTAATCGCTGCTGGATTCCCTAGAGATAAAATCATTGTCCATAGCGATATCGAATTATTAGAAGCGCTAAATCTTACACGTTTACATTGTCGCGAGATGGACACGTTGGCATTCCACTATAAAGAACACCATCCAGAGGTGCAGGTTAGCATGTCAACGCACTCGGTTGACTCTGTTAAACAGGCTTATCAACATCACTTGGATTACGTCTTTTATGGTCATATATTTCCAACCGCTTCTAAGCCAAATCAGCAACCTAGAACATCGTCCGAAATCAACGATGTATTGCACGTGCCTATCCCGATATATGCCATAGGTGGTATGACGGAAGATACGATACATCAACTGCCGCCTGGCTTTGCAGGTATTTGTGCAATTTCATACTTTATGAACGCATCTTTACAACAAATTCAACATCTACGAAAGGAGTGGTTGAAAGATGCATGACGTTCTTATTATCGGTTCTGGTGTCATCGGAATGTCCATTGCAAGACACCTTAGTCACACGCATCTCGACATCGCAATCGTTGACCGAGATATACCTGGTAAACATGCATCCTATAAAGCTGGTGGCATGTTAGGTGCTCAGAATGAATTTACAGAAGATAGTGATTTATTTCGTCTTGCACTCGAGTCGCGAGACCTCTTTCCTGAATTATGCCAATCTTTACAAGATGAAACGGGCATTGATATTCAATATCAAGCATCTGGATTAATTAAAATTGCGAATCAACCTAGTGATGTAGACCATTTACGTGCACAATATCAATTCCTACATGCATTAGATCACAATGTTGTTGCGCTCTCAGACAATGACTTGGCCGATTTAACGAATGGCAATGTCTCAGCAGCAGACATGGCTATTTATATCCCAAATGATGGACAAATCAATGCGAATCGTTATACGAAAGCATTGTTTAAATCTCTGCAACAACGTCACATTACGCGCTACTTTAATACAGATGTTACTGGCATTCATCGTCAGAATGGCTATTATCAAATCGCATCATCTAAAGGTGATTTATATGCTAAAAAGGTCATCGTTGCAGGTGGTGCATGGTCATCTCAACTATTAAAGCAGTATCAACTGCCACGTGAGGTTGTTGGCGTCAAAGGTGAAGTCCTACTTGTGGAACACGATGATTTACATTTAGATCAAACGGTATTTATGACTAATGGATGTTATGTCGTGCCAAAACAACCAAACCGTTATTTAATTGGTGCTACGAGTGAATTTGATAATTATTCAGTAGGTAATACAACGCAAGGTATTTCCTGGTTGAAACATTATGCAACAGCACGCATTCCTGAACTTGCAAACGCACGTGTACTCAAACAATGGTCTGGCGTACGTCCGTACACAGAGGGTGAACTACCAATTATGGACCAAATTGACGATGGCTTATATATGATTACCGGTCACTATCGTAACGGTATTTTATTATCTCCTGTGATCGGACGTGACATCGCGAATTGGCTATTAACTGGTGTCAAACCAGCTCAATATGAATCTTTCAATGTCTCAAGGAGGTTAAATCATGAAATGTATCATTAATGGTGACACGTTCACGTTCGACTCGGAACAATCGATTCATCAAGTGCTCGAATCACTCGAGTTAGACCCACAACGTGTCATTGTTGAACATAATAAAACATTGATTAAGCAAGATGATTATCATCAACACACTGTGCGTGAAGATGATCAATTAGAATTATTAGAATTTGTTGGAGGCGGATAAAATGTTTAAAATTGGCAATTTAGAATTACACTCTCGTTTGTTATTAGGTACAGGAAAGTTTGAAAATGAAGACATCCAAACTAAAGCGATTAAAGCATCGGAAACAAATGTACTTACGTTCGCAGTTAGACGTATGAACCTGTACGATAAAAATTTACCTAACCCACTTGCAAATATAAATTTAAAAGACTTTATCACTTTTCCAAATACTGCTGGCGCTAAAACAGCTGAAGAAGCAATTCGCATTGCAGAAATTGCTAAACATGCGGGTGTATGTGACATGATTAAAGTAGAAGTTATAGGTGATGATGAAACATTATTACCTGATCCTTTCGAAACCTACGAAGCTTGTAAAGTATTACTTGAGCGCGGTTATATTGTATGTCCTTACATTTCTAACGATGTTGTCTTAGCTAAACGTTTAGAAGATTTAGGTGTGCACGCCGTTATGCCGTTAGCTTCACCTATTGGAACAGGTCGCGGTATTAATAATCAACTGAACTTGAGCTACATTATTAAGAATTCAAATGTACCAGTTATTGTTGATGCAGGTATTGGTTCACCTAAAGATGCATGTCATGCGATGGAATTAGGTGCTGATGGCATCCTTTTAAATACGGCAGTATCAGGTGCGAAAGACCCTGTGAAAATGGCAGAAGCAATGAAGTTAGGCATTCACGCTGGTCGCTTATCTTATGAAGCAGGACGAATTCCAGTAAAATACACTGCCCAAGCATCAAGCCCAACTGAAGGTTTAGGATTCTTATAATGCAGCGATACAATCGGCAAATGAGATTTTCACCGTTTGGTGCGCATGGCCAACATGCTTTATCGGATGCAACGTTGCTTATTTTAGGTGCCGGCGCATTAGGTAGTCATGTTGCTGAACTTCTTGCTCGTATGGGTGCACATCACATCGCAATTGTTGATATGGATATTGTTGAAACATCTAATTTACATCGACAAGCATTGTACACTGAGGCAGATGCATTCAATATGGTGCCTAAAGTACATGCTGTTCAACAACATATCGCAGACATCAATCATCATGTAGATGTACAAACGTATTATCAAGAAATCACTTCATCTAATATTGAAGATATTATCACCGACGTTAAACCCGATATCATCATTGATGGCATGGACCATTTCAAAATCCGCTATCTCATAAATGAAGTATGTCATAAGCACCAAATCCCTTGGGTTTATGGCGCAGCTGTTGGCAATAAAGGAACCGTTTATGGTATTGATTTCAAAGGCCCTTGCCTAAAATGTCTTTTAAAACACATGCCATCCAGTGGTGAGAGTTGTGCGATTAACGGTGTTTTACCTCCTATTATTTCACAAGTGGCGAGTTACGAAGTTTCTGAAGTGCTACGTTACTTATCAGGGGAAGGCTTTTCAAAGAAATTAATTACGATTGATACATGGCAGATCGATTACAAAGCGATGAACGTCGATATATTACAAGACCCTACTTGTGACGTATGTGCCAACCGACACTATTCACTCTTAGAAACAAAACAACAACACCATATTGAAAGTTTATGTGGCCGTACCTACCTTTTCCGATATCAGCCCAATGTCTTTCAACATGCACATCATCTTCCTGGAGCAATTGTGAAGGCCACGTCTTTCGCAAAATTAATTAAAGATGACCATTACGAAATCACTTTATTTAAAGATGGCCGTATGAATGTCTATGGTGTCGAAGATGATGAAGAGGCAACGCAACTCTATCAACACTATTTAAAAGCAATGAAATAACGATTGTCATTAGTTTATACAAGCAATTCATAGTAAATTTTATTATAATGAATTTACTATGAATTTTTTATTTTTGAAATTAAATGGTAAAAATTAATGTGATCGAGATGATTTCGACGCCGTATATGGCTTTCGCAGTTATTGCGTTGTGATGTCTCGAACGCTTCTAAAAGGAGTTCTTATATATAAATGGAACAATTAATTACTGATTTTATTAGTAAATGGGGTTATACAGCCATATTCATTCTTATCTTATTAGAGAATGTATTACCTGTCGTCCCTTCTGAAATTATACTTACGTTTGCTGGTTTGATGTCGGTTAAATCTGGTTTATCTATACCATTCCTATTCTTAATTTCAACAATCGCATCATTTATCGGGTTACTCATCTTGTATTATCTTTGCCGTCTAATTAATGAAGACAGTATTTATCGCTTTGTAGACAAACATGGTAAATGGTTTAAGCTGAAAGGTAAAGATGTTAAGCGCGCTAATGATTGGTTTAAACGTTATGGTGCATGGGCTGTACTGCTATGTCGCTTTATCCCAGTATTACGTGTACTCATCACAATCCCAGCTGGTATTAATAAAATGAATGTTGTTACGTTCGTCGTCTTATCATTATTAGGTACGACAATTTGGAACTTTGCCTTAATCTTACTCGGTCGTATGTTAAGCGGTAGTTTCGACGCCTTAATGGCCGGTTTACACACATACTCATACATTATGTACGTGATTATTATTCTTGCAGTTCTTTACGTGCTTTATAGAATATTCTTTAAAAATAGAAACCGCGTTAAGTAATACGTGAAAGCCTCAGAATCCATTGGTGACTGAGGTTTTTTTGTTTAACAGTCGTATTTTAAGAATTAATTCTGACATTTTAAGCATCACCATTGAAAAAGTGAGGCGTTTTAAAGATAATTAATGTAAGCGGTTTTATAAACGATCTACAATGAATATCAATTCCAAACAGGAGTGAAATACGATGACACAAACGACTGAAAGTGAATTACGAGAGAAGTATTTAGATTTATTATCACAACAATTTGATAGCCCTGAAAAATTAGCAACAGAAATCGTCAATTTAGAGTCGATTTTAGAATTACCAAAAGGCACAGAACATTTCGTCAGTGACCTTCACGGTGAATATGAATCGTTCCAACATGTATTGCGTAATGGCTCTGGTAACGTTCGTTCTAAAATTAATGACCTTTATGCTAAAACATTATCTCAAAAAGAAATTGATGACTTAGCTGCGCTTGTCTATTATCCTGAAGAAAAATTAAAACTCGTTAAAAATAATTTCGACTCAAAAGGTAAATTAAATGTTTGGTATATCACTACAATTGAACAATTAATTGATTTGATTACCTATTGTTCATCAAAATATACACGTTCAAAATTACGTAAAGCATTGCCTAAAGAATATACATATATTGTTGAAGAACTACTTTATAAAAATAACGAATTTAACAATAAGAAATCCTACTATGAAACATTGGTAAATCAAATTATCGAGTTAGAGCAATCAGATGATTTAATTATTGGATTATCCTATAGTATTCAACGTCTTGTCGTTGACCATTTACATGTGGTTGGAGATATTTATGACCGTGGTCCGCAACCTGATAAGATTATGGACACGTTAATCAACTATCACTCTGTTGATATTCAATGGGGGAACCATGATGTTTTATGGATTGGTGCCTATGCAGGTTCTAAAGTCTGTTTAGCTAACCTACTTCGCATATGTGCACGCTATGACAATTTAGACATCATTGAAGATGCTTATGGCATTAATTTACGTCCGTTATTAACACTTGCAGAAGAACATTATAGCGGCAATAATCCATCATTCAAACCGAAGAAACGTCCTGATAAACCAGTTGGCTTATCTAAACTTGAAGAGAGTCAAATCACTAAAATCCATCAAGCGATTGCGATGATTCAATTCAAACTAGAAATGCCAATCATTAAACGTCGTCCTAGCTTTGAAATGGAAGATCGCTTAGTCCTGGAACAGATTAACTATGATACAAATGAAATCACCATTTATGGGAAAACATATCCTTTAAAAGATACATGTTTCAGTACCGTAGACCCAGAAGATCCTGGTAAATTATTACCTGAAGAAGAAGAAGTAATGAATAAATTGTTGCTTTCATTCCAACAATCTGAGAAATTAAAACGTCACATGTCCTTCTTGATGAAGAAAGGCAAACTTTACCTTCCATATAACGGCAATTTACTCATCCATGGCTGTATACCTGTTGATGAACACGGAGAAATGGAGTCGTTTGAAATTGAAGGTGAACAACATAAAGGACGTGACCTATTAGATGTCTTCGAAAGACATGTACGTTACGCCTACGATTACAAAGATATAACAGATGACTTATCTACTGATTTAGTATGGTATCTATGGACTGGTAAATATAGTTCTTTATTTGGTAAAAGAGCCATGACAACATTCGAACGTTACTTTATCGAAGACAAAGCTTCTCATAAAGAGCCTAAAAATCCATATTACTATTTACGAGAAGATGTGGATATGATTCGTAAAATGTTAAAAGACTTTGGCCTTAATCCAGATGAAGGTAGAATCATCAATGGTCATACACCTGTAAAAGAAATAGATGGTGAAGACCCTATTAAAGCAGATGGCAAAATGTTAGTGATCGACGGTGGTTTCTCGAAAGCATATCAAAAAACAACTGGTATTGCTGGCTATACATTACTGTACAATTCATTCGGCATGCAATTAGTCGCTCATCAACATTTCGATTCAAGAGAAAAAGTATTATCAGATGGCGCAGATGAATTATCTGTTCGCCGAGTGGTTGATGAAGAATTGCAACGTAAAAAAATTAGAGATACCAACGATGGTAAAGTACTCCAAGAACAAATCCGCATCTTAAAATTATTAATGCACGATAGATATTTGAACTAACATTTGACTAGACTGCTATACAAAATTATGGGAGTGGGACAGAATTTGTTTTAAATTCATTGTCTCACTCCCTATTAAGCATTATTTAAAAACTCATCATAATCCTTCTCTAATATACATCTCTTAAGATGCCGTATACCCCATGTTCATATTGCGGTATCGGTTTAGTACTCTTATTAAATGACACCACACTACTATCATCAATATGATAAAGAATCATGTCATTATCAGTAATGTTATCGTATGCTTCCGCAGATATTTCAACAATATTTTTATTAGCTATCGTATTATCAAACCATCTTGGACTATGTGATTCATCGAATAAAATGTGATTGCGTAGCGGTCCATTTAAATTATTACGTGCCTGTTCGTCAGTAAAGGACACAGGCATCATACTCACATGATTCAAGCCGAACTCCGGTACCAACTCATTAAAAGCTAAACTATTAAAAATAAATGACTTGGTCATTAATAAACATTTATTGTAACGAATTAAATCTGCATATATTCGATCACTACTTGATAATAGATTCCCTTTAAACACCTCAAAGCCAAGTTCTTCCGCTTTATCTGATGTATTCTCAAATAGATTAAATACCATAACTGGTATATCATGTTCACGCAGTTTTGTACCTAAGTGGAATGAGAATTCACTCTCACCAACGATGATGACACCTGGTGGTTCCGTACTTGCTAGACCAAACAACTTGCTTAAAGGAATAAAGCTAAATCCATATATAACTACCGTAATAAACACAAGACCAAAGGTTACAGGCGTAATATAACTCGCCATTCTAGCATGGTTATCTAGAAATAACCCACTAAAGAATTGCGCAACAGTTAAAACAACAATCCCTCGTGGTGCCATTAAAGCAACAATCGCACGTTCTCTTTTCGTGATTTCTGTACCTATCGTTGATAGTAACACTGATATCGGACGTACCAAGACAATCATTGCAATCGCAAAGACCACTAATTGCCATGATAAAACATCCATTAATACCGATGATGTTAATGATGATGTAATTAAAATAAAGACAGTCGATACAAGAATAGAGGATGCATTTTCAATGAAATGATCTGACTCCTTGTAAATTAAATCATGTCTCTTATAACGCGCCATCATTAAACCAAAAATTGTTACGGCTAATAGGCCTGATTCTTGTAATATTTGATCACAAATACTGAATACTAACAGAATAAACACTAACTGAATCGAAGGCATCAAATTCTGCGGGATGAAATCACGTTGGATTAACCAATTGAAAATGTATGATGCGCCAAAGCCGATAATGGCTGTTGCTATAATTTTCAAAATGAAAATTAAAATGACTTGAACACCGAAGCCCTGTTCAAATATTTGATAAATATAAAACGCAGTTAATGCAAGTATAGGACCAATAGGATCTAAGATAATGCTTTCCCATCTTAAAATAGAATCTACGCTCTTACGCACTTTCGCTTGTTTTAACAATGGCTGGATCACAGTTGGGCCAGTAATTAAGAATAACCCGCCCATCACAACCGCTACAGCAATTGGGAAATCTAAAATTTTATGTAATGCAATCGCACCGAGCACCCAAGCGATAGCTGCGCCGATGGTAATAATTCGAATAACCGCTTTAGAAATGCCTCTTAATTCACGAAAATCCAAATTACTACTGCCTTCGAATAGGATTACCGCTACAGCTAATGACACGATAGGACTAAAGACCTCAGCCCCCAATGTTTCTTGAGGGTTTGCCAGTCCCAAGATTGGCCCAATGAGTAAGCCGACAATCGACATCACTACAATGGATGGCCACTTAATTTGCGTCGCTAACCATTGGCTAAATATACCTAACGCTAAAAATAGCACAATGATTAACATAACAGGTAAATCTAATGACATACCTACACCTTCCCCAATAAGAATCAACTTTTTTCAATACTGTGTCATACTATCAAACTTTGGTTACACCTGCATTACCAATTTATAAACAAGTTGTTAATGCCTTTGTCGGACACACAATGTTCACTTCGGGTAAACTTTCCTATTTATTTCTAACCTCATTTCGTCTAAAATAGATAATTGCGTTTAAACTATATGAATTAAGTAATGATTTGAAAGGAAATTTTAATTGTGCAACTTTTTAAAGAGACTATAATGGTAGCTTTCGCATTTGTGGGTGTTGTCGTTGGGGCTGGCTTTGCGACTGGTCAAGAAATATTTCAGTTCTTCACGAGTCATGGTAGCTATAGTATTGCTGGTATTATCGTTACGGGGTTAATCATTACGCTAGCGGGCGTCTTCGTCTTAAACACTGGCTTTACGATTCAATCTCATAACCATTCAGAGTCTATTCAATATTATTTACATCCAATGATTGCACGTATTTTTGATATTATTTTAACTTTATTTTTATTCTCTTTAGCGATGATTATGACTGCAGGTGGGGCCTCAACCATACATGAAAGTTTCGGATTACCTTATTGGTTAAGTTCATTGCTATTAGTATTATTTATTCTAATGACACTGTTTCTTAAATTTGAACGTCTGATTACCGTCTTAGGTATGGTGACACCCTTCCTAGTCATTGTTGTTTCTATTATCGCCATCTATTATTTTATAACAGGAGATGTTAATTTTAGTGCAGCGAACCGCTTCAATAAACAACACGGTTTATCACTCGGTTGGTGGTTTGATGGATTAAACTATGCCAGCCTACAAATCGCAGCCGCATTTAGTTTTTTAAGTGTAATGGGCGGTCGCATGCAACATCGTCAGTCGGCGTTATGGGGTGGCATCTTAGGCGGTATCATCATTACATTACTACTATTGATGATTAATCTAGGGCTCGTTACAGAATTTGAACACATTCACTCTGTTGCATTGCCAACGCTACTACTGGCTAATCATATTTCACCGTTATTAGGTACAATGATGTCGATTATAATGATTTTAGTTATCTATAATACAATTGTTGGTCTTATGTATGCTTTTGCATCGCGTTTTACAGAGCCATTCACCAAAGGGTACTTTGTACTCATCATTGCGATGGCTATCGTTACATTTATATGTACATTTATCGGCTTTATTTCTTTAATCGGAAAAGTCTTCCCTATCATGGGATTATTTGGTTTCATACTCCTTATCCCAATTTTGTATCAAGGTTTTAAACACGTCGTATTATCAAAATAATTGAAAATACATTGAAAGAGACTCAAAGACGTTAGCCATACATCTTTGAGTCTTGTTTCATTATGAATTCAGAATTTCTTGTCCTTGCATTAATCCTGCTTGTGTAATTTCATGGCTGTTCACCCATACTTCAGTAACATGTGCGCCCTGTTGTTTAAATAAATTCATCACATGCGTACTCTGATCCATTGAAACAATTGGATCATGTTTGCCCATAGATAATAATACTTCTACGTCACTCATATCTTTCGATGTGGTTACTTCAATGGGATACAGTGGCGCAAATAGCAAGGTTTTTTTAAATGGTGCTGTGTCTCGTAACATTAAGTTAATCGCAATATTAGCGCCGTTAGAGAACCCAACTAAGACTGTTGTAGTCAAATCAAAATGATAACGTTCAGCGGCATCATATATAAAATCTAACAACCGTTGACCACGATAGTCTAAATCTTCTTCATCGTAAACACCTTCTGCAAGGCGTTTGAAATAACGATTCATACCATTTTCATTAATTTCTCCGCGAATACCTAATAGATTATAATCAGGATTTAAAGCTGTGCCGAGTGGAATCAGATCTGTTTCATCCCCACCAGTTCCGTGTAACAGTATTAATGTCGGTGCATTATCTTTACCTGGTCTATAAATATGTTCCATCAATCCACGCTCCTTATTTTTCATTTAGTCTTAACGGTGTTAATTGAGATTCAATGTCGTATCGTCTATCCTCGTAAAATGGTGGTAGCTGTAGTTGTTTACCTAACTCATCTACATCTTCATCGATCATAAAGCCAGGACCAGCAGTCGCAAATTCAAAGATTAATTTGCCAGGCTCTTTCATGTAAATCGCATGGAAATAAAATCGTTCTTTCACATCCGTCACATGCATCCCTTTATCTAGAAGATAGTCACGCCATTGTACATGTACCTCGTCATTTGGGACTGACCACGCAATATGATGGAAGGTGCCACCACCCCAACGTACAGGTTGTGGGTTTATAAATTTCTGAATAATAATTTGATGATGCACACTACCCACAGTTTGATACTGTACATTGTCATCTGTTTCTTGAATGTATTCTAGTCCCAAATCATCACGTAGTAATGCTTCTGTTGCTTGTGGGTCAGCTGATAACATCGTGACACCGTGAAATCCTATGATGTCATTGTTCGCATGTGTTTCATGACTTTCAACCATTGCTAATGTCAATCCATGACGATCTTCAAATTCCAATGTGGCTTGATTGAAAGTGACCGTCTGACGGGTTTGGATACCATTCGCATGTAATTTCATTTCCCAATGCGCCATACTATCTTTCGGTATGCTAAACGCTAATCGCCCAACTTGACCTGAACCAATACGCCCTCTATAACGATTTGGCCAATTAAAGAAAGTAAGCACCATATCTTGTTGTGCTTTGTGATTTGAGAAATACAAATGATACGTTGACGTATCATCAAAATTTACTGTCTGTTTAATTAACGATAAGTTTAATACATTCGTATAGAAATCGTACGTCTCTTGCGCATCGCCAACAATCGCCGAAATATGATGAATATGTGTAATAGGTTCCATCAGTAAATCCCTCCTTAGTTATCACTTTTCCCCGTAGTATCAAAAGGTCGTACTTGAGATTCGATTGCCTCTCTTTGTTCCTCTAAGAATGGTGGTAATGATAATTTTTCACCTAGCGTCTCATATGGTTCATCTTCCATAAATCCAGGACCATCAGTAGAAATTTCCAACAAGATGTGGCCTAGACGTGCGTATAAGGCTTCAAAATAAAAGCGATCTACTAAACCAGAATGAGGAATACCTATGTCATTATAATTGTGCAACCATTGTTCAATCGCTTGATGATCTTTAACCCTAAATGATACATGATGTACTTCACCATATCCTTGAACAGCAACCGGGCCATCTTCATCTCTTCTTAGAATCACTTGACCACCATTACCACCGTCACCAACTTCGAGCAATGCTACATTGTCTTCATCTATGATTGTTCGCATGCCATAAACACGTTCTAACAAACGCTTGAAATCATCAAAGTAGCTCACCGTAATTTCGATTGGTCCTAAACCATAAATCGCTTTATCCTCAGGAACCGGGCCGTTCTTCCAAGGTTTGCCAGGTGACACGCCGCTATCGCCCTCATCAGATACTAATTGATAATCTTGTCCATCTGCTTCTTGAAAAGGCAATACCTTCTTACCTAATATGTCTTGGATTCCTTCATGCTTCACACCAAACGCATCAAAACGTTTCATATAATAGGTTAGTGCCTCATCATTTGGCACACGGAATGATGGTTTCGTAATCGAATTTGTCCCCTTACGTCCTTGTGGTATACCAGGAAAGTCAAAGAATGTCATATCAGTACCTGCTGACCCTTCATCATCTGCAAAAAAGGTGTGATACGTTTGAATATCATCTTGGTTTACCGTCTTCTTAACAAGTCTCATACTAAGTACTTCTGTAAAAAATTTATAGTTACGTTCAGCATCATCTGTAATCGCCGTTACGTGATGAATACCTAACAAATTAGTGTCTGTCATAAGTCACCCTCCATTTATTTCGATTTCGAGATAATTTAAGTTAAAAAATTAAAGTGCACAGGCTTACACTTCTGTTGTTTGTGCACTTAATTTTTTGAATGCTTGTTGAATCGTCATCAATTCTTCTTCTGATAGAACAGAAAACGCTTGTTCTAACGTAGCAGCATGTTGCGGGAAAATGTCTGCCATAAATTGTTGCCCTTTGTCGGTAAGCGTTGCATTATATACGCGCTTATCTGATGGGTCTTTGTCACGCGTAATCCAACCCTTCTCTTCTAATTGACTCACTACGTATGAAATACTACTACTTGCGATGAGCACCCTTTCTCTAATACGTTGAATCGGTTGTGGGCCTTTACTATAAAGTAATTCTAATACTGCGAATTCTGTGACATTCAGTCCATAGTTTTTCACATCTTGTTGTACGATTTTTTCTAATCTATCTAATGCTCTATTAAGACCAATAAATGCTTTCAATGAATGTTCCGTGCGATCCATTAACGCACCACCTTTAATTTATTTCGATTTCGAGATAAATTGTACACGTATTTCAACTTATCGTCAATATGTTAGTTTTATTATAAATTTATGCGCGTTTGATTACTCTCTTTTTCAAAAAGAAATAAGCATGGAAATGGTAGTTACAGGGAATACTAATGACTGTTTTTAATGATTTAATGCTTTATCTAATGCTTTAATGTTCTTCTTCATGATTGATTGGAAAGTTAGATCTTTATCGTTAGCTTGTTCTTTTGATAATACAGACAAATTATTAAAACTTAATGGTTCTGCATTAGTCTCGTCACGAATCACATCCGTTATCTTAGAAGTAATATTTTGTTCATAGAGTATATAGGGTTGCTTCGATTGATTAATTTGTTTAATAAGTGCAAGAATATCCTTTTGGCTTGGTTCTTCATTATTCATACCACTTACCCCTTCTTGTTGGAAGTGGTAACGTGCTGCTAAATAACCTAATGAATCATGCGAAATAATAACTTTATGCCTTTTAGGATGTTCAGTAATTACTTTTAATTTTTGATCTAAATCTGTTAAGTCTTGATTTAATTTTTTAAAATTCTGTTCATAATAGGCTTTGTGTTGAGGGTCTCTTTTGACTAAATCATTCTTAATTTTTTCTGCAAAATGCTTATCTAGTACTGGGTCTAGCCAAACATGTGGATCATGACTGCCCACTTCATGATTATGTTGATGTTCGTGTTCATCATGATCATGGTCTTCTTCAAGTAATGTATGGTGGTTTAAATCAGACGCGACGGCTAATTTCATATCATTATTCGTCATTGATTCTGTAATCGTCTTAGCAACTGGATCTAGGTCGTCACTTGAATAGATAAACACATCACTTTTCGCAATATTAATCATATCTCTTTGTGTTGGTTCATATGTATGCGTGTCTGCACCCGGAGGATAAATCGTATCAACATTGACGTATTTGCCACCAATTTGTTTAGTGAAACTTTCAAATGCAAATACGGTAGTATAAATATTTAATTTATTATCCGTTGAAATATCTTTCTTTTTGGCACTCGAATATTGTTCTGTGCTACAAGCCGTTACAGTCATACAGAGACACAAAACAATAAAGAAATAGATTATCCTCTTCACACAGACCCCTCCAAGACGTAGCAAATTCGTTTACAACTATAGCTTTAATAATGTAATAATGCAATATTTATATTTATTATATATTTTGTATTTTAATATTTAGTTCATGCATGTTTCGGATTGCTTCAAAAGTGATACATATAAATATGACATTATTAAAGGAGTGACGTTATATGGCACTAGACATTAAACAAGGTAACCAACAATTCTATGTTGGAGAAGATGAACACAATGCGCAAGCAGTCATTACGTTTAAACAAGTAGATAATAATGAAATTGATATTGATCACACTGGCGTTGCAGATGAACTAGGTGGACAAGGTTTAGGCAAACAATTAGTTGAAGCTGTCGTCAATTATGCAAGAGAAAACAACTTAAAAATCATCGCATCTTGTCCATTTGCGAAAAATGTATTAGAAAAAAATGAAGATTATCAAGATGTTTATCTAGGATAATCCACTGCAAATATAACGACGCGCACATAAGCGTTCACGCACATTAAATCGATACAGAGCTTTTAGGCTATAATCAGGCTTGTATAGTGAGCCTGGGACATAAATAATAAGATGATGCTATTTTGCAAATTCGCAGTAGCTGAC
>NZ_KV838566.1:153161-198571 GCF_001838705.1 Staphylococcus sp. HMSC34C02
AAGCAAAGCAAGTTGGGAGAGGGACAACGAATTTTAAAAGAATTCTGTCCATCTCCCTTTTTTCATGCATTTAAATTTAGAAAACAACTTTCTTGCTTAATTTAATGATTAGTAGTATATTTATTATACTTAATATAAATAATAAATAAAGATGACCCTTTCATCTTAGGAGGCACTACATTATGAATGCATTTCACACTACTGAAGCAACACAAGTTACGAATATTACATTGAACGTTGAAGACTTAACTAAAATGACTAACTTTTATAAAAACATTCTTGGATTTTCAATTAAAGAACAAGACGACCAACACGTTATTTTCAATGTTGGCGCAAATGGACATACATTAACTTTACATTATCTTGAAGATGGACGTCGTCCAGGATTTAGAGAAGCTGGTTTGTTCCATATTGCTTACTTACTCCCTACACGTACAGATTTAGCAAACTTTTTATTCCACGCTAGTCGTTTAAACGTACCTGTAGGTGGTGGCGATCACCTTGTTAGTGAAGCATTATACTTTAATGATCCAGAAGGTAACGGCATTGAAGTATATCAAGATCGTCCATCTGAAGAATGGCAATGAGATGGTCATTTCGTAAAAATGGATACACTTGCTGTAGATGCAGATGATTTAATTGCACAACGTACAGAAGACGGTTGGGCTGGTTGGCCAGCTGATGGCAAAATCGGTCACTTACATCTTAAAACACACGATTTAGGACAGGCACGTGACTTTTATATTGAACAAATTGGATTAGAACATATTTCTAATTTCCCACAAGCCTTATTCATGTCTACACAAAATTATCATCATCATATCGCCGCTAATGTTTGGCAATCAAATCAAGTTAGAACAGATAATGACAATACTTACGGCTTAGTTCACTTTGATATCTATAAACCAAACGCTAAAGAAGAAAATATAACGTCACCTGAAGGTTTCGATATTACAATTCATAGTGATACAAGCGTAGTTCCTGGATAGAATGATTCGTTTAATCACTACTTGCCATCGTTTAATAAACATGTCATTTTAAAAGGATTGAGAGAAGATAAATGACTTTGTCTTCTCTCAATCCTTATTTTTTATGATTTCATATTATTTACTTCTCGCATTGCAAATTGACGGACTCGATTTTCATCCTCTTTAACCCATCCAGGTATTAAAAATGCATCAATAATCACCCAGATTAATGTTGGGATACCAAAGGTAAACCATGCTGTTAATATGGTAAGTACTAATAAACCTACTGCGGAACCCGTTTTACCATGATAAAAACGATGTCCACCAAATCCACCTAGGAAGAACCATAATACATAAGAGATAAGCGCTGTTTTTGAACGGTTCGCTACTTGTTGCTCAATATACGTTTTTTCTTCTAAATTCATCACATTGTCCCCATTCCTAAATATTAAATTAGTTGATGATTAAGCTATCAATTTAATCCTAATTCAAATCATATTATATTTATCAGGATGGTCACATATTGTCCTTAGCTTATTTTTTTATTCTTCAACAAGCTTGCGATACTTTCTTACTGTGTCAAAATCGCTATCTTTCGCTTTCTCATAGCCTTGATGTCCATAAATATCTGTCAGTATTGTTTGACCTTTCTTTGTTTTACTCATCTCTAAAAATGCGTTACTGATTTTTGTTTTCCATTGTTGATCCATATCACTACGCACTGAAATCGTATCATTAGGTATTTTTTCTGTTCTATAAATCACTTTAGTATCTTTATAGATATTTGGGTAATCACGTTTTAAATCTGCACGTGCATCCTGGTATGTTGCTACAGCATCGACATCACCATTTAACAATGCTATCAATGCTTGATCATGACCTTTGATTTGAGCAATTTTAATGTCATTTTGATGGATATGTACCTTTTTTAAGCTAGCCATAGGATAAATATATCCAGATGTAGATTCTGGATCTTGTAATCCTACCTTCTTACCTTTTAAATCTTCTAACGTCTGTAAATGACTATATTGACGTACTACAATTTGTGAACGATAGTAGTCGACCAATTTCGAAGTTGGATCTCCTTTATCATCTACCAAATAGCCTTTAGATTTTAATAGTACATCTGCAGCACCTTGATCATGCGCAATTGTATAAGACACAGGGGAAATAAAGGCCACATCTACTTTTTTTGATTTTAATGCTTCTACCATCGTATTATAGTTAGTTGCTATATGTACCTTCACAGGAATGCCTAATTCCTTTGATAGCAGTTGTTGTAAAGGTTTAACTTTAGCATCTAATGTCTTTGCATTTTGTGAAGGTACAAATTCAACATTTAGCGTTTCTGGTTTATAATCGTTTGAACGTTTGTCCTCTTTTGGTGAGCAACCACTGAGTGCGACGACAAGCACGATAAAGCTCATGAATAATACAATTATTTTTTTCATCATTTTTCCTTTTGTAAAATATAAATTTTAAAGACTTAAATTGTATTATAACGTATTTCTATTATAAAGAAGTGTAAATGTATAAAAAAGCTATCCACAAAGTCTTTGACTTTGCAGATAGCCCTGATTCAGTTTGTAACTGATATACGTATTAACTTAGTATAAGCCTTTAGTTTCATTACTTGTATCGATAAAGATGTTTTTAACTTGTTGATAGTTTTTGATTGCATCTTTATAAATTTCTCGACCGATACCTGATTTTTTATAACCGCCGAATGGTGCACCAGCTGGGAATTGATTGTACGTATTAATCCAAATACGACCTGTTCTTATCGCTTTAGCCACGTTTAATGCACGGTTAATATTTGTCGTGAAGATACCGCCTGCTAAACCATATTCAGAATCGTTCGCAATTTGGATTGCTTCTGCTTCATCTTCGAATTTCTCAACAACGACAACTGGTCCGAAAATTTCTTCTTGTGCCAATTGATGGCTATTGTCGTTAATTTCAATAATTGTTGGTTCGAAGAAATATCCTTTATCACGTCCATTGTCAGTTAAGCGATGACCACCTGTTAAGATATTGGCATTGCTATCTTCTTCGGCAATTTTAACGTAACTTTCAATTTTTTCAAGTTGTTCTGGACCTGTTTGCGCACTCATTTTGACATCTTCATCGAATGGGTCGCCTACTTTAATATTTTCAAACGCTTCTTTAAGTTTCGGCATTACTTTATCATAAATTGATGATTGGACTAATAAACGTGAGCCTGCACTACAAACCTCACCTTGGTTAAATAAGATACCTAATTGAACGCCTTCAATCACTAAATCTAAATTAGCATCATCAAAAATGATATTTGCACTTTTACCACCGAGTTCTAATGTTGTTGGTACAATGCGTTCAGCGCCTGCTTTAGCAACACCATAACCTACATCCGTAGAACCTGTGAATGATAATTTATTAACGCCTTCATGATTGAAAATCGCGTCACCTGATTCAGAACCTTTACCTGTTAAGATGTTCACAACACCTTTAGGTAATACGTCTTGGAAAATTTTTGCAAGTTCAATTAATGATAAAGGTGTTGAAGACGACGGTTGGATTACAATCGTATTACCTGCAGCTAATGCTGGCGCTAGTTTCCAAGAAGCTAACAGAATTGGGAAGTTCCATGCAACGACAGCACCAACGACACCAACTGGTTCATTGATCACTAAACTCATTGTATTGTCATCAATTTCATTGACTGAACCTTCATCAGTCGTTAATACACTTGCGAAATATTTAAATTGATTGGCTGTTAATGGCACATCAATTGTTGATGTTTCTCGATAAGGCTTACCATTTTGAAGTGATTCAATTGTCGCGAAGTGTTCAACCTTTTCGTGAATTCGACGACTAATTTCTAATAAATAATCCGCACGTTCTTCTTTAGATGTTTTACTCCAACTGTCAAAAGCATCTTGTGCAGCTTTAACTGCTTTATCAACATCAGATTTACTTGCTTTGGCTACTTTAGCTAAAGCTTCACCATTAGCGGGGTTAGTTACAGTTAATGTCTCTCCACTTTCACTTGCTTGAAATTCACCGTTGATAAATAAACCGTATTGTTCCTCTAAGAAATCTTTAACGTTTACTTTTGTCATTTTTCATCATCCCTTTATAAAAATTTATGAAAAACCATGTGTGCGTTGTGTTTACATCAAATGTAAGCGTTCGCTTAAAGCTAATGCTATTTTACCTTATTTAAATTTTTAAATACACTAACTTGCTTGTATTTCGTTTCCATATTTGTAAGTAGTTAAACATTAAGAACAGAGAGCGTCTGAGACATTGATTGATGTCCAAGACGCTCTCTTTACACTTTATTAAACCCATTCGATGACATCATCGGCTGGTTGACGTACTTTAGCTTTAGGATCATGTTTACGATAGCCAAACGCAACCATTACAGATGGCGCAAACTGTTCTGTATCTATAACTTGTTCTTCAGCTAAAATTTCAGTAACTTTATCTAAATCAAATCCTTCCATAGGACATGAATCAATACCTAATAATGCTGCAGATGTCATCATATTAGCTAAAGCAATATACGTTTGCTTACTTGCCCAATCTAACAATGTTCTCTCGTTATCGTTAATATGGAAACTCGTTTGAAAGTCATTGTATTTGTCTTCTACTGCTGGAATCGTACTTTCTTCATATTTTTTGATACTTCGAACGATATGTTGCACATAGTCTGAGTCAGCAGTCACATTTTTACGTGCAAGAATAATAACAAAACGACTAGCAGTGCTGAGTTGTTTTTGTGCACCCCAACTATAAGGTTTTAATTTCTCTTTTAAATCTTCATCCTCTAGAACAATAAAACGCCAAGGTTCTAACCCTAATGAACTTGGTGATAAGCGCCCCGTTTCCAATATTGTATGAAAATCTGAATCGCTCACATGTTTCTCTGGATCAAATTCCTTCGTTGCATGTCTGAAATTAAACGCGTTTAGGATTGTATCTTGCATCGAACTCATAAAATATTTCCTCCTTAGATTATACTAATTTGATTATATAAGACGTTTCCTTTAGCCTAAAGTTATACGCTTACAATTGTCATCAATTAAAAATAAATGGAAATTTACCATTTTTATGTGAAATTTTTAACAATTGAAAAATAAATTTCAATTTCCCTATTGATTTGTGAATAAATTCACAATATAATATATTTGTAAGTTAAGTAATAGAGATGTTTCAAATCATTATTCCTATTAATAATTCACATTTCTATAGACAACTTAGGAAAACTTATTTATTAATTATAAATTCATACAAAATGAAGTGAGGTTATTAAAATGACAAAAATTATGTTTTATGGAACTCGTGACTACGAGAAAAATGACGCTTTAAACTGGGGTAAAGCAAACAATGTTGAAGTTGTTACAACTGAAGAAATCTTAAGTGAAGATACAGTTGATTTAGCTAAAGGTTTCGATGGTGTCACTACAATGCAATTTGGTAAATTAGCAGAATCTGTTTATCCAAAACTTGAAGAATATGGAATTAAACAAATTGCTCAACGTACTGCTGGTTTCGACATGTACGATTTAGAATTAGCTAAAAAACATGGCATCATCATTTCAAATGTACCTAGCTACTCACCAGAAACAATTGCTGAATATTCAGTGTCTATCGCTTTACAATTAGTACGTCGTTTCCCTGCAATTGAAAAACGTGTTCAAGAACATAATTTCAAATGGGCTGCTCCTATCATGTCTACACCTGTTAAAAATATGACAGTGGCGATTATCGGTACAGGACGTATCGGTGCTGCAACTGGTAAAATTTATGCTGGTTTCGGAGCTAAAGTAGTAGGTTACGATGCATACCCTAACAATTCTTTAGACTTCTTAGAATATAAAGATTCAGTTGAAGAAGCAATTGCTGATGCTGATATCATTTCATTACACGTACCAGCAAACAAAGAAAGTTTCCACTTATTCGATGCTGATATGTTCGCTAAAGTGAAAAAAGGTGCAGTATTAGTAAATGCGGCTCGTGGTGCTGTTATTGATACACCAGAATTAATTAAAGCAGTTAACGATGGTACATTATACGGTGCTGCGATTGATACTTACGAAAACGAAGCAGACTACTTCACTTATGACTGGACTGGTAAAGACATCAAAGATGAAACTTTATTAGAATTAATTGAACATGAAAGTATTTTGGTCACTCCACATATCGCCTTCTTCTCTGATGAAGCTGTGAGAAATTTAGTTGAAGGCGGATTAAACGCAGCATTATCAGTTATTAATACTGGTAAATGTGAAACTCAATTAAACTAAGATATGTGTTTAATAAATAAAAATCAGGAGAACGCTTTAAGTTGCGTATTCTCCTGATTTTTTTAGTTATTTCAATACTTCTTGTTCTATCACTTGTAAGACGCCTTGTTCATCATTGCTAGGTGCGACTGCTTTGGCGATTTCAAATAATGTTTCATCATGACTATTAGCCATAACATAGCTGTGCTCAGCTAATTCAAGCATATCTTTATCATTGTTCGCATCTCCAAATGCCATCAAATCAGAAGCAGACATATCCCACGCTTTTAACAAGCGCTGAAGTGCTTGGCCTTTTGTCATATTTGGCATAATAATGTCTATACTATCATGTCCACTAGATACGAGTTTAATGATGTCGCTAAATTTCTCTTCTAGATCCTCATCTAATGTTGAATGTGTGTCTCTGTTGATATTTAATGCAATTTTGACATATTCATCTTCTGGCAAAGGTTGAAAAGAATCAATTTCCTCTAACTGGTGATAGTAGAAATGTGCATCTTTCTTAAAAGCTTCACTCGTGTCTTTCAATATATAGGCACTTTTCAATCCACAAACTATAAATTCTTTAATATTTCGCTCAATATTTAAATAATCAACCACTGCTTTGTAATTCGATGTATTAAAGCTACGATAATTGTATAGCGTATTTCCTTTATAGATCACTGCACCATTTTCAGAAATAAAGAACATATCTCTTTCGCCAAATATAGATTTTAGTTTCGCAAATTGATTGCCACTTGCGGCTATGAATTCTATATTACGTTCTTTTAACGCTTTGAAGATCTTCTCAAAACGGTCTTTATCATAATGCTTATTTGAATCTAAAAACGTGCCATCCATGTCTACTGCTATTGCTTTAACCATGTGTACTCCCCCTAGTCCGTTGTATTCACATTTATTATATCTGTCATCTCTTTAAGGTTGAAGTTTACGCTTTCATGATGAAACTATATTCACATTCTGAAATTGTATACAAACGCTAAAAATAACGTCCTTCATTTTGATAGCTAAATTAAAAAGAGTGAAACAGAATCCTTAATGAATGTACTGTTTCACTCCGATTAACTTACGTTTCTAAATTTAAGTAATGCTTAAATCCAAACACTTAAATGCTTTAACTTTTAAGGTAATTCATTATTTCACTTGTTTCGCAACAAATATTTTACGCTTTTCCCAAACGCCAGTTTGTTCATTATAATCATCACAAGTGATTAATGTTAATTGATTCTTCTCGCCTTTATGTTCATTAAGGACTTCCACTTGGTCTGGATTAACATCACGGATACTTGTCATTTTATATTCTCGTGTTTCATTCCCTATTTTAAAGTAAACCTTACTCCCTTTTTTAGCTGCTTTTAAATTAGTGAATTGGTAATGTGGTCGATCGGTAAATGTGTGACCAGCAATAGAAATATTCTGATCACTTAGTGACTCATCCTCTTCAGCAAAGCTTACACCGCGATTTAACTGTTCTGGTGTCGCGGGACCAGGGTAAACAGGTTCTTTAATTTCTGCATCTGGTACTGAAATATAACCAGCCATTTTAGATTTGTCTTTAGGAATTGTCGGCGTTTGCTTACTATTTGACTTATCGTTTTTATCATATTGTTCAATTTTGTTGTCGTTGTCTTTGTCATGTAAATAATTATCAATGTGTGGCTTAGCAAATAAATATATTGCTATTAAAATGAGGATGACCCCAATGATTGTCATCAATCGATTGATCCAATTCTTCATTATGTGTTACTCCTTTAACGTACTTTCTTAGGTCATAGTATATCATTTTTACTTCATAAGTTTAATTTAATTCATCGTGTCATATTTAATGACATACAGTTGCAACAAAACAATTCTCGCTATAAACTGAAACAAACTTTGAAAAGTAGGTGCCATAATGATTAGAGAAGCAGTACTTGAAGATTTACCGGCAATCTTAGCTATTTATAATGACGCAATATTACATTCAACAGCCGTTTATACCTATGATGTCCAAACGCTAGATGAACGAAAAGCTTGGTTTGATGCAAAACATCAAGCACAAGAACCGATATTTGTATTTGAATATGAAGGTAAAGCTGTGGGGTTTGCGACTTATGGTCAGTTTAGAAATTGGCCTGCCTATTTATATTCTATTGAACATTCAATCTATGTTGATCAATCGAATCGTGGCAAAGGCATTGCTTCCCAATTACTACAACATCTTATTGACGATGCGAGATCGAAGAATTATCGTACCATTGTAGCCGGTATCGATGCGTCGAATAACAGTAGTATCCAATTACATAAGAAGTTTAACTTTAAACATGCAGGCACCATTACGAATGTTGGCTACAAATTTAATCAATGGTTAGACCTAGCATTTTACCAATATGATTTACATGCAAAATAAAAACAGTCTGGGACACAAATAATATAATAATGCTATTTAGCAAATTCGCAGTAGCTGACTGAACTGAGAAGACGCTTAAATCAAGCTTTTCTCAGTTCTAGTCATCCTTGCGGGGGTGGGACAACGAATTTAAAAGAATTCTGTCCCGCTCCCTTCTTTTATCGTCTTTTTCAAAAAGGTCTTCTTTCTCGTGAAAAATTTCTTTTTTAAATAACGTTTCTATTTGTTTCCTCTTTTTCTCCGCAATCACAAAACCCACATAATAAAATAGGAATACAATAATCATACTTAATGACATTGATTGTAGTAAGAGATTCTCCCATGTTCCCTCGACAGTCCATAATTGTGTGATAGTTGTGTTAGTTACGAATACAAAAAAGATGATACATAACCTTAGCATATCATCATCCCCTTTTGAGTTATTTTATCTGTATTGGTGAAATTTTGCAATAACTTTTTTAATTTTCTGATAAATATATGCAATTTTAAATTGTTTATATGACACACCTATGACTAAATAAAAAAAGCCATCCTCAAATGCCTCACAGACATTCAAGAATGACTTATAACTATGGCGGGATTATGAGAAGCTATTCACTTCTGCTTCACCAAAGATTTTACGTTTGATTGCTTCACCAGTTGGTGTACCTGCTAAACCACCAAGTCCTGTTTCTCTTAATTCAGCTGGTAAGCCACGTCCTACTTTATCCATCGCTTCGATAACTTCATCCACTGGAATTCTACTTTCAACACCAGCTAATGCTAAGTCAGCAGAGATTAATGCGTTACCAGAACCAATTGCATTACGCATTACACATGGAATTTCAACTAAACCAGCTACTGGGTCACATACTAGACCAAGTAAGTTACTGATCGCTAGTGCCATTGCGTGACCAGATGCCTCAGGTTCACCACCGAAGATGGATACCGCAGCAGCTGCAGCCATTGCTGAAGCTGAACCAACTTCTGCTTGGCAACCACCTGTAGCACCTGCAACACTTGCGTTATTAGCAACAACGCGACCAAATAATGATGAAACGAATAAGAAATCTATCATTTGTTCTTCTGTAAGGTCATGTGTTTTTTCTAATTTAAATAATACGCCCGGAATCGTTCCGGAGGATCCAGCTGTTGGTGTTGCACAAATGATACCCATTGCTGCGTTTACTTCGTTAGTAGCAACGGCGCCTTTCACTGCTTCAACCATTTCATGGCCTGATAAAGCATGATTATTTTCATTATATTTAGCAAGTTTAATCGCATCTTGACCAGTATAACCTGTTACACTTTTAACGCCTTCGCCAGTTGATCCTTTAACTACAGCATCTCTCATGACGTCTAAGTTCTGTTTCATTGTTTCTCTAACTTCGTCACGTGTTTTACCTGAAAGTTCCATCTCTTCTTGGATCATAATATCTGCGAAAGACATTTTATTTTCGACTGCGTAGTCTATTGTTTCTCTAATTGAATCAAACATCTTTAATCCCCCTCTATTTAATATAGGATATATTTAAGTGACTATATTTTTCTTTAATTTGATCTAACGTTGATTCAGATAATGCCTTGTTTAGTGGTAATACTGCTAAACTGAAATTATCGCCCGTTTGTGTCATTTCTTCTTTTATGTCAGCACCAAGTTCACTTACATCATTGATAAAATGATTAACTTCTGATTTATTTGCCGCCCCATCCATTTCTAAGATAGGTAAACCATAGTTAAAATCAATGTCTAGACCTTCTACGCTAATGCGTTTTAATTTAATTGTACCGCCACCGATTGAATTCCCAATGACTTCAATGTGACGTCCATTACCTTCTGCAACAAGATACGCACAGTTAGGATGTTCACCAATACTGTCGCCTTCTTCTTCAATAATGTTCACTTCGATATTTTGGTCTTTAGCAATTGCTAATGAACTTTTAATACGACTATCAAAAGTGCTGTAACCCATTGCACCACCAACGATGGCTAAATCCGTACCGTGTCCTTGATGTGTTTGCGCAAAGGATTCGTAATAATGAATTGTGAGTTTATCTGGCTGTACGCCACCTAATACTGCATATGCAGCATTACCAATTTTAACTGCTCCTGCTGTATGAGAACTTGAAGGTCCCATCATGACAGGCCCAATAATATCAAATGCGCTTTGATAATCGTAGCTTTTTTTAGTAGCCATAATTAAACACTCTCCTTAGGTTGTTTCTGTTTACTAGGCAATTTAATACTCATGTCCATTAGGTTGAATTTTTTAATTAATGTACTGAAGATAAATGCTAAGATAACACTTACAACTGCAACTGTAACGATTGTGATAATTGATCTTGTAGCATCGTTAAATCCGAATAATACGATTGCACCTGCAATTGGTGTTGCCATACCTTTAACACCGATAACAAGTCCACTAAATGTTACGATACATGCGTTTACTACACCGATAATTGCGTTTGTACCATATAGTTGTAGAGGGTATTTTGCAATTAAATCAATTTGTGTTAATGGTTCAACAAACACTGCGAATGCTTTTGATTTACTTCCGCCAATGTTAAGTCTGCTGAATAATACATAGTTAACAAATGATGAACCTGTACATGTTAATGCACCGATAGCCATTGGTATACCAGTTAGTCCTAATAAACTCGTTAATACCATTGAACTTAGTGGTGTCATACCCGTTACAGGAATAACTAATCCTAAAATAACTGCTAATGCGTATGGATTGCTGTCTCCTACTGATGTAACTGCGCCACCGATTTGATGTAATACAGCCATAACCCCTGGGCTAATAGCTGTTGCTAAACCAAATACAACTGCTGGAGCAATTAAAATCACAGCAATTAAGTCCAAGCCTTCTGGTACTTTTTTCTCGATAAATTTAATACCGAATGAAATAAGGTACGCTGCGATAAATGCTGGTAATAATTTAAAGTCATGTAATACGAGACCAACAATGACTGCAAATACAGGTGAGATACCCATTTTCAAACAAGTTAAGATACCAACTGCAACACCTGCAAGACTTCCTGCTAAGTCTCCTATAGTTTGTAAAAATTCAATATGGAATACGCCACCAATAGCGTAACTTAGGAATGCTTGTGGTAAGAAAGTCGCACAAGCAGCTCCTGATAATGCTTGTAGTCCTTGTTTACCGTATGGCGCAAAGTTTAAGAATAGCGTCATAACGATAAGCACTAATACGAGTGTACCCACTCCTAAAATAATATTCATTCCCCAAAACCTCTTTCAATTTATTTAAGAACCATAGTCATACTACACCCTCTAGAAAACGATTTCAAGACTTATTCAGTGACAAAAATGTAAATTTGTGAAATAAATCACATTAAGAGACTTTTTGAGGATAAAATATTTTTAATTTGAAATCTTTTGAAAAAATCTAAATAATTTTAGTTATTTTACACCGCTAAAACTACCTTTGTAATCCTTTTCAAGGCAACACTAATATTTGTAATAATTAGTTAAATTGTACACATTTATTTTGTTATATATCCACTTTAACGTGTCAATTTATAGTTACATAACAAACTGCTCACAAATGAAAAAATTGTAAAATTTAAATTATTAAGTTTTTAGCACAATAAACGGGCGTGGAGCAGAATTTGTTATGAATTCATTGTTCCACGCCCAACTTGCTTGGCTTGTAGTATTGCTTCTTATCATCTTTTTATTGCGTTCTCTCCTAAAAGGCTAACGCTCATTTGGTTCTATCCTAATTGTCGATTTGAATGATTAATCTTCAATCTTTAATAAAGCTTCTGTTAATTGATGTGTGTGATGGTAAATGTCTTTGTATACTTTATAATATGCTTCATATTGTGCGTGTCTTGTAGCGTCTGGTTCAAAGGTTTGAGCAACATCAATAAATTTCTCAACACATGCATCAAAGCTATCAAACCAGTTCAATCCATAAGCTGCAATCATCGCCGCGCCCATACTTGGCCCTTCTTCATGTTTCAATTTTCTGATCGTCGCATTGAAAATATCTGCTTGCATTTGTAACCAAAATGAACTTTTGGCACCGCCACCGATTGAAGTGATATGCGTTATCGTCTTACCTGCTTCTCGCATTAATTGTATAGAGTCATATAATGAGAAGGTAATACCTTCTAGCACTGCTCTCGCAAAATCCGCTTTCTTATGGCTGCCATTAATACCAATAAAACTGCCACGTATAAATGCATCTCCATGTGGTGTACGTTCACCTGCCAAATATGGTGCAAATAATAAATGGTTAGCGCCAATGGCTGACGTACTGGCTTGTTGAACAATATCATCAAAGCTATCCTGTTCAAAGAAGGTTTGTTTAAGCCAATTTAAACTGTAACCCGCAGCTAACGTCACACCCATAGCATAAAATGTTTGAGGCACACTATGATCAAAGAAATGGATATTGTTAGTGTATTCAGTATAACCTTCACTTTCTACATTAAGGACAACACCAGAAGTTCCGATACTACAAAGCGTATCATTACCATTGATGATACCCGCTCCAATTGCGCCACAGGCATTATCTCCCCCACCAGCATAAACTTTCACAGGTGATTTAAAACCAAGTGTTTCCACTAGTTCTGAGCGTACTTCGCCAACCGCTTCTGTCGAACGCACTAAAGGTGGGTAAATATCTCCAATACCTAAACGTTCACCAACATCTTTAGTCCAATCATGTGTTTTTGGACTTAATAATAGTGTACTCGCCGCATCTGAATATTCCATATGTATTTGGCCTGTTAAACAATAACGCACATAGTCCTTAGGCAATACGAAGACACTCACTTGTTCCCATAATGATGGCTCATGTTGTTTCATCCAAAGCATCTTAGGTAACGTAAACCCTTCAAGTATTGGATTGCCATTTAATCTTTCTCCATATATGTCTTTGATTTGCATACATTGTTCGGAGTTGCGTGTGTCATTCCAAAGAATCGCGTGACGTACTGGTTGATGATTGCTATCTAGAGGCACTAAGCCATGCATTTGCCCTGAAAATGATAGCCCTTTAACACTATAATTTGCCATTTCAGGTGCTTGATTTATACGTTTAATCCCTTGTTTCACCGCTTCAAACCATTCATTTGGATCTTGTTCACTATAGCCAGCACGGCTTTGTATCAAGGTTAAAGGTTCACTTGTCGAAGCAATCACTTCACCCTGTCGATTAACCGCAATGATTTTAACTGCACTGGTACCCAAGTCAATTCCTAATACTACGTCTTCCACAACCATTCCACCTTTATCAATCAATTGTAAGCGCACATTTCCTTACATATTAAGTAAGCAATTCAATATCTTTTTATTTTATATAAATTTTAAATTAAATTCAAAACCTTTATATTTATCATATCGATTCTGCTGATATTTTCAATAGTAAACTAAGATTTAAAATCTTTTTCAATAAAAAATGAAGCAAGGGTGGAACAGAATTCACTTTGAATTCATTGTCCCACCCCCATAATAATGACTAAACATCGATTATGTTGATATACATTGCTTCTCAGTTTAGCCAACACATGCACATTGATACTAAACTATCAAACGTTTTGGAACCAATTGCTTACGATGCTTTTTCTAATAGATCACAATTATCTATTACCCACATCTTGGCCAATTTCAACCGTTTGATCATTTTTATTATAAATGGCGCCTTGAACACTACCAAAGTTAGCGTCATTACGTTTTTCTTGAATGCCGTAGCCCATACTCTTGAAGATATTAATATCTTCATCGCTCGTTGCATTTTCATAATAAATCGTACCGCCATCATTATAGAAACGTGGTTTATCAATAGATTCTTGTAAGGTACCATTTCCTCTAAGGTAGTCAATAAGTACTTCGTTTAAAATCGTAGGAATTTTGTTTCCGCCTGGTGTACCAATACCCATATAGAAATCTGGTCCAACAACAATCGATGGTGACGTATATGAACGTGGTGCTTTATGTTTATCACCATAGTTTGGACTATTCGGATCACTTGAGAAGTTTGTTAACGAGTTGTTCATATAGAAGCCTTGCTTCATAAATTTACCTGCGCCAAAGAAACTAGATAATGTATTCGTTGTACTAGCGACTTTACCATTCTTATCAATCACTACGAAATGCGTTGTACTCGTAGTATCAAGTGACGTATCAAAGTCACTGTTCGTTTCATTGCCACCACTGTTAACATTATTTAAGTTATCTAATAAATAGTCTTCTGATAAATGTGAATCACTATTTGCTTCTTGACCATTAACGATATCCCTATTTCGATACATTACATCACGTGATTTAACAATACCATTAATGTAATCTGCTCTATCATTGCTCGAATTGGCACTTTCATCAATTTTCAATCCTTGTAACATTAAAGCACCACCTAAAGGGTTTGAAGCAGAGTAGATTGTGTTATTGAAATATTTGGTTGCTACAGGTCGTTTTTCTTCAGTTTTAAATGTTGAAAAGTCTTTTTCAGTTAATTCACTATCGACTTGTTTAGATATACTTTTAGCGATGTCTTTATAAAAATAATCAGGCCCTTTATCTCTAATACCTTTAATTGTTTTAGCTAATGCAGGTTGTTTCACCACATCACCTTCACGTACCGTACGTTTTCCTTTAAAGAATGGAGAATTACGGTCGATATCTGATCCATAAATTTTTAAACTACGTTCCAATTCTGAATCCACTTCGAAACCATCTTCGGCTAATGGCACAATATAACTGAATATTTTCTTCTCGTCCATTTTACCTTCACGTTGATGCATATCATGCATACCTCTAACGAATCCTGGCGTACCCATTTCATCGCCTTTCTTATAATTATAAGAAGACAATGTTTTATATTCATACATCTTAGGTTCTTCACCATCATTACCATTGTATGTAAGTGTGGCACCACCGCCACCTAATCCTGATGAGTGTGGTTCCGTTACTGCTAATGCATAGGAAACACCTACAGCCGCATCTACTGCATTACCACCATCTTCAATAATTTTATTTCCGACACGTGTGGCAATAGGGTTATTTGATGCTACACCATATTTTTTACTACTGCCAGAGGATTTATGATCTGCAATTTTATTTTCGAATAGTGTATCTTTATCAGGATTGTCTTCTTTATTGAAATAGTAAAAGACAAAGGATATCAAAATGGTGATAACTAAAATGACTGATAATGTCACTTTACTATAAATATTCATACTAACTGGCCCCTTTAGATAAATATTGCTCCGTTGCATCTTTTAATTCATTTTTCTCAAAATTATCAAGGCCTTCGTTCGCTTTGGCAAACGTTACCATTAACAGAATTGCAATTATAATGAGCGTTGTTACAATACCTAACCAATGCTTTTTAATATTCAAAGGTATATCCTCCATTCTCCTTTTTAAGGTGAATTGATTTGTCGTTAATATTATTGTAATAACGTTGTGCCTCTACCTTGTTCATGTTGTCTTTTGTTATCTTGCCATCTGCGCCACGTACTGGCGTAATGCTGAATTTATGATGTTGTCCATTCCAATCGTGTTGAACGACCATCCCTTTTTGATTTTTAGATAGGAATGAATCTGACGTTAAATTACCTAAACTATAAAAGATACTCGCATTTTTATATTTTTCAACTTTTTGAACGACCGAATTATGGCCGATGATGACATCTGCGCCAGATTGCACTAAAGCATGTGCATACTCTTTTTGACGATCCGTTACACTACGTTCATTCGTAATACCCCAATCCACGTTAACAACAACTAAATCATTATTTTCCTTTAAATTTTTAATCAGCGGAACAAAGATTTTAGGATCTAAACTAATAGATGTTGTATTTTTAAGTGGATCCTCATAATTCGAACCTACATCCGTAAATGACACATTGGCTATTTTTTTGCCTTTTACCGTTTGTTGTACCGTTTTACTGTTAATTGGATTCGAACCGTTGCCAGTCATAAAGTTATAATCGGTTTGCGCTTCCACTTGTTTACTCAAATCTTGGGCTTGCACATTATCAATCGTGTTATTGATTAAATTGACACTTTTAATATTTTGCTTTTTCAAGAACATAATATTCTCAATATTTTTCTTAATATTCGTTTTCGGATCATTTGAGAAATGGCTTACTAAGAGTGACGCCGTTGAGAAGTCACTGTGTTGAAGTGGTTGTTTCAAGCCATTAAACACATCGTTAAGATCCATTTGTCTAAAATGTTTATTCAATGTGATATTACCTAAATATGTACTACGAATATAATCATTACCTGAGCTTGGCATAGCCTCAACTGGCTCAACTTTCACAGCTCTAATAGCGAATACCAGAAGTACAAGTGCAACAATTAAAACGATAAGTGTATAAATGAAGTTAAGGCGTTTGTGTCGTTTAGATTGCTTAAGTAACCATTCGCTCGCTGATAACCGTTTTTTCTTTTTCATTACTCTGCGCTCCTTGCTCGCGATTAATTAATAAAGCTATATAAGAATAAGATGACATACGTGATACAAGTAAGTAACATCGTTGTTGACAACGTGATCACGACACCTTGTTTTTGAATTGTATTCGCAATGATCCCTGGAATAACGACACCAATACCAGACACTTGAACCATTTCAAATGGCGTCAATGGATAAATCAAGTCGAATAGGAATTTAAGAACCATCCCAGTTAAAATCATCGCCGCAAATTTTCTTCTTCCGTACAAAATAACCCATCTACTAATACCATATGTAACGATGAAAAATGTTAAACAACTAATAATTAACACAGATAATAACATGATGGGCTGATCGAATATAAGTGCCAAATAGCCTGGTACAACGAGCCCTGCTGGATTAATCCCAAATTTCTCGGCAAATATTAAACTTAATACGATACCGACAAATAGGGAGAAGTATAATTCTGAACCTATCATTTTATTCTATCCCTTCTATAAATTCTGCTATTCTACCACCTGGACCATGAATATTACCTACACAGAAAATGAGTGCATTGTGTGATTCTTGCATGATGGCTTTTTCAATTTCTGGGAACTCACGGTTTTCAAAATTAAGATATTTTTTGTCAGGTAAGTGTTGCATTAAGTCTGTCACCATTTGCGTACTTTTACCGGTACAAATCAGTGTGTCAAAGTCTACATCGTCAATAAAGTTCTCAACAAATTGACGTGTTCTATCTACCCTGTCTGAACGACAATTTAAAATAACTACTTTTTTGGTATATGGATAGTTGTAAGATTCAACTTTGTTCAAAATCGCTTTAGTCGATTGTGGTTCATTGGCAGCAAATGCGTTAACAAATACATTTCGTGTGCGATTTGCATTAAAATATTTAATTTCTACTGCGCCAGGATCTGGTGGTGCATTTAACATACCTCTTAATGCAGTATCCTTATCTATCCCAACAGCTTGCGCAACGCCTAATGCGATCGCAACGTTATCTGGAAAGACAAGATAAGGGAACTTTCTTAAATAGGATTCAGGAATTTTATCTTTATCGACAACGATTAACTTCGTTTTTCGTTTTTTAGCTTCTTTTGCGAAAAATTTAGTATAATCGTCTTTCATCACAACTAATGTCCCTTTGTATGGAATTGTTGCAGTAAACGCTTGTGCAACATCTTGAAGCGTAGGTCCAAGCACATCCATGTGGTCTTCCATAACATTGACGATAACGCCAATATTGGCTTTGACTAAGTCCTGTTGAAAGGTAATCTGATAATCTGGATTAACTGCCATACATTCGTTCACTAGCGCCTCGGCTCTTTGTTTAACCACTTTGCGCACGATGTCACGTTGTTCCCCAATATTAGCACCTTGGGGTTTCCTAATGACTGGATATTCTTTGTCAGTAAACCAATATAACATTCGGGCATCTGTTCCTGTCGTTTTACCTATCACATGATAATGATCCTCTCTTAGAATGCTATAAATCATTCTAGTGATAGTTGATTTACCTCGAATACCGTTAATGTTGATTCTAATCGGAATCTTATTAAGTCGATTTGTATGACGCTTTTTCTCTTTAATACCGAGCCATAAAATCAATGCGATACAAATTATAATGAGAATCACAGTATAGTCCCTCTCTTTGATTGTTTTTAATATTAAGTTGTCTAAACACGTATTGCGTTAATATGTATATCAAAAGTGATGTTTCAACACTTTCTATAGAAGTTGTTAATTAATAAAACGTCTTTTCTATCATGAACACCTTAAACGAATTATTACTTCTAATAAGGGTATGCTATCATTTACGTATTTAGTCAGTTTTAATATTGTAAATCTAATGTAAAATTATATTAACAAAGATTAATTTTTTTAGAAATGTTCAATAATTTAAAATTACAAATAAAGACTAATTTTAAAAATATTTTTCTAAATTTAATATTTACTATGTGTTATCTGATAAATCATTAAATATTTACGCCATATTTACATTAGATTAAAATTCTGATGTTACTTTAAAGGTAAATAAAGATACAACTTTAGGAGGATACTGATGGGTAAACCTTTGACTAAACCTGTGAAAATAGCAATTGGCATCTATTTAGCAATGGTATTATTCGTTTGTTCAAGCTATTTAGTATTTATTCTTGTAGGTAGCTTACAAGGAAACGATATGAGTAATTCAGTTTTAGACACAGACCATCAACACATTAATAGTGTTACTAAAGATTCTAACGAAGGCATCGATGATACAAAGTTAAACAAAGCATCTGCAACGCGTGATGATGTTGCGAAAGAAGAAATGACTTTAAATTCAAATGATACAATTTTAAATACAGATACCGAAAAAGTAGGCGCACATTCATCTGATTGATGAACATTGCACCTACTTTATTTTAAATGTTTCGCATATTTGATTTGGAATTGCTTCGGTGTAAGCGAATATTTATGTTTAAAACTTTGTATAAAATAACTTGTTGTTGAAAAACCACAATCCATCGCTACTTCAGTCACATTTCGATGATGATACATCAGCTGCTTTGCACTTTGCTCTAGGCGATAGTTTTGTAAAAAGTTCAATGGTGTGTCCCCTGCAAATCGTTTAAATAACTTGATTGTTTCCGCCTCACTCATATGAACCATACGACTTAATTCGCTAAGTTTAACTTTTTTATAATAATGACTTTGTAAGTATTGAATACATTGCTTCACTCTTGGATCAAAGAAATATTGAGTGACTTGTTGATACTGATCAAAGATATTTAACAGGTGATTTAAACATTGATAAAATTCACTAAGAATTTGTAGTTGAAAATAACCTTTTTGAGCGATATAAATTTGCCCTACTTTCTCAATCCGTTTCAATAAATGGATGCTCTCTTCATCATTTGGACTTAATTTAATAAACGGAATAGACTGCGCTTGATCTACAATATGACTAACATACGTAAAGTTAATATATTCTGTAACATTAGGTAATCCAATATTCCAGCAATAAAAACGCGCCCCTTCATCTACATCATGAATTTCATGTACAACGTTGGAGTTAATAAATAATCCTTCACCCTCATGAATCACTAGTGTATTTTCTGCTAACTTCACCTGAATTATCCCATCTGTCACATACATAAATTGTAATGCATAATGCCAATGTAGCGGTATATAGCCGAGTAATGTCTTATTTAGCGTCGTATGTAAAATAACATGTGGCCAACGACGATCAGGATAATTAATCTTTTCTTCTAAATTTGCATTTACAGTCATTTCAGACGTCATCTGTAATCACCTCAATATTTTGATACTTTTACTCATTATTTGAGTATTATCCATTTCATAAACATTATATTATGAGATTTATAATAAAACAAAATACAGATGGAGGTGCATTGTATGACTCACACACAACATAGACTAAAAGGTGTGTTATTTGCAATTATAGGTGCTACTTTGTGGGGATTAGGCGGAACGGTTTCAGATCTACTGTTCAATCAACGCGGTTTAGATGTTGATTGGTATGTCACTGCACGCCTATTAATCAGCGGCGTCTTCTTACTCAGTCTTTATAAAATACGACGCCCTAAACAATCTATTTTTATTGTTTTTCGAAATCCTAGAACAATCGTTAGTTTGTTTATTTATAGTTTAATCGGTATGCTATTTGTTCAATACGCCTATATGGCATCGATCGCAACTGGTAATGTTGCTGTAGCTACCCTTTTACAATACATTGCACCTGTGTATATCATCATTTGGTTCGTTATACGTGGTCTCGATGTATTCCGTCCATTTGATATTTTAGCCATTGCAATGACATTAATTGGAACATTTTTACTTTTAACAAATGGATCGATTTCTCATTTAGTTGTATCTCCTACAAGTTTATTCTGGGGCATTATCGCAGGTTTAGCACTTGCGTTTTACACGATCTATGCCACAGGTTTGCTTGATAAGTTTCCATCTATTTTAATCGTTGGATGGGCAATGATCATTTCTGGTTGTGCCATGAACTTTAAACAACCTATTTGGGATGTTAGTTTGAATACTATGAGTGCGTCTACAATCGTTTATTTGATATTTGGTATTATTGCTGGGACTGCTTTAGCATTCTATTTATTTATCGATAGTCTCAAATACCTATCGCCTAAAGAGACAACATTATTAGGTACCATAGAACCAGTCATTGCAGTTGTAACAAGTGCCTTATGGCTTGATGTTACGTTTCAATCGATACAAGTGGTCGGCATTGTATTAATTCTAATCTTAATTTTAATGTTATCGCTTAAGAAACAACCTGAAGAGATATAACCAATGAAAAACGCCTAAGACGTTTACCATGATTAACACAAGTGGGATAGCATTTACGATGCATTAATTTATCCACGCGGTGAATCATTTCGTCCTAGGCGCTTTCTTTTATAGAATAATAGATTTAAGTTGTGTAAAGAATTTCTGTCTTTCTGGTAATGGGAAAATCGGATAAATGTGGAATAAATTATACCCTGGTATAAAATCATGTTCAATGCCTTTCGCATTCAACATTTTAGATAATTTTAAAGCATCTGGATATAACGTTTCTTTCGTACCGATGAAGATGGATAATCGTCCTAATCCTTCTAAATCACCATTAATCGGAGAAATTCTATAATCCTCAATTGGTAATTCACCTGCCCATAATTTGATGAAGTATTGACTACCTTCTATCCCCAACATAGGATCGATGCGTTCATATGTTTTAGCATCTGGATTGCGCATCGTACCATCTAACACTGGTGATAGCATTACGATATGACCCGGTTGAGGCAACGTCGTTTCTGCTTTCAAATATTCTGCAAATGATAATGCGATTTGTCCCCCTGCTGAGTCTCCCATAATAATGAGTTGATCTGTATGTTCAACTTTGGCAACCTGTTTATCATAAATGAGCTTTAATAATTCAAATGTCGTGCGGTAATCACGATGAGGCACTTTAGGATAAATTGGCATAATGACCTTCGCATCAAGTTGTCCTGCAAGTTCATCGATAAAATTAAAATGGTTCTCTAGCGGATCTTGGAACCACGCACCACCATGAATATATAACACCACTTTTTGTTGATGATTACATTGATCATTCACAATATATGTCACACAGCCATTCCAACTTTTTGTTCGAACATCATGTTTAAATTCATAACTTGTGCCACCATATTTACCGGCCGTAATTGCTTTAGTTTCTTCTAATGCTTTTTTAGCATCTGCCTCATTCTCAAATGTTTTTTTCATACCAGACATTCGTATATACTTTTCAGTTATATAACTCTTATAACTACGTTTTTCTTTTACTTTAATAAATGCTAATGTACCTAATATCGCAGATGTTGCTACTGTTAATACACTTTTTTTCATCGTCTTGATGACCTCCTATACATTTATATATTATAAACCTTAAATTCCAAATCATTTAGTAATTAACACTAAGAATATCAAACAATATTTTCAATTTAAGTCAAACGTGCTATCCTTATATCAATTATCTGAATTTTCAATTTAAAAGAGGAGGCAAGCATTGATGTCACGTCATAAAATTGTTCTTATAGGTAGTGGTTATGTAGGTTCTGCGTTTGCCCACGCAGTTGTAGCTAAAGGATTAGTCGACGAATTGGCAATTATTGATATTGACGAGGATAAAGCGAAAGCGGATGTATGGGATTTGAATCATGCTACGCCATTTGGTGATCACTTCGTTAATGTGCATGTAGGACAGTACGAAGATTGTAAAGATGCAGATATTGTGGTGATCTGTGCAAGTGCGAAACTTGCTAAAGGTGAAACACGACTTAAATTATTAGAAGATAATGTCGATATCTTTGTTCCAATGGTTCAACGTATTGTCGATAGTGGCTTTGATGGTTACTTTGTATTACCTTCTAATCCTGTAGATATTATGAGCTATGTCGTTAAACACGTCTCAAATTTCCCTAAAAATAAAATCATTGGGTCAGGTACTTCTTTAGATACGGCTCGTTTTCAATTCTTCTTAAGTCGCGCGTTTAATGTTGCACCAAATCAAGTATATGCGCCCATTATTGGCGAACATGGAGATTCGCAAGTCGCAGTATGGTCACATGCTCAAATTGCAGGTGAATCCATCCTAGATTTATTGCCATCTGATACAAATATTGAAGCGTTTAAAGCATCCATAGCAGAACAGACAACGCAAGTTTGTTATGATATTTATGTTCGAAAAGGCACAACCAATTTCGGCATATCGCTTAGTTTAGTTCGAATTGTAGAGGCGATTCTATTCAATAAACAGATTATCATGAATGTGTCAAGCTATTTAGAAGGCGAGTATGGACTGACCGATGTCTATATAGGTGTGCCAACAATCATTAACGGTAACGGAGCAGATAAAGTCTTTGAATTCGCTTTATCCGAAGATGAACACGCACAATTACATCAATCAGCCCAAGTGATAGCAACCTATCAACAACGTGCCGATGATATCATTCAACGTATGCGTAAATAAATAACGGACACATGGGATAGGGATAGAATTCAATTTGAATTCAAAGTTCCATCCCCTGTTCCAAAACAGCTATCATACATTAAATCCAATTGGTGTTCGAAACGTTGCATATCTATAAAACGTGCTTGACGATGCATTTCTTTACCATCCATAAAAATTAAATCTACAGGCACAGTAAATATAGATAACTCACCTGCAATTGCTTCGATATCTGATTGGTTTATAATGGCAAGTTCTGCATGAGGATAAGTAGCTACAATATCCTCAATTTGAGGTAACACCGCATGGCATACCGAACAATGATTTCGCATTACATGAACAACTACTAGTTGATGGTCTTTAATAAATTGATGAAAAGCTTCAATAGTACTCAAATGCTTCGTCATTTTCTCACCCACACTTTCACTTATTTTAATAAATCTTGAAATACTTCTGGCATCTTAGTTATTCTTTGACGTTCTAAATCAAAGAAACCACCCGTTTGATATCCAATACAATGCACTTTATCTCCGGAAGAAATTTCAAATTTAAATACCCATTTCATTCTTCCACCTTGAACAAACCAGCATCGTCCTACTGGCTTATCATGTATCGTTATCGGAACTTTATATTCTATTTCTGTTTTCATTAATATTGGCGATATATGTTGCTTCATCATTTCTGAGAAGGTCATGTAGTTATTAATGAATATTGTACGTAGATCTTCAAACCAGCGAATATATACAATATTACTCACGATACCCATCGCATCAATGTCGTAATTATTTACTTCAATCTCTTTTTCAGCTACTAATAAGCCTTCATTTTCCATAGATATACTCTCCTTTAAATCATCTTTCAATTATATTTTACGACGATTAAATGCATTTTTCATCCACTTTAACTATAAATTTCATGATGGCAGACTTATATATGTCAATTTTATTATATATTATTTTTATTAAATACATAATCAAATTAACATGCTATAATTATTGTGAAATAATTCACAATTAACAGGAGGATGATTCATTTGAAAGCTTATATTTATGAAAAGCCAGGTGTCGCAAAACTCATTGACAAAGAGAAGCCGGTTGTTACTGAAAGTACAGATGCTATTATCAGAATGGTCAAAACGACGATTTGTGGTACGGATTTACATATTATTAAAGGGGATACACCTGAAGTGCCTGCAAATACAACATTAGGTCATGAAGGTATTGGTATTGTTGAATCTGTTGGTTCAAGTGTCAACAATTTTAAAGTTGGCGACAAAGTTATCGTGTCTTGTATTTCTTCATGTGGCAAATGTTATTACTGTAAAAAAGGCATCTATGCGCATTGTGAAAATGATGGTGGTTGGATTTTAGGTCATTTAATTGACGGTACACAAGCCGAATATGTTAAAGTTCCTTTCGCAGATAACTCTTTATATCATGCACCAGAGTCTTTACCTGACGAAGCATTAGTCATGTTATCCGACATATTACCTACTGGATATGAAATTGGTGTATTAAAAGGGAAAGTGAAACCGGGTAGTACCGTTGCAATTGTTGGAGCTGGACCAGTCGGATTAGCTGCATTATTAACTGCACAATTTTACTCACCTTCTAAAATCATTATGATTGATTTGGATGATAATCGTTTACAAACTGCGAAAGAATTAGGTGCAACGCATACTGTTAATTCTAGCAATGTGGAAGAAGCTATTGCGCAAGTCAAATCACTGAATCATCGTGGTGTAGACGTAGCAATAGAAGCAGTCGGTATTCCGCAAACATTCGATTTATGTCAAAAATTAATTGGCGTCGATGGCACAATTGCTAACGTAGGTGTCCACGGTTTACCGGTTCAATTCGATATCGATAAATTATGGATTAAAAATATTAACGTAACAACAGGACTTGTGTCTGCAAATACAACTGAAGAACTGTTAGAAGCTTTGAAAAGTAAAATTATCCAACCTGAACAATTGGTTACACATTATAGTAAGTTAAGTGATATTGCACATGCCTATGATTTGTTTAGAAACGCTACAGATCATAAAGCGATTAAATTACTTATCGAGAATGATATAACACAATAATCCTTAATCATCACTTTATATTATTAATTTCTATAAGACCTTTAACCATTCTAACCATTGATTTCAAAATGCATAGTCATTGGTTAAAGGTCTTTTTTACATAGAATCCAATTATAATTATCAGAATGATCTAAATTTAATCTCATTTTTTATTTCAATTGGTGTTAAAATGGATTTATTCAACTTTTCGAGGGGATAGATGGTCATTGTTCTCTTACTTACTGTTTATTACTACCATGTCATTCACACCTGGACCTAACACCATCATGGCGATGTCCGAAGGTCAACGTAAAGGCTTCATAAGCGCTTTACCTTTTAATTTAGGTGTTTTCATAGGTATTTTATTTACACTCGCAATTACTTTATTATTTTCAGAGCCACTAAAACATAACCATAGCTTTATTATCATTATGAAGATTGTTGGTACGCTTTATTTATTATATCTTGCGTATCATGTATTGATTTCAAAGCCTGATAATGTAAAAGAGGCATTAGATCGTCCTGTACTTAAAGGTATCCTCATTCAAGCTACGAATGTTAAAGCAATGTTATACTTTTTAACTGGTTTAACAACATTCACATTACCTGATGCTTGGAATTCTACTTTTGGACGCTCAATTTTACTTATTGTCATCGGTATTGCTGGTGCAATCGTTTGGAGTCTATTAGGCCAAGTGATGAATCGAATCTATCAACAACATTATAAAATCATTAATATCGTTATCACAGCTTTATTACTTTATAGTGCTGTGGAACTTTGGTAGTTCATTTTCCCGATTAAAAAACCTCCTGTCATTATTTCTGACAAGAGGTTTTTTCAAGATTATTTAATTTTCATAATTGCTTTACCTGGGTCTACTGATTCAACATCTTCTACTGTTAATGTTTTATCTCCCAAGTTTGTAATAATGATTGGTGTTACTGTACTTGGTGCATGTTCTTTTAAGTATGCTAAGTTGATTTTCATTAAAGGTTGACCTTGTGTAACTGATTCGTCAGCATTTACAAGACTTTCGAAACCTTCACCGTTTAATTTCACTGTATCAATACCAATATGAATAAGTACTTCCACACCAGATTCAGATTCTAATCCGATTGCGTGTTTCGTTGGGAAGATAGTTTTAACTGTACCATCAAATGGTGCTACGATTTCTCCTTTTTCAGGTACAAATCCAACGCCGTCACCCATCATTTTTTCTGAGAATACTTTATCAGGTACTTCTGATAATGGAATAATGTGTCCAGTTCCTGGTGCATAAATTTCTGTCTCTTTAATTTCTTCCACGTTTATAGGTTCATCTGATGTTTCTTCAGTAACTGTTGTTTCACTTGGTTTAGTGATTTCACCTTTCATGATAAGTGACATATCATGTTTAATTTGATCTGATTTCGGACCGAAGATTGCTTGCATATTATTACCTACTTCAAGCACACCTGAAGCACCTAACGCTTTCAAACCTTGTACATCGACTTTAGATTTATCATTTACTTCAACACGAAGACGTGTGATACAAGCATCTAAATGTTTGATATTTTCTTTACCGCCCATTGCGTCTAATACATCAAATGGTAATCTTGCTACACTTGAGTTACGAATTTCTTGTTCTTCATCTTCACGGCCAGGCGTTTTAAGATTGAATTTCTTAATTGCAAAGCTAAATAAGAAATAGTAAACAACTGCATAGACTAAACCAACTGGAATAACTAATAACGCATGCGTACGATCCCAGTTTAATAAACCATAAAGAATATAGTCGATAAATCCACCAGAGAAAGTCATACCAATCTTAACATCAAGTAAGTGCATGATTAAGAATGATGATCCTGCTAAAAATACATGAATAACATATAATAATGGTGCTACGAATAAGAATGAGAATTCTAATGGTTCTGTAATACCAGTTAAGAATGATGTTAAAGCAGCTGATAACATTAAACCACCAACTACTTTTTTACGTTCAGGGCGTGCATTTTTATAGATTGCTAATGCAGCAGCTGGTAAACCGAACATCATAAATGGATATTTACCAGTAGTAAATGCACCTGCTGTGAATGGTACGCCATCTTTCAATTGAGCCATCCAAATACGTTGGTCACCGCGAACGAGTTCACCTGCATGGTTTGTATATTGTCCGAACTCGAACCAGAACGGCGCATAGAAAATATGATGTAATCCGAATGGAATTAATGAACGCTCAATAATACCAAAGATAAATGTTGTTAATGTTAAGTTCTTATTCAATAAGAAGTTTGATAAGCTATTTAACCCTTCTTGAATTGGTGGCCAAACGAAACATAATGCAATACCTGTGATGATTGCAACTACTGATGTCACGATTGGCACGAAACGTTTACCTGCAAAGAATCCCAAGAATGGTGGCAATGTAATATTGTAGTATTTGTTATAACACCAAGCAGCAAGCGCCCCCATAATGATACCGCCGAACACACCCGTTTGAAGTGTTGGAACACCTAAAATTAAGGCATATGCTGGTAGTTTATCAGCTTGACTTAATTCTTTAGCGCCATTAGCGTAACTATAAATATCATCAATTGTGATATGCATAATTTGACCCATAGTGGCATTCATAATTAAGTAACCTACTAAAGCTGCTAAAGCGGCAACACCGTCTCCACCAGCTAATCCAAGTGCTGTACCCACTGCAAATAGCAATGGCAAGTTATCAAATATAATTTGTCCAGCCGCTTCCATAACAGATGAAATCATCACGAAGACGTCCATTTTTAGCCACGGTGCAATGCTAACAAGTTGTTCATTGTGCATCGCATTACCGAACGCTAATAAAATCCCGGCAGCTGGTAAAATTGCAACTGGTAACATTAAGGCTTTACCGATACGTTGCAATTGACCGAAAAATTTCTTAAACATAATCCTTATTCCCTTCTACCTAAAATTTGAACACGATAACATAAAAAAAGACATAAGCAATACTAAGAAAAGTAAGTTTGAGAAATGCATAGCGATACAGTGATTTAAAATCATGTACACTCGTCCCTTTAATTTCTCTTCTACTTTCAAAAATACATCTCTAAGTAACCCAAATTATGAAATGTATTTTTACTAAGGCTATTCCATGCCTTAGTCTCATTGATTGCTTATGCCTAATTTAATAGTAACACGCAGTTCTTTTTTTCAATTAATTTATATTATATACCTATGATAAAACGGTTTCAATACTTTTTAAATAGAAATTGCCGACAAAATCAAAGTTTTGTCGGCAATTTTGTCTCAAGCGTTATGAGAGCGCTGAATATTTATTATAAGAAACGTTTAGCAGCAACTGAAATTGGTGGCATTTCGTCGAAGTCTAATTTTTTATCTTCAGTAATTGATCTGTAAGCCCATTTACCATAATTAATTGCTTCTTCGTTCACAATTTTACCTGGTAATGGTGCAGCATTTGGATCAACATGTACGTCAACAATAGTTGGTACATTTTCATTTAACGCTGCTTCTACTACTTCATCAATACGGCTTGGGTCTTTTAAGACATAACCTTTACCACCAGCAGCTTCTGCGAATTTAGCGTGATCCATATCAGAGAAGTCAATGGCATATTCTAATTCACCAGCAGCTTGTTGTTCATATTTAATGAATGATAATTGTTTGTTATTCATAACAAAAATTGTCACTGGTAGGTCATATTGAACAGCAGTTGCAAAGTCTTGCATTACCATTTGGAATGCACCGTCACCACTAATAGAAATTGCTTGGCGTTTAGGGAATGCAATTTTAGAAGCAATTGCGCCTGGTAGACCGCAACCCATTGTACCTAACCAAGAAGAAATAATAAATTTATTATTAACTGATAAGTTTAGGTAACGTGTTGACCAAACTGTAGACGTACCTACATCAATTGAGAATACCGCATCGTCATCACTATATTTGCTAATAGCTTTCATTAAGCGTTCTGGACGGATTGGCGTACTTTCTTGATTCATGTCTTGTTCCATCCATTTATCCCAAACAGCTTTACGTTCTAATGTTTTTTCTAAGAATGCACGTTGTGGTACGTGTTTAATGCTATCAGTTAATTGGTGGAAAGCAAGTTTAGCGTCACCAACGATACCTACGTTGACACTGAAACGATGACCAATGACATCTGGGTTTGTGTCGATTTGAATAGCTTTAATATTTTTCTTAGGTAGGTAATCAACGTATGGATAGTTTGTTCCTGCCATGATTAATAAATCGGCATCTTGAATTGTTTGATAAGATGTTTTTGTACCGATTTTACCTAAGTTACCAATGCTATATGGGTGATCATCAGGAATGATTGTTTTGGCTGGTAACGTATGAATAACTGGAATTTTAGCTGCTTCAACAAATTCACGTAATTCATCTTTAGCATTTTGTGCACCTACACCAACGATCATAACTGGTTTTTTACTTTTATCGATTAATTTTGCAGCTTTTTTAATGCTACGTAGTGTTGGCGTTGGCGCTTTAGGTTTAGTAGTATCTATAGCACGGTTTGTAGTGTCTTTAATTTTTTGAGTTAATAAGTCGTTAGGACATACAACTACTGCGACACCACGTTTTTCGTATGCAGTACGAATTGCTTCGTTTACAATTTCAAATACGTTGTCACCTTTTTTAATTTGGTGGTTGTATACAGAAACATCTGAAACCATATCTGTAATGTTTGTTTCTTGGAATGCTTTTGTACCTAATAATGTACTGTTTGTTTGACCTGCTAAAATTAATTGAGGAACACGATCCATTTTTGCATCGTACATACCATTTAATAAGTGAACGATACCAGGACCACCGATACTTAATGCTACCCCAATTTTTCCTGTCATTTTAGTGTATGAAGCTGCAGCTAAACTTGCTACTTCTTCATGACGCACATGATAGAATTTAAATGAATCTCTAACTGTACGTAAACTATCTACTACTGCGTCAATTGAATCCCCAGGAATGCCATATAAGTGGTCAATATCCCATGCTTCTAACGCTTTTACTAATGCTTCGTTTGCTTTTATCTTCGCCATTATTACAATAGCCCCTTTCTCTTTTTCAACGAGTACTAAGTATATATTCCCTTTAGTAGAACAAAATAATCATGATTGGAATAAGTATTGAACTTATGACAGCAGTCAATATCATTCCAATTGAACTGAATGCACCGGATTCAATATCGTGTTCTAATGCTTTTGCGGTACCGAACGCGTGTGATGCATTCCCATATGTTAAACCTCTCGCTATAGAGGTCTTAAAATTACCTACTTTCAATAACATTGATCCCATCATACTACCGATTAGTCCTGTAGTGATGATGAATAAGACTGTTATCGTATCCGTACCACCTAACTCTTGTGAAACTTCAATACCAACAGCAGCTGTTATTGAACGTGGTAATATTGTTACGATGGTTTCCTCGTCATAACCCAATAAGTTCAACGAGGTAAACACTAACACAAAATTAAGTATTACGCCAACCATCACGCTCGTAAAGATAATACTTAAATTTTCAATGATTTTATGTCGATTCTTATATAGTGGGTAAGCTAAACATACAACAGTGGCATTTAATAGATGGTTAATCCACTTACCACCTGTCATGTAATCATGATAGTTTTGATGTGTTAACAATAATACGATAATGACGCCAACTGAACCAACTAATGCTGGATTCAAAAATGGATTATCGTATTTTTGTTGTAGTTTTTTTGCAGCAAAATACATAACGACGGTTAACAATATCATTAAGATTGCTTGAATAAGTGTCATACTATTGATGACCTCTCTTAACGTTAGGTTGTTTAACCATCTTTTCAGCAATGTAACCAGAAGCAAGTGCAACGCAACTTGTACCTACAATAATTAATAAGAAGAAAATGATATAACTCTTCGTGATATCAGACACAATATCCATAATACCTACAACGGAAGGTATAAAGAAAAACACCATTGTAGCTAATAGGAATTCTGCACCTTCAGATATCCAATTCATGCGTATCACTTTCAACTCAAGTAAAATGTACAACAATATCATGCCTACGATACTTCCAGCTAGTGGTATATGCAATAATGTTTGCAACAAACTACCTAAGTAACTAATGACTATGATAATGGCAATTTGTATGATAACTTTTGAAATAAATAATATTTTTTTCAAGATGACTGACCTCCCACTAAAATATGTCGAAATTGTTACAGTAATTTTTGAACCTATATTCATTATTCTAATTCAACGTTCAAAAATAGAAAAATATTCATTTTAAATACGACCTATAGTTTTTTTCTATGTAATCGCTTTAACGATTATCATTAGTAGTTTCAAATAATGTGTTTATATTGTGAAAAATGTATTCAAACCTTCATTTTGATTACATAAAAAAGTTGGAATGCGAATACACATTCCAACCCTTAAATAAAACATATGATATAAGACGTTATTTTAGTTTATATAATTGTATAGACCTATGATTTTAATCATATTTCAATCGCTCACTCATAAAACCTATCCATTTAGATGTTGCATGACTTAATAGTTTATCTTTTTTCCAAATGGCACCTAATTCCCAGCTCATACCTGTATCTTCAATTTTAATACTTTTAATATTATCTTTGAGCATATTTGCAATATGTTCTGGTAAGATACTAACACCTAAATGTGCTAGCAATAAGTACTCAATAAAGTTCCATTGCGAAACATTCGAAACTGTATTTGGAAGAAAACCTGCATTTTTAGCTGCAGCAATAATTTTATCATTGAGGTAAAAATCTTCGTTAAATAGTATAAAATCTTCATTCTTCAACTCAGCCATCGTCACTGAATCACGTGTAGCAAGTTCATGCTCTTTACTTACAACCAACCTTAAATCTTCACTGTATAAAGGTAAATAATCAAAGACATTTTCATCAATCGGAATAGTTGTAATACCAATATCAATTTGGTCATTGATCAGACGTGTTTCTATCGATTTACCGCCACTCTCATTTAAATTGTATGTCACGTTAGGATACAGTTTATGGAACTCACCAAGAATATAAATAAATTGTTGCATATCCATTACTGCTGACATTCCAATGTTGATATGGCCTGTTTCCAATCCCAATAGTCCATTAATTTCAAAAGGAATATTATCATATAAGGCAATAATTTCTTCACATTTTTTGTAGAATATTTTACCTGCATCCGTGAGTACGAGATAGCGTTTTTGACGATCAAATAATGTCATCTTTAATTCATTTTCAATATCTTTAATCGCTTTACTAATCGTTGGCTGAGCGATATATAAAGATTTTGAAGCATTTGTCATACCACCTTGATTTACCACTTCCATAAAATATTTCATATGTTTGATATCCAAATGCTCACCCTCTTTGTTCATTATTATAATTTCATTATACACGAAATATTTTTGAGAAAATAAAAATATTTAAAGTAAAACTATATGTTTCCATGCACTATGATATTTAAATTTCAATGTTTGACCCTATATGTTTCCTTTTCAAAAAATGTTATAATCACATAGGCTCAATTTGATTAAAGAGGTGAGGCATTGAGCTTTTACGAATTTATGCAAAATTTTGTTGGTGATGACACACCATTAGGTGAATTGGTAAATTGGATTAATCAAGATAGCAATTTCCCTAAAGACGTGAAGAGCCAAGTAGAAGTATTGTCATATTTTCGAAATAATCCATGTCCAGAAAACATACCCGTGACTATCGTTAAAAGAGCATTGGCTGTTTTTAACCAATTCACAAATGTATGATTTCTAACTTGTTATTATACATCATGGACGTATCATCTCACTAAGCGCCTTTATGGCGCTTTTTTTGGGAGTGGGACAGAATTCTAATTCAATTCGTTGTCCACCCTCGCATTTGAAATTAAAAGTCTTTCGAACTTTAAAACATTACTATGCTACTGTGTGAAATTGTGCAAATTTACTTTAATGTAAAATAAGTTACAAATTACACTGTTATATTTCATATATATTACAGTTATTTGTATAATTCGTTTCTTATATTGTATTAGACCTTTTTAACGAATATGATTAATACAGTTTTTAATTCTTTTATATTTTGAGGAGAACACAATGAAATTTAAAAAATTATTTTCACGTCTTTTACTCGCTACTGGAATCATGTTCGCAGGAACTTTTACATATCAAACGATTGAACACACGCACGTATCTGAAGCCGCTTCTTATAATTACTATACGAAAGGTCAATGTACTTGGTGGGCATATCAACGTCGTGCTCAACTAGGTAAACCTGTATCAAATCGTTGGGGAAATGCTAAGAATTGGTATTACAACGCACAACGCTCTGGTTATAGAACTGGTCATACACCTAAACGCTACGCAGTAATGCAATCTACTGCAGGTTATTATGGTCATGTTGCTGTTGTCGAAGCCGTATATAAAAATGGAAGTATTAAAGTTTCTGAATATAACTATAATAGACCAAATGCTTACGGTACTCGTTACTTAAGTAAATGGTCAGCGCGTAATTATAATTACATCTACTAAATGAAATCATGACATTAAATGAATAAATAAAAGCCACTACCATGAGTAAGGTACTTAAATACAGTCCTTAAGTCATACGTAGTGGCTTTTCTATATATCATTATTGTCGTAAATCTTCTAAAATTTGTTGCGCTGTCTCAGTGTTTGCTTTAGGCGCTTGTTTTAATGCTTCGGCAACACGCGCGATTTCATCACCTTTAGCGCCTACAACAATGGCTAACGATTTGTATTGTAAGCTCATATGGCCTTTTTGGATACCTTCAGAAACTAACGCTCGACACGCTGAAAAGTTCTGCGCTAATCCCACGGCAGCAACAACTTGACCTAGTTCTTGTGCTGATTGAACATTTAATAATTCGAGTGAAGCTTTCGCAATTGGCAACACTTTTGTACCGCCACCAACAATAGCTAATGTCATCGGTACTTCTATCGTTCCAATTAAACGTCCACGTTCTTTATCATATTTCCAGGTTGCGATACCTCTATATTGCCCATCACGACTTGCATATGCATGTGCGCTCGCTTCAGCACCACGTGTATCATTCCCTGTTGCTAAGACAACTGCATGGATACCATTCATTACCCCTTTATTATGAGTTGCTGCACGGTGGATATCAACTTGTGCTAATACTGAGGCACGTTCCATGCGGTGTGCAACTTCTTCTCCAGAACGATCACCTTTATTTAAATCATTAATATCAATTTCACCTTGTACACGTACGACTGAGGCTGTCGCATGGTTAGACAAAATACTCATAAGCACATCACGATTTGGAAATTCATTCTTTAAATGTGCTGTAATAGCTTCTAAAATCGTATTAAGCATATTGGCACCCATTGCATCTTTAGTATCAACAAAAACCTTCAATGACAATAGTTGATGTTCTGGAAACGTATCGATTTCAATTCGTCTATATCCACCGCCACGTTCTATAATTGATGGATATGCTTCAGCTGCAATTTGCTTAATTTGTGGTTCTAATGCTTGAATGTCTTGAGCTAAAGCCTCTGTATCGTTGACATCATCAAAGACGATTTGACCAATCATTAAGCGTTCACTTTTAACCGTCTTAAAACCACCTGTATTGTTGACTAATTTGGCACCATAACTTGCTGCAGCTACAACAGAAGGTTCTTCAACCATCATTGGTACAACATATGCTTTGTCATCAACAATAATTTTAGGTAATAAACCTACAGGCAACGTTCCTTGGCCTATTACATTTTCGATTAAACTATTCGCAACCTCTTCATTAATTAATGGATTATTTAATAATACATGATAGTTGTCATCTGTTAGCCAACCATAATCAACGAGTTGTTTTAATTTATCTTCACGAGATAAATGTCGAAACGACTTATCTAATTGCTTCATACTATTATTCCCCTTTATCGATCATTAAAGCGATGCCTAGTCCGCCACCGATACATGCCGTTGCAATACCAGAGCGTTTATTCTCTTGTTCAAGTGCATTCACTAATGTTGTGACAAGTCTAGCACCACTTGCACCAATTGGGTGTCCTAATGCAATCGCACCACCATAAATGTTTAACTTGTCATCTGGAATATGCAAATTATCTTTAACTGGTATACTTTGTGCCGCAAATGCTTCAGTCATCTCTACAATATCGACATCATCGATTTTACTATCTGTTTTATTCAGTAACTTCTCAACAGCATAGAATGGTGCATAGCCCATATATTGAGGATCGCAACCTACTTCAGCATAGTCTCCAACAATACCAAGAATGTCATACCCGTGTGCTTTCGCATACGATGCTTCCATCAAGATAAGCGCAGATGAGCCATCGTTAATACTTGAAGCATTACCACCTGTGACTGTGCCATCTTCTTTAAATATTGTCTTTAATGTTGCAAGTTTCTCAACACTACTATTTGGACGCACACCTTCATCTGAAGTCATTTCTTCACCTTCAGCGTCTGTCATGCTAATAATTTCATTGTTAAATTTACCTTCTTGAGTCGCTTTTGCTGCTTTTGCTTGTGAATGATTTGCAAATTCATCTTGCATTTCACGTGTGATGTCGTATTTTTCAGCGATATTCTCAGCTGTTACGCCCATTGGTACATAATGAAACGCATCTGTTAACCCATCGTGCATAAAGCTTTCAACAGGTTCTTGACCCTCTTTTAAAATTAATTGAGGGGCATTGGTCATACTTTCAACCCCACCGACTGCAACAACATCCGCTTCGCCTAATTGAATTAACTGTTTCCCTAATATGATCGCTTTAAGCCCAGAACCACATACTTCGTTAATTGTCATAGCTGGTGTTGTATCAGGTACACCGGCTTTGATCGCAATTTGGCGTGCTGGGTTTTGTCCTACGCCACTTTGTAATACGTTACCAAAAATAACTTGTTGTATGATATTAGGATCAATGTTCGCAGCTTCGATGGCACCTTTCAAAGCTGTCGTTCCTAATTCAACTGCAGAATAATTTCTTAATTTCCCTTTATATCTACCGATTGGTGTTCTTTTAGCACTGACTATAGCAATTTTTTTCATTCTTTATCTCCTTATATGTAGTTTATATATAAATTGTAATTTAGTTATTTAATTTGGTAAAATAACTATTAATATGATTATTAATAATAGCCGATAGAAGTTTTCTCAAACTCAATGTTATACCATGCGGTTTCACGTATTTTATTATATTACGCTATTAAACGACATGCGTTATTACATTTAACTATTAGAATGAAAACGCTTTCTATTAGTGAGCATTTTAAATGAAATTGTCACAAAAAGCTACTATTAATATGAATTATAAAAATTAGAATAATGAAAGGATGTAGTGCCCGTGAGTATAGGAATTGATAAAATTAACTTTTACGTCCCTAAATACTATGTAGACATGGCTAAGCTTGCAGAAGCTCGCCAAGTTGATCCAAATAAATTTTTAATTGGGATTGGTCAAACCCAAATGGCAGTCAGTCCAGTATCACAAGATATTGTATCTATGGGGGCTAATGCTGCTAAAGATATTATAACAGATGATGATAAAAAACATATTGGAATGGTCATTGTAGCGACTGAATCTGCAATTGATAATGCCAAAGCTGCGGCAGTTCAAATACACAATTTATTAGGTATTCAGCCATTTGCACGCTGCTTCGAAATGAAAGAAGCTTGCTATGCTGCAACACCTGCCATCCAATTAGCTAAAGACTATATTGAGAAACGTCCTGAAGAAAAAGTCCTTGTCATCGCAAGTGATACAGCACGTTATGGTATTCAATCTGGTGGTGAACCAACACAAGGTGCTGGCGCAGTGGCTATGTTAATTTCTCATAATCCTAGTATTTTAGCCCTAAATGATGACGCTGTTGCATATACAGAGGATGTTTATGATTTCTGGAGACCAACTGGACATCAATACCCATTAGTTGCAGGAGCTTTATCTAAAGATGCCTATATTAAATCGTTCCAAGAAAGTTGGAATGAATATGCGCGTCGTGAAGGTAAATCACTATCTGACTTCGAATCATTATGTTTCCACGTACCATTTACTAAAATGGGTAAAAAAGCATTGGATTCTATTATTAATGATGCCGATGAAACAACACAAGAACGTTTAACTTCTAGTTATGAAGATGCAGTATACTACAATCGTCATGTAGGTAACATTTATACAGGTTCATTATATTTAAGCTTAATCTCATTATTAGAGAATCGATCACTTAAAGGTGGTCAAACAATTGGATTATTTAGCTATGGCTCAGGTTCAGTTGGAGAATTCTTTAGTGCCACTCTAGTTGAGGGTTACGATAAGCAATTAGATATTGATGGACATAAGGCATTATTGAATGATCGTCATGAAGTCTCAGTTGAAGACTACGAAAGTTTCTTTAAACGTTTCGATAATTTAGAATTCGATCATGATACGGAACAATCAAATGACGACACATCTATTTACTATTTAGAACGTATTCAAGATGATATTCGTCAATATCACCGTCCTGAATAACATCATTCATAGTAAAGAGGCGTAAGAGACATGCACTTTTAGCAAGGTGTCTCTTATGCCTCTTTTTATTTATATTCACTATGATCACGGTTTGGTTGAATGTTTAGGTCGATACAGGTGAGTCATGTCTACTTGTTCAAGTTCGAGTAGTTTGATTTTATGATTAATTGTGCCACCATATCCTGTTAAGCTACCATCTTTTCCAACTACACGGTGACATGGAATAATAATTGAAATAGGATTGCTACCTACTGCGCCACCCACTGCTTGTGCAGACATATTGGGTTTACCGCGTTCTTCTCCTACAAGATGTGCAATCTCACCATATGTTTTTAATTGACCATATTCTATGTGTTGTAATTTCTGCCATACGCTTTTTTGAAATTCAGTACCTTCTGGTTTAAGCGAAAAATCAATAGTCGGACGCTGTCCATCAAAATATTGATTTAACCATTTAACTGCTTTTTTGAAGACATCTAGCTCCGGATTAGTAGGATGTGTCACTGTCGTGTCCTGATATTTATAAAGTAGATGTGTGAGTGACTTGCCATCACTAATGAGTTCTAAATTTTGCACGGGTGATTCGTAAAGCATTGAATACGCCATCAAACCCCTCCTTTCTGACCATTATGACGAAGTTTGATGCCAATGTACAACGGGAAGTATGTAACAATACTTAAATAATGGGGGTGTACCTGTGGCTGGTTTAAATAAAGATGATGTTGATTTGCATTTCAATACAAACCGATTTAATGAAGATAATCATGCTAAACAAATTTCATTCTTCTACAAAGCCCTATATCAAATCAATGATATTGTATTAGGCATTATATTCTTGATAGGAAGCTTTTTATTCTTTAGTGATCAAACTATGATTGCTGGCACAATATTATTTGTGATTGGTAGTCTTCAAATGACTGCAAGACCTGTAATTTCTTTTGTTCATGATATGAAACTATCAAGATATTACAAACGAAAGTATAGTCAACACGTTACCGAAGAGACACATAATCATTAATAAAGTGCAGTCTGGGACAAAAATAATATAATGAAGCTATTTTGCAAATTCGCAGTAGCTGACTGAACTGAGAAGGCGCTTAAATCGAGCTTTTCTCAGTTCTAGTCATCCTTGCGGGCGGGGCCCCAACAAAGAGAATTTCATCAAGAAATTCTACAAGCTAAGCAAGCTGGGGTGGGACGACGAATTTAAAAGAATTCTGTCCCACTCCCCACGCTTTATTTGTGTTAGAACCAATCTTTCTTTTTAAAAAGTGTAATGAGTGATACAACAACTATGATCGAAATAGCGATAAAGACAAAGTAGCTATAATGCCAATTGAGTTCAGGCATATAGGAGAAATTCATGCCATACCATCCCGTTAAAAATGATAATGGAAAGAATATGGATGAAATAATCGTTAACACATTCATCACGCCATTAATTCTATTAGAACGATAAGACTCATTATTATCTTTGATATCATCTGTAATATGTTCACATGCCATTAACGTATCGTTCTGCCTTAATAACCTACTATGAATATGCTTAATCAATAACTGATACTCGTGTGATACGTTTAATGATGTTTCATCTATCATTTCATTTAGTAGTTGTTCCATTGGGATCAATATACGCTTTAATTTAATAATTTCAGAGCGAATGCGATAGACATCATCCATTAATTTACGGTTATTAACTTTATCTACATTCTGATTTTCAAAAGAAAAGACAATGTCTTCCACACGATTGACATAGTTAAAATATTCCTCTGTAAATCTATCAATCATGACGGCTACCAGTTCAGTTACAGTTATCTCTTTCGGCAACGTATTGAATGACGAAATGATGTCTGATAAAACCTTCATGGGATATTTATGTACGGTAATCATCCAATTATGCTTTACAGTTATACTTAGTGGTTCTGCTGAAAAATCATTGTGATTTATCGCATGGAGTATGAGATATAAATGTTGTTTATGCGGATGGGTACTTATTTTAGGTCTTGTTACTGTAAATTCAGACGCTTCTATGTGGTGTTTAGCAATACTGAACCGTTGCGTCAGTATTGCTTGATCATTTTGAGTTGGATTTTCGAAATCAACCCATACAAGTCTAGCATCTTCAGGTATAGCTGAAAATGTACATGCAGTATGAAAACGATGTGCTTGGTCTTGATAGTGGACACGGATTGCCATAGTATCTCCTACTTTTTATATCTTTTATTCTTCCATACCACTTTTCAGAAAATAAAAACAAAAGGCTAAGACACACAGAAAGTCGCATTAAATACATTGCTTAAATCCGTTAATGTCTTAACCTTAATTCCCAACCATATTACACGTGTAAAGTAATCACATTAGTTTTGATTAAAATTATATAATTCATGACCTTTGTCTTTAGCATATTCAATGGCTAAAATTTCTAAAACGTTAATAAATGCTGGTTCATTTTTAACATTGACATATTGGAATTTCAAATTGTAATCTTCAGCTGTAATTGATTTTATATCGTCTACATTAACCCCTTTTTGTTGAGCTAAGCCTTTTTTAAATTTAGTCGTCCCTACACCTGATTTTAAATTATATTGACCTAATTTATTAAATAAATCCTTAGTAATTAGTTGATAACCTGTAGAGTAACCACCAGTTTGTCCAACGAAAATAGGCGTTTTCTTATCAAAAATAACATAAACGCCAAATTTATCTTGAACCTTTTCACGGTCTTCTTTACTAAATGTTAGCGCGCTCTCTTTATCATATTTAAATAATTTCTTAAGTTGCTTCTTATTATCTTCTTTAATTTGATCTAATTGTTTACTGCCTTTCATAATTGAAAATCCTCCCATACAGAACTCGTTTAATATCATTCGTTAAGCAATGTTTCTATTTGCATAACATATACCCTTTCACAATGCTTTGAAACGCATCGTCTAAATCATCGTACACGATATTTCAGAATTTTCATATCAGTTTAATTTTTATACGTTATTTACATCTTTAATGTAAATACATGTTTATTTATGTATTTATATAATCTATAATTAGATATTATGTTTCTATAAAATGATTAGATTCTTCTATAGATGTTAGGGGAGAACAATTTTGAATGATAAAGACTTACGGGTAATTAAGACCAAAAAAGCATTAACAGATAGTCTATATTCGTTGTTAGAAGAAGAAGCATTTTCAACTATAACGGTAAATATGACTTGCAAAAATGCTGGTGTGCATCGCACGACGTTTTACAAACACTTTTATGATAAATTCGAATTATTAAATCAGCTATTGAAATTAACACATGATGATTATTTTGCGACTGACATTAAAGAACGTTTGAATAATCCTTTTCAAACACTAGCCAATACATTTAATAAAGAAGAAATATCTAGAATTGAACATAAACAATTCAATGATAAAGCATTTTATGAAGCGCGCAATAACTATTTGATTGAAATCATGCAGAACGACTTCAAAGCAAACATGCATCGCATTACTGTTGACGGTGTCGTTCCTAAGAGTTTAGTATTCTATGTCTTCGGTTCCGTGCTAAATGCATTTATGGATTGGAAAAAGGATGAAAATGTAGAAATCAAACCTAAGCAAATGGACCAAATTTTTCATAAACTTATCAATGTCAAAGCACACGATTAAATCAACATGAGGAAGTAGGCATCAAAGCTACTTCTTCATGTTTTTTTATAGTCGTCAATAGGTATTAATCGCTATTTATTATAAATCAATATATAATGGCATTGGTTATAAACTAATAAAAAGGGGTTAAATCATGACTGAATTATTTCCATATTTAGCATTCGAAAATGCAAAAGAGGCAATATCCTATTACGAGGACGTCTTTGGCGCTACAAACGTTAAAAGATTAGACATTAGCGAAGCACAAGCAGAACAATTTGGCATGACGAAAGAACAAGCTGCGGACGCTACTATGCACGCAGAATTCGAAGTATTAGGCGTCAAAATCTTATGTTCCGATTCATTTGGACGTGTAGAGAATATTAATAATGGTATTTCACTGCTTATCGATTTCGATGTCAATGATCATAACGATTCAGATAAAGTTCAACAATTTTACGATAAAATTAAAAATCACGACTCTGTAAACATCGAAATGCCGCTTAAAGAACAATTCTGGGGTGGAAAAATGGGTGCCTTCACTGATAAATATGGCGTACGATGGATGTTACACGGGCAAGATTACACACAACTTAATTCATAATCCACATCATTTTCTGTTTTATTTCATTAACAATGCGCTGTAATAGAATCTATAATATAAGGGAGTGGGACTGAATTCTTTTTAAATTCATCGTCCCACTCCCAGCTTTATATTTATAAAATGTTTTTTGATCTTAGAACATTTCTGAAACGACTTTTTGTTCTAAGAAGTTTAATAAGTAGTCTGGACTACCTGTTTTGGCATCTGTACCAGACATTTTGAAGCCACCAAATGGATGATAACCTACAACTGCTGCAGTACATCCACGGTTAAGGTATAAGTTACCTACATCGAATTCATTCACTGCTTTAATCCAGTTCTCACGATTATTCGTAATCACTGCACCTGTTAAACCATAGTCTGTATCATTCGCAATTTCAATTGCTTCTTCGAAATTATCAAATTTAGTAAAGCCAACCACCGGACCAAAGATTTCTTCTTGCATTACTTGGTCAGATGATTTTAATCCTGAAATAATGGTTGGTTTAATGAAGTAACCTGTTGAATCATCAGCTTCGCCGCCAATTTCAATTTTACCTTCTTTACCACCAATTTCGATATATTTTTTAATTTTGTCGAATTGTTTTTTATTAATTACAGGACCCATAAATGTATTATCTACAGTATTGCCAACTGTTAATTCTTTTGTTAATGCTACTGCTTTTTCTAAGACTTCATCATAAACTGAACTGTGTACGATAGCACGTGAACATGCTGAGCATTTTTGGCCAGAGAAGCCAAATGCTGACGTTACGATTGACTCTGCAGCTAAATCCGTATCAATATTTTCATCAACGACAATCGCATCTTTACCGCCCATTTCTGCAATAACACGTTTTAAGAATGTTTGGCCTTCTTGAACCACTGCACTACGTTCATAAATACGTGTACCAGTTGCACGAGAACCTGTGAACGTAACAAAGTGTGTATGCACAGAATCAACTAAATAGTCACCAATTTCTTTAGGATCACCAGGTACAAAGTTGACAACACCTTTAGGAAGACCTGCTTCTTCTAAAATTTCAATTAATTTATACGCAGTTAATACTGTATCTTCAGCAGGTTTCAATAGAACTGTATTACCAGCTACTACTGGTGCTAATGTTGTACCAGCCATGATCGCAAATGGGAAGTTCCAAGGTGGAATCGTTACACCTGTACCAATTGATTTATAGAAGTACTTGTTATGTTCCCCTTCACGGTCTAATACCGGTTTACCATCTGCTAATTCCATCATTGAACGTGCATAGTATTCGATAAAGTCGATACCTTCAGCCGCATCGCCTACTGCTTCATCCCAAGGTTTACCTGCTTCGTATACCATAACCGCAGAAATTTCTTCTTTACGACGACGAATAATTGCTGCTACACGTAATAATAATTCTGCACGATCTTTATGTGACCATTGACGCCACGCTTTATATGCTTTATTTGAAGATTCAAATGCTTTATCAACATCTTCCTTAGTTGCTTTAGATACTTTAGCAATTAATTCCGATGTATTAGCTGGATTAATTGAATCAAATGTATCATCTTTAGTAATGTGCTCACCGTCAATCACAATTGGAAGTGTTTGACCAAATTCACTTTTAACTTGTTCTAACGTTTTTTGAAATCTTTCTACATTTTCTTGTACTGAAAAATCAATCCCAGGTTCATTTTTGAAAGGTACTACCATTCTTAATTACCCCCTATGTATTTGTAAGAATTATAAAAATCAGTAAAACATTGACTTACTTAAAATGATAATTTGTATCATTAATTTCATTCTACTATGCTTCGGGTTATTTTTGCAATCGCTTACATACATATTATCTGAAAAGTTTTAATTATTAGTCAGATGTGGTGTTTCACTCAAAAACACATGCGAACGATATTATTATAATTTTATATTTTTATAAAAATAAAGTATAATAAATTTACACAAATTAACGACATCAAGAAAAGGAAGTACACAAATGAAAGCATTAATTACAGGCGGAGCAGGATTTATTGGCTCACATGTAGCCGAACATTTTGTTAAGCAAAATATCGAGGTACATGTTATCGATAATTTAAGTTCAGGATACTTACATAATATTCCCTTTGTTAATAAAGAACATATTTACGTTAAGGATATCACCGATTTTGAGTTTGTAACGCAATTAATACGTCAAGAGCAATTTGATTATGTTATTCATTTAGCAGCCATGGTGAGTGTTGTTGAAACAATTGAGAAGCCATCTTTATCTAATCAAATTAATATTGATGCCACAGTTCATCTTCTAGAAACCATTCGAACGTACAATAAGCAAATTAAAAAATTCATATTTGCCTCATCGGCAGCCATTTACGGTGATCTACCAAGTTTACCTAAATCCGTTTCTCACTCAAAACCATCGCCATTATCTCCATATGCAATACAGAAATACGCTGGAGAGCAGTATGCTAAGATTTATCATCATTTATATGATATGCCTTGCGCTTGTCTCAGATTCTTTAATGTTTATGGTCCAAGACAAAATCCTAACTCGGATTATTCAGGTGTCATCTCAATAATGAATCATAAATTTACGCATCAGACTGAATTTACTTACTATGGTGATGGTGAACAAACTCGTGATTTTGTTTACATTGATGATTTAATTGCCGCTATGTGGCTTGTGCTGAATACTCCAGCAACAAGTGGTTCAATATTCAATGTAGGTACGGGCATACAAACAAATCTGAAAGCAGTTTTTAAAGCGTTTGAAAAGGGCTTCAATTACAGTATCCCATACCAATTTAAAGCACCAAGACTTGGAGATATTAAACATTCTTGTGCTGACATTACACCACTTGAATCATTGGGTTATCATCCTCAATATGATATAGCTAAAGGCATTCAATCTTATTTGGCATATAACAAAGAACATAAAGTAAAATTATAAAAGCATCGACTCAGATAAATTAAAAGCATCTTGTTGCAAATGCCCTTTTAATTCAGTCAACTACTGTCAATATATTTGTAGGGAGTGGGACAGAATTCTTTTGAATTCGTCGT
>NZ_KV838566.1:198671-225485 GCF_001838705.1 Staphylococcus sp. HMSC34C02
ACAGAATTCTTTTGAATTCGTCGTCCCACTCCCTTCTTATCGTTCTATTAACCCCATGAAATTATTACTTACTTTATCCCAATCATGATTGTTACACATTCAAATGCTTTTAGGATTAGGAATTTTTAAGTTCAATAGATATTGTATTTACTGATTATTTTAGAAGGTTATAGAACTCTTCTATCGCTAATTGATTGTATTCTTGAGCGTTAAACGTCTCATAATTGGGTGTTTGATGTTTGATAAAACGCTCTAAGCCGTGCTTAATATCATTGACATCATGACTCACTAACATCCCATACTTACCATTGTTTAATACATAACGATTCGCAATGATATCCGATGCCAATACATTCATACCAAGTGATAGTGCTTCAAGTAGAACCATTGATTGGCCTTCATAATAAGACGTTAACGATAAAACATCCGCTTGTTTCATAATATAGAATGGATTTTTTCGTTGTCCTAATAAAAAGACATGTTGTTCTAACTTCAACTTACGAATTTGTTGTTCTAATTTATGTCTTAATGGACCTTCTCCCATAATATATAATTTCGTATTAGGATAATGCACGATAACCTTGCCAACCGCTTCAATTAATAAATCAAACCCTTTTTCAGGTGATAAACGGCCAACCGACACAATTTTAAAATCATCCTCTTTAAAAGGTACCGACGTCACTTTCCCTTTATTCACACCGACGAGCACCGGTACATTATTTTTCTCAAATTGGTCAGCATTATCTAACATGGATTGCGATATTTTACTTAAATTAATCGTGTTTCTTGACGCTACAAATTTCTTATTTAATGCTTTTTTAGCAATATTGTGCATATTTTGTTCTTTTGATGCATCAGAAACACATACCAGTTTATCAAATTGATCATACAATGTGATCAAACCTTTTAAATTTTGATAATGCGGTTTCACACCGTTGACGATTTTCTCCATGTCCGCTTTGATATCACTATGAAGGTAGACCAATTTACGTTTAGCAGTCGTAGCTAAAATAAGATTCGCCCAAAACATAGAATACCCACTGAAATCTATCGCATAATCAAATTGACTTTCACCTAATATTTTACGCATCTCACGTTCATATACATGTTTTGGATATAAGAAACGTTCTAATGCACTTATTAGCCCTCGTTGTCTGACGAAGTCTACTTTATACGTCTCTTTTAACGACGCTGCTAATGGACCAACTCTTAAAATAATTCTTACATTTTGGTTAACATTATTCAGGTTATTCAAGATTTCTTCATTATTACTTCGATTCGTAAATAGCGTAACGTCATATTGATTGTAGTCAATATTCTCTAATAAATTGATAACAGAAGAGGTAATACCATTATTTTTCATCCCACCAGGATAAATTAATAGTCGTTTTTTAGCACATTTCTTTTTCTTTTTACGTTTATGTTTTGAGGTGAATACGCGCTCAATCACCTTGTCAGTAACATTTCCATCATCTAGATACGCATACGTATTTTTGAACGTTTGATAGTTATGTTGCACCTTACTTAATTGATATGTTTTTTGTTGTATCGCTTGCACAACATCATCAATGGTATGCACAACCGGTCCCGGTAAATCCTGAGCATTGATATACATTCCTCTTTCAAATTGATATGCTTCGTAGTCAGGTGTATAAAAGACAATGGGTTTATTTGTGACTAAATAATCAAAGAAGATACTTGAATAATCCGTTATCATTAAATCAACAAATGTTAATATTTCATTTGTATCAAAATAATCCGGAATAAGATAAGGTTTTAGTGCTTCATTTTTAATTGCTTTTTTATAAATAAATGGATGTACCTTTACTAATACTTGATAATCGAGATGATGTTTTAATTTTTCAACTTCTTCGACAATATGATTTAAACTTTCCTCAGGCGTGTTGACATCATCCCCTCTCCAAGTAGGACAATATAACAATACTTTCTCATCAGTAATATCAATGTATGATCTTAATTCATTAATAAGCATTTTTGAATCACTATTCAATGTAAGATCGATTCTTGGATACCCAATTTCTAAAATTTGCCCACCATAAATATTGTCCAATCTAAATGCCCTTTCAAAAATGTCTGACGTATGGCGATTAGGACTTATGATATAATCACTCGATAAAAAGTTTTTAATAATATTTTGCGAACCACGTAAGCCATTTTCAAGATCTAGACCCATATATTTGAGTGGCGTACCATGCCATGTGTTCACATAAATTTGATCAGGCTTTTTAATGAAATAGGCTGGAAACGTTGAGTTGTTAATTAGATACTTACATTCGGTTAGTGCCCTTAAATACTCTGGAGATTCTTTAATCACGAATTCAATATTTTTATATTTCTCAAATTTCTTTTTATAAAATTCTAACGTTTCGGTAGTGTCGACGACCCATTTATGCGTATATTTACGATATTTGGGATGATGAATCAAACGTTTAAAGATAGCATATGGACTATCTGTAATACTCTTCCCATCTCTTACTTGATATAGAATATCGTGTTGTTTAACTTTATTCGCTTCATAATTGTGCGCATAACGCATTATTTTACGTGTATAAGCTGAGTTATTTCTTCTTTGTAAAGGCGTCGTTATAAATTTAAATTTACGACGACTTTGATTTTGTAAAAATGTCTTCAGTGCCATATTCATTTTCCTTTCTAAGTTGTATTTCATTCTCTTAAGTTGATGTCATAAAATGAATGTGTTGAATTACATTTTGATTCTTAAGTATGTATGGAGATGAACACCAATATACAGTCTAAACATATTATATCATTTATTTATATTATATATTATTAAAATAATGCGTTTTGTATATTATTTTTTTAGATAGAAAAACCTTTGAGCCACTGGACGACTCAAAGGTTATCTATACCTGATTGATGCCATGACTATTTAGGGGCATCTCTTTCATCAATTTCTCTTATTACTTTAGCAGGCATGCCCGCAACTAGGCTATTCGGTGGTACATCTTTTGTCACTACACTTCCTGCTGCAATAACTGAGCCATCACCAATCGTTACACCAGGTGTAACTACAACATTGCCACCAAACCAAATGTTATTCCCAATTGTGATAGGCTGGGCCAACTCTAAACCTGCATTACGTTCTTTAGGCGTTAATGGATGATGGGCAGTATAGAAACCACAAGACGGACCTATAAATACATCATTACCAATCGTGATGCCACCTCCATCCATGAAGTAACAATTACTATTAACAAAGATGTTCTTACCTAATTTAACATTCCACCCATAATCTGTATCGAAGGGACTATTAATTGTAATATGCTCTAATTGGGCACCAAATAATTCAGTTAAGATTGCTTGTCGTTTGCTATCATCACTTGGGCGTGTGTGATTAAAGTCATAACATAAATCTTTAGCTCGTATACGTTCTGCTTCTAAATCATTATCAAAATTCGCATCATACCATTGATGTGCTAACATTTTATCTTTCTCTGTCATCGTACTCACTCACCTTCTTTCAATTATTATCATAAAGTTTAAACGAATCAAGATGCTTTTGCACTGAAATTCCCTTTCCATTAAAGAAATGCAGACTTTATGTCTAACAACCAAAAAGCCGGGAGTGAGACAACATTCTTTTTAAAAACGTCGCCAACCCCAGCTTGCTTTGCTTGTAGTATTTCTTAATGACATTCTCTTTGCTGGGGCCCCACTCCCAGCTTGCTTTGCTTGTAGTATTTCTTGGTGACATTCTCTTTGCTGGGGCCCAGCTAGAACTGTGAAATGCATGGCTTAAGTGTCTTTTCAGTTCAGTCAGCCATGGCGAATTTCCAAAATAGCATTATTAGATTATATATGTCCCAGACCATAACCATGACATCCTAGACATTAAATATGATAAAACTTCCATTTACGTTGTAATATAGTCGCCACCATTAACATGAATAATTTGGCCTGTGATATATGAGCTATCTGCATTTGTTGCAAGGAACACATAGGCTGGCGCAAGTTCTGCAGGTTGTCCACGTCTCCCCATTGGCGTATTGCCACCTTGATTTTCCACTTTGTCTTCATCAAAGGTAGCTGGAATTAATGGTGTATAAATCGGTCCTGGCGCTACACCATTGACGCGTATATTTTTCTCCATTAGTGTTGTAGCTAATGATCGTGTAAATGAAACAATCGCGCCTTTAGTTGAAGCGTAATCAATTAAATGACCTGAACCACGATATGCTGTTACACTTGTTGTGTTTATAATCGTATCGTCATCTCTTAAATATGGAACGGCCGCTTGTGATAAGAAGAACATACCAAATATATTAGTTTCGAATGTCTCTTTAAATTGTTCCGGCGTTATGTCCATAAAATGGTCTTGTGGATATTGAACAGCACCGTTATTTACTAGAATATTTAATCCGCCAAAGTCTTGAACCACTTGTTGCACTAAATCTTTAGATTGCTGTGCATCTTTTAAATCATGTGCATACGCTTTAGCTTTAACACCGATGTCTTTCAAACGTTGAACGGTTTCCTCAGCATCTTCATGCTCATCGTAATAACCAATTGCTACATCCGCGCCTTCTTTAGCAAATAATATCGCAACAGAACGACCAATACCTGAGTCACCACCAGTAATTAATGCAACTTTACCTTGCAGTTTACCTGCTGCTTTATAGTCATCTAGCTCTGAAATTGGTCTAGGATTCATATCTTTCTCAGTACCTGGTTGATGATCTTGAGTATAGCCTTTAATTTGCTTATGAAATTCTAATAAATTCATTCGTTACCACTCCTTATCCATTTACTTAACCGTTCCCACTAATGTCGCATTTGAAACAAAGTGATTATCTGTTTATCAACGTCCCATTTCATTACAACTTTAGAATGATGAGAAGTCAGTTCCTTGGTCTCATGCATTTTAGTACGAAACCTTATATAATTAAATTAAACTTCTATTAAAGATATAACTTAAGCCACTAACGAGAACATACAGATAAAGGAGTGCGACGCTATGCGAGGTTTATTTAAAGGTATTATTGCATTACTAATCATACTTGGTATTGTAAAGACCTTCCAAGATCATGATGTAATGAACGAAGCGAACTATTATTACAATCAAGCTAAAAATGGCGAATTAGTTCAAAATATATCCAATTTTGATTTTAATAACTATAAAGATTTAAATTTAGACCATTTTAAACCATCTGATTTTTTCTAAAATAACGATATCATCGACACAATAGAATGATATTTTGGCAATAAGAAGACATTCAAGTGCATGTTGAATTCAGTCCACGACTGCTCATATACACTTGTAGTCTAAGATATAGACTTGATATGTGTCCTTCAAAGTAGACATTGAAAAATGAACACTTTGGAGGGCACTTTTTTATTCAAAAGCAGAACAGAAGCATTGACTTGAATACCCTAAGGGGGTATATTATGTATGAATTGTAATGGAGGTGTCCTAATGAGCAATAAACAACATACTACATTGAATATTACCGGTATGACTTGTGCCGCCTGTTCTAACCGTATCGAAAAGCGATTAAACAAAATGGATAATGTTAACGCACAGGTTAATTTAACGACTGAAAAGGCGACAATCGAATATGATTCAAATGACTATGAAATCAATGACTTCGTTTCGACCGTTCAAAAGCTTGGCTATGATGTAGTCATAGATAAAGCTGAATTAGATATAAGTGGTATGACCTGTGCTGCTTGTTCAAATCGTATTGAAAAAGTATTAAATAAAACTACAGGTGTCAAACAAGCATCTGTCAATTTAACGACTGAGCAAGCCACGGTAGCTTACTATCCCGGTCAAACCGATTTAGATACTTTAATAGAACGTATTAGAAAGCTAGGTTATGATGCACAACCTAAACAAACTGAAGAAGATCAAGCTACACGCAAACAACGCGCATTGAAACATAAGCGAAACAAATTAATCATCTCAGCGATTCTGGCATTACCGTTACTCATGACAATGTTCGTTCATCTCTTTAATATGCATTTACCAGATATCTTAATGAATCCTTGGTTCCAATTTATACTTGCAACACCTATCCAATTCATCATTGGTTGGCAATTCTATGTTGGCGCTTATAAGAACTTGCGCAACGGTGGCGCTAACATGGATGTGCTTGTCGCATTAGGCACTAGCGCTGCTTACTTTTACAGTATTTATGAAATGATCAAATGGTTAGCCGGTTCGACACATATGCCTCACCTATATTTTGAGACAAGTGCTGTGCTGATCACGTTAATTCTTTTCGGAAAATACTTAGAGGCACGCGCTAAATCGCAAACAACACATGCATTAAGTGAATTACTGAATTTACAGGCAAAAGAGGCACGCCTCATTGATGACAATGGCATCGAACAAATGGTACCTCTGAATCAAGTTAATGTGAATGATATCTTGTTAATTAAACCAGGTGAAAAGATACCGGTTGATGGTCAAATCATCAAAGGTGAAACCGCTATAGATGAGTCAATGTTGACTGGTGAATCCATGCCCGTTGATAAGCAGGTTGATGATGCAGTAATCGGTTCAACGATAAATACAAATGGTGTAATTACAATTAAAGCCACTAAAGTTGGAAAGGATACTGCCCTTTCTAACATTATTAAAGTCGTTGAAGAAGCTCAAAGTTCTAAAGCACCTATTCAACGTTTAGCTGATATCATATCTGGCTATTTCGTGCCAATTGTAATTGCTATCGCATTATTAACTTTCCTCATTTGGATTACCATCGTTCATCCTGGTCAATTTGAGGATGCACTCGTTGCTGCGATATCAGTTTTAGTTATTGCTTGTCCATGCGCGCTTGGATTGGCGACACCAACGTCTATCATGGTTGGTACAGGTCGCGCTGCTGAAAATGGTATTTTATTCAAAGGTGGCGAGTATGTCGAACGCACACATCAAGTTGATACGGTTGTGTTCGATAAAACAGGCACATTGACTCATGGTAAACCAGAAGTTACTTATTTAGATGGGGATGAAGATACACTATCTTTAGTGGCCTCCGCTGAAAAGAACTCTGAACACCCTTTAGCTACTGCAATTGTTAACTATGCTGAACAACAACGTGTGCAATTGGTAGACGTCACTGACTATCAAACATTACCAGGCCACGGTATACAAGCGATGATCGATGGGACTCAGTTACTTGTCGGCAACAAAAAATTGATGCTCGCACATCACATCAACATAGATACGATGAAACAGAAGATGACACATATGGAAGCTGATGGTCAGACCGTAATGTTAATTGCATATGGTGGTAAACTTAAGGGCATGATTGCTGTTGCAGATACAGTTAAACCTTCCGCCAAAAACGCCATCCAACAACTATCAGCTATGCATATTAAAACGGTTATGCTAACTGGTGATAATGAACGAACTGCACGTGCAATTGCCAATGAAGTTGGTATTGACCAAGTCATTGCCGAAGTTCTACCACAAGATAAGGCACAACATATCACGCAGTTACAAGAGCAGCAGCATAACGTTGCTATGGTAGGTGACGGTATCAATGATGCCCCTGCACTGGTTAAAGCAGATATTGGTATTGCAATGGGAACGGGCACTGAAGTAGCGATAGAAGCTGCAGATATCACCATTCTAGGAGGCGATATTCAGTTAGTACCTAAAGCCATCCACGCGAGTCATAAGACCATTCGCAACATTAAACAAAATTTATTCTGGGCATTTGGATATAACATTGCAGGCATCCCTATTGCAGCAATGGGATTACTTGCACCATGGATAGCTGGCGCTGCAATGGCCTTAAGTTCAGTTAGTGTTGTAAGTAACGCTTTACGACTAAGACGAATGAAACTATAATTTTGAAGCATTTCTATTTTATTTCTTTGTTTATTAAAAAGGAGTAAAATATGGGTATATACTATTAAGAACGTCGGAGGTGATCATTATGATTAATAAAGTAATGAATGTTGAAGGTATGAGTTGCGACCACTGCAGAAACGCAGTGGAATCAGCACTAGCTAAATTAAATGGTGTTACTTCAGCTGAAGTAGACTTAGACAAACATCAAGTTCGCGTCGATTATGACGAAGACAGAGTATCAGTTGAACAAATGAAAGAAGCCATTGAAGATCAAGGCTACGATGTAAAATAAGGTCCGAACAAAAGCGCTTAGGATTTAGGCGAATTCGAAAAGTGAGCAAAACTGCTTCTCAAGTTTTGTCGAGCTTTGAGTTTTTCGACAAAAATCCTGCTTTTGGTAGGCCGTCAATAAGGTCCGGACAAAAGCGCTTAGGATTTAGGCGAATTCGAAAAGTGAAATAGAAGAAGTTAGGCGTGGCAAACCCCTGCAAAACGTATTTCTGAATGAAATGCTACAAGCTAATCAAGCTGGGGTTACAAAACATTCAGTGTGCCACGTCTAACTCCTTTTTTAATTCACTCTTAATTGCGTCGTCCCTGTATTCAACACGTCAAGGACTGCATCGAGTGCATCCACAATCAAGTTCTTAACTGCCGCATCAGTATAAAACGCGATATGCGGTGTTAACCAGATATCTTCTCTAGCAATTAATTCATCTAATAAATCGTCATTAATTACTTTATCACGATAATCTCCAGGGAATAATCCACGTTCATGCTCATATGTATCTAACGCAGCACCTTTAATGTGTCCGCAATCAATGGCATCTAGCAATGCTCGTGTATCTACAATTGATCCCCTAGCCGCGTTGACAAATACAGCGCCTTTTTTAAATTTAGAAAATAATGCTTCATTAAAAAGATGCGGATTATATTTTGTTGCTGGAATATGAACTGTGACAATATCAGCATCCTGCAATGCGTCTTCTAATGTTTCTTTATACGTAACATACTGTGCAACTTGCTCATTTGGAAATGGATCATAGGCAACAACACGACTACCATACCCTTTGGCAAAGATTCTTGCTGCAATGGAACCAATACGTCCAGTTCCGATAACTGCAACAGTTAAATCACTGATTGAACGTGACAAGATTGAAGGTTCCCATCTAAAATCATATGCTTGAAGTTTACGTTGAATGTCATTTTGATTTCTAACAATATTAATTGCTTGTGTCACGGCAAACTCTGCAATGGAACTTGGTGAATAAGATGGAACATTAGATATAATGATGCCGTATTGTGTAGCTAAATTTAAATCATACGTATCAAACCCAGCACTACGTTGCGCAATATGTTTAATCCCGAAACGTTGAAGTTTCGCAAATACGTCTTCAGATATTGGATGTTGTTGAGATAAAGATAACCCATCAAATCCTTGAACACTATCCACATTATCTTCCGTCAATATCTCTTTGTTTAATTCTATTTCAACCTTATGCTGTTCTGCCCATTCTTCAATATAAGGAATATCTTCATCACGTACACTCATCATTTTTATTCTAGTCATTATTTATCATCCTTTCTCATGTTCGTCTTAGTGTTATACGTTATACAAATTAGATAACGATGCGAGTCGATTCGCCGCTTCAGTCAATACATCATCCTCCAGTGCCAAAGAAATGCGCACATAATGACGCCCATTTTCTCCAAATGGAATACCTGGTGCTACTAGGATGGACTGCTCTTTTAATAAATATTGTTCGAACGATTCACTATCGTAACCCGGTGGCGTTTGAAGCCATGAATAGATACCACCCTTAGAATGCACAAATGGTAAATTTGCTTCCTTTAATCGTTTCTCAAAAGCATCACGACGTCGTTTAAATGTGTCATTTTGTTGATCCAAAAAGGCATCATAATGATTCAACGCATACGCTGCTGCATCTTGAAGGGCACCAAACATACCCGCATTCGTATGTGTCTGATATTTCTTTAGTGCTTGTATCATGTCTTTATTCCCTACCGCAAAGCCTACTCTGAAACCTGACATGTTATACCCTTTTGACAATGAAAAAATTTCAATGGCTACTTCCTTTGCATCTTTAGAAGCGAGTATACTCGGGTTCTTAGCATCGAAACCAAAAGCACTATATGCAAAGTCATGAACAATCTTTGTTTGCGTACCTTTAAATTTTTGAATTGCTTCATCAAATACCGCTTTAGTGGCCGTTGAACCTGTAGGATTATTTGGGTAAGTTAAATAAACTAATGACGTATTCGCTAATGTTTGTGCATCTACTTTGCGCCAATCTGGCAAGTAATCTGGTGGGTCCAAATTAAGTGGTACTGGATTGGCATCAGCAAGCAAGACACCAGCGAGATAATCTGTATAACCAGGATCTGGCAACAACACATTCTCTCCAGGATTAACAATACATGTCGGTAATGCCACTAAACCGTTCTTTGTACCATAAAGTATGCACACCTCGTCTTCTTTATCTAACGTGACACCGTATTGGCGTTGATAAAAATTAACAATCGCTTCTTTAAATGATGCTTTACCATGAAAGGCACCATACTTTTGATTCTCTGGAATTCGAACTGCTTCTGCAAAATGATCAACAATACCTTTAGGCGTTTCACCATCCGGTATACCCACTGCCATATTGATTAACGGCAATGGACCATGTTCAACTTTACGTCCCATTGTCTTACCAAAGTAACTATCTGGAATATGCGCTAGCTTATTTGAAATTGTCATGATTTACCCCCTTACAAAATTAAAAAGCTATATATCACGCTCAAAAGAGAGTGACATATAGCTTAGTTATAACTATGACACTTATCTTTGAGGTATACCTCTTTGGAATTAGCACAGTACTTTTATCTTTTAAGTCTGTTGCTGAAGTTTCATCGGGCCAAATCCCTTCACTTCTCTGGATAAGTCTATTGAATTAATATTCATTGTATCAGTTCAATAATGATTGTCAATATTTATAATTTTCTGATTCATTTAATTTATGGAGATTATACACCATGATTAATATCTTCAAGCATTGCTTCTGCCGTAATTTTAGCACTCGTTAGAACGATTGGTACACCAGCACCCGGATGTGTACTTGCACCTGCAAAGTATAAGTCTTTGTAGTCTCTTGAAACATTGGCTGGTCTGTAGTAATTACTTTGTGTCAGCGTTGGCATGAGTCCAAATGCTGAACCGAACTTAGCATTGTAGCGTTGCTCAAAATCAAGTGCTGTAAAAACCGTTTCAGATACGATATCTTGACGGACATCTTTAAGTGCTTCAATCGTTTCAAGTTTGTTATAGATAACGTCTTTCGCCTTCTCGACTATTGTAGGGTCATGCCAGTCAATTTGGCCTGTTTTTAATTCTGGGACTGGCATCAATACGTACATGCCTGTCTGACCCTCAGGTGCTAATGCTTCATCTTCCACAGATGGGAAGTAAAGGTATAATGATGGATCCTCTGGCATCTTTCCACTGAAGATATCATCAATATTACCTCTAAAATCTTTAGCAAATACCACGTTATGGACATGCAATTTATCACGTAATTGACGATTAATACCTGCATAAATTAAAAATGCTGAACATGAATAATCCATGTTCTCCACCTTTTCAGGAGAATAGCGCTTTAATGGCGCGTGCTGAGGCATGAGATGTTGTGCCACATATGGGAAGTCAGCTGTACATAGTACTTTATCGAAACGTCGAATATCACCATTAACGCGTAAGCCATCTGCACGCTTAAATTTAGGATCAATGATGATCTCTTGCACGTCTGCATTGAGTTCAACATTGACACCATAGTCATGACCAAGCTGTAATAAGCCTTGGGCTAAGCCATACATGCCACCTTTGATATAATGGACGCCATGAACCATCTCAATCATCGGAATAATAGAGTAAATTGATGGACCTTGTTTCGGATCAATACCGATATATAATGTCTGAAATGCAAGTAGCTTGCGTATTTTTTCATTAGATACATAATTATCTATTAATTGATTCGCATTGTTAAACGTCTTCAGTCTAAGTCCACGATATAACGTTAACGGATTATAAAATTCGCTTGGCTTACGGAACGTGCGCTCAAGGAAATATTTACGCGCTACTTCATAACGTTTATATATATCCGTTAAAAACTGCATAAACCCTTGCGTTGAGCCTGGCTCTATATCTTCTAGCGTCTGGCTTAGTTGTGCCAAATCCGTCGATACACTTACTTTATCTTTATCTGAGAAATAGATATCAAAAATATGTGTGAGTGGTTTCATATCGACATAATCTTCAAAACGTTTGCCACATTCTTCAAATACTGCTTTATAAACATCTGGAACCATCACTATGGTCGGTCCCATATCGAAGATAAAACCATCCTTCTTAAATTGACTCATACGGCCACCGACTTGTTCATTCTTTTCAAAAATGGTTACTTGATGACCTTGCGCGGCCAATCGTGCGGCAGCTGCTAAGCCGGTAACACCAGCACCTACTACTGCTATGTTCATACATCTCACCTAATCTTTATATTTTTTCTTTAAGTTGCGGTAGATTTTATGTTTTTTCCATTTAGAAACATATGCGCGTTCTTTCAATGAATATGATGATTTACGTACCTCAGTTAGTATACCGCGATAGACTTGAGCTGCTAACTCAATAATCATACGAGATTCTTCATTATAAACATCGAGATGATTCAATACCATATCGTAGTTATTATCCGCTAGTGTTGCATAGAATTCCCAAATTTTGATGTAATTGTCAGAGGGTTGATCGCGTTCCATTTCATCTGCAATTGAAACATTAAACTCATTTAAGCGTGCTTTACTAAAGTAAATACGCCCGTTTCGATAATCTTCACCAACATCACGTAGTATATTCGTTAGTTGAAGCGCCTCACCTAATTGCTTACCATACGCATAAGCTTCGTCTGACGGTGGTGTTGCCAAAATAGGAATCAGTAATACGCCAACTGTTCCTGCTACCCCATAACAATAATCGAGTAGACCACGATCTGTTTCAAACATCTCGAAGTGTTGATCGGCTTCTACGGTGTCAATTAAGTCATAGAGGGCTTGGTAATTCATTTGGAAATGTGTCGCTGCATCAGCAAAAGCCGTCATAATGCGTGCATCACTTTCAAATGTCGTTATTGTTTGATGTTCAATAGATTCAACATCACGATGAATCTTATGTAAATAATCCACGTCTTGATGTACATCGATACTATCATCAACGATTCTGCAAACAGCATAAATTGCCCATATTGCGCGTCGCTGTTGCTCAGGTAACATATCAAAAGCATATGAGAAACTCTTAGAGTAATCTTTCATAATTTGATGACAATATTGATAATTTTCTTCTAATGTGCTCATGGAGAACCCCCTGCTAAATATTATTTAATATTAAATCGTCGTCCTTTCCATTTTACCTGTTTTGTGTAATGGATGTGACGAAATGAATTGATAAAAATTAAAATAAACACTAAAAATAATATCGGATGACAAATCAAGACTAAAATCGAAAAATTACCTACTCTACGATGTAAACGGCTGAATTGTAGTGTATACAAGCCATAAGATAGTAGCGCTCGTCTAAATGACAATCCTTGTTTAAATAAACTGAGTATGAATGCACTGAATGAAGTGATACTACCTATCATCCATAACATGATTAACATCATAATATGCGGTTGTGTTGACGATGCACCTACCGCTAAGTGCTTCGTCCATCCTTCTACGAGCGTTTGAACGCCTGATTCGTACATTCTAAAATTAACGTAACCCTGACCTTCAAATTGAGTCACTGGCAACTGGCAACGTTGAAACGCTTTGCCTAAAGCAAATCCTTCAATGATTTGTGACGCAGCATTTTTATGACCTTGTGTCTTAATATAATCCGCTTTGTTCATGACGGTTACCGGGCCAAATGCCAATGCATCACCCTTTGCTTTAGCTAAAGTTGAAAATGTATTTGTACCTACAATTGTCATTAGATTAAACACTGCCGATAAGTGTTCATACGGTTTCCGCACACTGTGATACGGTTGAATACTTAGTAAACCACGATAATGTTGTTGTGCATAGGTCTGAATCATTGCTTCTAATGCATCATCATTTTGTAATGTTACATCTGCATCCATAAAAACAATGATGTCTGATGTTGTGTGGTCAACACCTTGATAACATGCATATGACTTACCAACCCATGTAGGCTCATGGCTATCATATGTCACATTATACACGTTTGCGCCCATTTTTCGCGCAATTTCAGCAGTGCTATCATTTGAATCATCATCCATGACGATACATTCAACTTGTAGTGACTGTTGTGACAAACTATGTAATAACTTTGGCAATCTTTTTGCTTCATTACGCGCTGGAATGACCACACTTATGCTTTGTCTAAAGTCTCCTATATGTGTCTCATCAAATGACAATAGATGCCGGCGATTATACATTAAATAACCACTGACTAACGATAAACCTATACTTCCATGAAGCAGTGACGCTAATTTTGTCATACTTGTATTACCTCTAATCCTTTGAATCATTCGTAAGCGCACGTTCAAGTGCATTAATTTTATCCGCGACTTGTTGACCACTTAACGTCACCATTGGCATTCCACCACCAGGATTAACGGATCCTCCGACAAAGAATAAATTATCAAAGTATTGACTTTGTTTAGGAAACTTAAATCCTTTATTTTTCTTCTTATCTGCCACTACCCCATAAATGGCACCTTTATTCGAGTGATAGGTTTGTTCAATATCATGCGGTGTCCAAATATCTTCATATACAATATGCTGGCGTAAATCTGTAAGCCCCATACGCTCTAATTTATCCAAGACACGTGCTCGAAATTCATTATATTGTTCTTCAGTGAATGGTTGCTCTTGAATGTACGGAATATGTGGTAACACTTTTAAATTTTCATACCCTTTTGGCGCTTGCGCCGGATCGGATTTATTCGAGTTTACTAAATAAATGGTTGGGTCTTGTGGTAAGACTTTGTCATGGAACACTTCTCGATAATTACGCTTTGAATCATTAGAGAAAAGGAAATTATGATGGGCCAATTGAGGATAGGTTTTGTCTACACCTAAATGCATAACATATCCGGACGCTGCGGGCTCATAAACCTTCTCTAATTGCGCTAATTGCTTATTTGAAAAGTGTAGTAAGTCACGATAAGTTGGTATGACTTCTCTATTAGAAACGATGTAATCAGCACTTACATGTGAACCATCATCTAATCTAACGCCTGTGACATGATTAAAATACGTATCTATACTACGTACATCTTTGCCAGTATGAATTGTCACACCTTCTTCAACAGCTAATCGCTCTAATGCACGTGCAAGGTGGTGAATGCCACCTTTGACATACCATAACCCTTGTTCATATTGCATATGGATTAACATTGTTAACACGGCTGGTGCGTCATAAGATGACGAACCAACATACTTAATGAAATAACCTAGCATATCTCTTAACTCTGGCTTTTCGACGTAACGATTGATGGCTTGTTGCATTGTTGAGAAGTAATCCACACCTTTGACTGAACGCAATGGACCTTGATATTTGATAATTTCCGAAACCGTATCAAGCCCAAGTGCGAAATAACCTTCTTCAGTGAAACGATGAATATGCGCTGCATAATCCATAAATTGGTACAATTGTTTGATATCCTCATTCGTGAGTTGACTGTTGTTAAGGCCCATTTGTTCTAAATCTTCATATAAATCTATAACTTTGCCATTTGTAAAGAAACTACGCCATTGTAAAGGTAAGCGTTCAATCGTAACGTAATCTTTCATTTGTTTCTTACTATAGCTGAATAATCTTTCAAATATCCATGGCATCGTTAAAATAGATGGACCCAAGTCAAAACCAAATCCGTCTGCTTCAAGTCGATTGACTTTACCACCGATGTGATCATTTTGCTCGTAAAGTGTGACATTAAAACCACTTTGTGCAAGACGAATCGCAGCTGATATACCGCCTAATCCACCGCCGATAACGATAATGTTTTTATGTGACAAGTCTATTCACTCCGTTTCACTCTGCGTTGATAGTACAATTCTAATCTTGGACGATTATAACGTTGCGTCAGTATAATCGGTAAATTAGCGCAAATAACATAACTCATATTGATAAATTGTATATATTTAGGCGCTTTTACAAAAATAATTACTGGTATCATTGATAACCAATGCACAAGTTCTGCCCGACGCATTTCTACAATCATTATATGTATGTCTTCTAATTTAAAAGAAGCTAGTCTCTTTTTATTATAAATATGATGATTGAATATAGCACCTTCAGGAATGAAGCGTTTCCACTTATTAATACGCAATAGTGTATTCCATAAAGCGCCATTCTTTTCCCACGACCATATTGTAAAAACCTTATCATATTTCACAAAGAAGGATGACGGGCATCGTAACATCAAATGAGATATTGATAATTGTGTAGTTGTCCAGAACACACTATGTATTAAGCCTAATTTCAATACTTTCCATAATGACATAACATTCAACACTTTCGACATAATAATTGTTCTAATATCTTCCCTATAAACCTCATCGGTAAACGTTATGCTACAGTGTCTATTAAAATACAAAAAAGAGGCCGACCATCATGTCGACCTCTTTCCTCGATAACTCGATGTGCTATCCAGTTATCTGAGTAAATCCTACCACCAACCGTTGTTATTACGGAATGCAATTGCTGCATCTAATGAACCGTAACGGCTGTTAGCGTAGTTAATCATACCTTTAGTTTGTTGTGCTACTGAACCAGTACCCCATGATTCCATAGTTTGACCTAAACCTCTGTAACCAGCTGGGTTAACTGCGTTAGGGTTACCACCTGATTCTGGCATTACGATAGCGTTCCAAGCAGCTTCAGTACCACCGTTAGCTAAGAATTGAGCTTTAACTGATCCACCAGTTGAAGCTGATGAAGCTGAGTATGAAGTAGTTGTTGGTGCAGAAACTGTTCTAACACTAGTGTTGCTTGATTGTTGGTTTGAGCTTACTGATTGAGATGATGCTTCGTTGCTGTAAGAAGCTGAGTAATCAGTTGATTGAGCAGCTGGAGCAGCTTGTGTAGTTGCTACTGTGTCAGCACCACCAACGTAAGTGTAATTCCAAGACCAAGATTGACCATCAGAAGTGAAGTTATATTTGAAACCATCTTTAACGAATGAGATGTTGTATGCGCCAGCTTGTACTGGGTGTGCATTTAATTCAGATGGGTTGTTTTGAGCTAAGTTAGCTAATTGTGCATAATTAGTAGTTGATTCAGATGCATGTGCACTGTTATCTGTAGTTAATGCATAACCTGTTACTCCTAAAGCTACTGCTAATGACGACGCGATTACTGTTTTTTTCATAATAAAAAATTCCTCCAAAAAAATTAGTTTATATTTTCGCTATGTTATATTCTTTAGTTATTGTGTTTTGCTCTGTGTTTAACTTTTGACAATAAGTACTATATCATAAAAAAACGCCAGTAGTATTACGCTTTTCTTACAAAAAATTACAATAGACACCTTGTTTTGTAACATTGAAATATAAATAATTCGCTTTGTAACAATTATTTTTGAACAAATAGTTTAAAATTTCATTATGAAATAAGGATTTACAATACTTTTTTAAGAAATTTACAACTGTTTTACATTATCTGTAATATTACAAATTGCCGTTTTGTTACAATCCCGTAATATTTCTAACAACTCCGAACTATTCAATTTATCTATATAACTTTAAAAAAACCAAGAAACGCTATGATTTTCTAACGTTTCTTGGTTCCTATTATTTAATCATATTCATTCATAATCTTTAACGCCCCATAATACTTTTTCACATTTACGAATAATATATTTCATAATTTCTATTCTTGATGTTTTCTTATGGTCGGCGGGTACAACTAACCATGGTGCATAGGTTGTATGTGTTTTTTTAACCATGTCATGACTTGCCTCGACGTATAAATCCCATTTTTCACGATTACGCCAATCTTCATCCGTGATTTTCCATTGTTTATCGACGTTATTTTGACGATCTTTAAAACGCTTCAACTGTTCGTCTTTATCTAAAGTAAGGAAGAATTTTAAGATAATTGCACCTTCATCTGTCCACATCTTTTCAAATGCATTAATTTCCTCATAAGCACGTTGCCATTCATTGATTGTTGCAAATCCTTCAATACGCTCAACTAATACACGGCCATACCAACTTCTATCAAATAACTCGATGTGTCCGCTTCGTGGCATATCTTTTGCAAAGCGCCATAAATAATGATGTTTTAATTCAACGTCAGTAGGTGCGCTAATGCCATTGACTTCATAACCAGTTGGATCAAGCTTTTCTCTAATACGTTTGATATTACCACCTTTGCCGGCTGCATCCATGCCTTCAAACACAAGAATGAGTGGGATTTTTCGCTCATATAATGCGAATTGTATTTCTCGCATGCGTTTTTGTAATTCATTAATCAATGATTTGTATGCTTCTTTGGATACTTTATCTACTTCGATATCAAACATATTGGTACTAAAGTGCTCAGTAAAGTCACCATCACGTTCATTATCTTGCGCATGATGTTTGGCAATGGCTTGTTCTAAACGTTGTATAATGTGTTCATACATTTTTTCGATTGCTGATTGTCGTTCTGTATAATCAATAATCTGCCATTGTTGATCTTGTTTAATAAATTGATGCATATTCTCTAAATATGTTTCTGTTGATAAGACACTGCCATATTCTTGAACTTTCCAACGCATTAATGGATTTTCTTTCGTTTGCTTAATATGTTCTTGTCTTTTATCTTCATTAATTTCAATAAAGAATTTAATGATTTCATAATTATCTTTGATTAACATATCTTCAAAAGACGCAATTTGTTCTTTTAAGACATCATAGTTTTTGTATCTATCATGCTTAATTTCATTCTCTCGATAATCTAAATAATGAGAGTACCAGCTTCTAAAGTAAACATTGATATCACCCTTTTTAGGTAATGTATTCCAATATTTTTGTAAGAATTGATATCTTAAATCATCCTTTTGAGGTGACTGTGTTGCAATAAAATGTGTATATTTCGCATCAAAGTTAAGTAATAATTCATTTGATAAGCGTGTTTTTCCAGAGGCAGGGACCCCTTCAAATAAAATCATAATGGGAATACCCAAATCATGTGTTTGTCTTGTAAGTTCTGCTGTCTTTAGTGCTAGTTTTTCGATTTTATTAGCCATTAACCATTCACCCTTTTTATAACGTATCATTTCATTTTTATTGTAACACGATTTATTTCTATTTTTTCTCAATCTTTGTAAATAAAAAGAATTGATAAAATGCGATATTCAACACTTTATCAATTCCTATTTAATAGGACGTTAACCCATAAATTTATATATGTCGTTGGTATATAGACGTAATACTTTTCGGAAAATAATATCTAAAACAAATGCAGTTACTAATGGTACAACAAAGAATCCTAAAATAATGAGTAAGACACTCACTAAGGCAGAATCAATATGTAAAAATTTAAAAGCACTAATTGGACCAATCATACCAATGAAACCAAATCCTGCCGATTCCTTCGTTCCTGCAATACCAATCAAACTTCCTGCAATTCCTGATATACCAGCAGTTATAAGGATTGGTAACATGATGATTGGATATTTAACCATATTAGGCATCATCATTTTCACACCACCAAAGAATATAGAAATCGGTACTGCAACTCGATTCACTTTGCTAGTACCAATAAGCAATACTGCTTCAGTAGCTGAAATACCAATAGATGCTGAACCTGCCGCAAGACCTGTAATCCCTATTGCAATAGCTATCGCAACTGTTGATAACGGTGAAATAATAATAAAACTGAAGACCATAGAAATAAGCATACACATTAATACAGGTTGTAATTCTGTGAAGCTATTAACCATATTACCAATGCCAGTTGTAATCATGTGTACATATGGCAAAATGAATACGCCAATTGTAGCTGACAATCCACCTACAATCGTTGGATATACAATGAGCGCCATACTGCCGACACGTTTTTCAATTAATAAGATGAATAATACAGCAATCGTTGCTGTTATCATTGTATTAATCAAGTCTCCGATACCAGCAATCACCCAGGCACCATGTTTAAATTGTGCGGCTCCACTACCTACATAAGAGGCACAAGCAACCACTGCAATGGCTAATGGTGTCATGTCAAATTTCAACGCAATGAGTGCGCCGATTAAAGCTGGCACTGTAAATTGCATTGCTTGTACAACATGTAACAATGTCCCAAAAAATGGATGATGATGCATTAACGCTTTAAAGATTTCTCCCAAAATGGCATTGGGTACTAAGCCCACCACGATACCTATAGCTACGCCCGATAGCACTCTAAATGTAAAATCTTTAACGCCTATTTCTCTAAGTGTTGATGTCATGTAAAAAACCTCCTGTTGTCTGTTCTGCACACTTATTAAATTGATCAACCTACTTATGAGTTATTGCTATGATGTTTCAACATCTCCTCATGGCAATCACGTCTATAAGTAATGATAGATTTTACTATATCATAAATTCTAAATTTTCAGAATATTATTTTTGTTTTTTTCTCTAAAAAGTAACATTTAATGATAATCCTTATATCCAAACATTTACCCTTTGTGATATGACAGGCAATGTTGAAACTAAAAAAACCTGAAACACGACGTAGGCTTCAGATTTTTATACCATCCATTTCGTTTGACGTATTAAATATTAAATAAACTTTCTTCTTCTTCGGGCAGTTGCTCAATAAAAGGTTGTGGGTCTTCAGCATAATCATTGCCTATACCACCTTTCATTCTTTGAAAGTGTAAATGTGACCCTGTTGTCTGTTCACCTGTATTACCTGATAAAGCAATCACATCTCCGGCTTTAACTTGTTGACCTTGAGTTACCTCGAAATCATTTAAATGCATATACCATTGATGGTATTGCCCGTTTGATTCTGAGATTTGTAAGACCTTACCACCTAATTCATCTTCAAATAATTTGGTGACAACGCCATCTGTTGCTGCTAGCACTTCAGTATCTTCAGGTAAGTCATAATCATTACCATAATGTTTGTCATTGCCTTCAAACTCTAAACCATGATTATATGTGCCATAACCATGCGTCAAACGTCCATCACGCTTCCAATCACCAAATTGATTATCATCATTTAAAGACATTTGAGATGGTTGAATATCAATTTCACGAATTAAATAAGTTACGGATACACCGATACCTACACATATCAGTATAGTCATAACTACATTGATAAATTGTTTCAAACATCGCTCTCCTTTTTAATTCATTATTATTCTGTATATTATCAAACATCACGACAAGAAAGTGTATACTTTGCTTATAATCAGACTAATTGACTAGATAATGAACAAAATTGACTATTATAATAGTAGAAACTCGTTTCTTATAGTCGCTTTTATCCATTATTTTCAATCTTAGAGACCTGTTAAAATGTAATCATTTATTGTTTTAATCGCTCAATATCCTCTTTCTTCAAATCTAACGCATTAAAAATACCACCTTTATATACTTCGACAATAAATTGCGCTATTTCATCAACATTGATTTCATTTTTATGTTTTGACCAATATTCAAAGGTATTTACAATGATCGTTATTAAATATTCTTTACCTAATTCTCTTTTAAGATTCGAGCCCTGTGAAATATGATTTATAAATTCGAAACGCTTAGACACTACATTTCTAATTTTCATTTTGAAACTTAGAATACCTTCATTCGTCAACAATACCTTTAATACTTCTGAATACGGATCAATCGCTTTGAATAAGTTTGCGATGCTACCCACATCTAAAATATCTTCATTTTCTACATTAAATTCTCTTTGTGTTTTAATAAAGTTTAAAACATCATCTTCAATTTCCGATAACAATTCATATTTATCATCATAATATCTATAAAATGTACTTCTTGTTACATACGCTTCTTGAGTAATTTCATTAATTGTAATTGCTTCAAAATGCTTGTGATTTAATAAATTGATTAGTGCTTCTCTAAGTAGACGTTGCGTCAATTGTGTTTTGTTACTATAAGCCATCTCATCACCCTTTCGCATCGTATTATAATACATTTTGATACATAGTGTATTATTTTAAACATTATATTTTATTTTGTTCTCCTTTTTCGCTTCGAAAGTTGTTACATTAAGTTCGTACTTTTAAAGGAGGCTTATTATGTCAGAGAATATAAATACTACATTTGACTTAGATGAACATGGCAAACCTTATAATAAATTGATGATTATGGTTGTCATTTTACTTGCAACATTTGCAGGCGCCTTAATGCAAACATCATTAGGCACAGCACTACCTACATTAATGAAAGATTTTAATATTGATTTTAGTACTGCACAACAAGCAACTACGTGGTTTCTATTAGCTAACGGCATAATGGTTCCATTATCTGCCTACTTAGCTACTCGTTTTTCAACGAAATGGTTACACGTTATTGCATATGCCATTTTATTAATTGGTTTAATACTAACTGCAATGGCACCGTCGAATAGTGATAGTTGGATTATTTTCTTAATTGGTCGAATTGTTACCGCAATCGCTGTTGGTTTAATGATGCCTTTGATGCAAATCATCATCATTAACATGTTTCCACCAAACAAACGTGGTACTGCGATGGGGTTGAGTGGTTTAGCCGTTGGATTAGCGCCAGCACTTGGACCAACATTTGCTGGTTGGATATTAAATAAAGATCATATCATTCTTGGTCTAACAATCAGTGATTCTTGGCGCAATATTTTTGTGATTCCAATTATCATAGTTGTCATTGCTTTCTTATTAAGTTTTATTTTTATGAAAGATGTCATACCAAATAGAAAGATTAAACTAGATATTTGGTCACTTATTTTATCCAGTTTAGGATTTGGTTTATTTTTATGGAGCTTTTCAAATGTTTCTAGCGAGGGTTGGGGAAGTATTAGTTATGTCATACTACCGCTTATCATTAGCGTCCTTCTTATCGGATGGTTCTGTATGCGTCAGTTTAAATTAGATGACCCGTTCTTAGATTTACGTGTATTTAAATCCAAAGGCTTTGTCATTGCAGCGATTGGCCTTATCGTTGTGACAATGGCTATGTATGGTGTGGAAATGATGCTACCTACTTATTTACAAAATATTCATGGTTTTTCACCATTTGAGTCTGGTTTAACCTTACTTGCAGGTGCTTTAATGTTAGGGTTTATTTCGCCTATTTCTGGTGCACTTTATAATAAAATTGGCATCAAACGACTCGCTTTTGTTGGATTCTTAATTTTATCATTAGCTTCATTACCGTTTGGCTTTTTAACGGATACGACATCACCGTCGCTTATCTTAGTTTTATATTCAATACGGATGTTTGGTGTGGCTTTAATTATGATGCCTTTAACAACAAATGCGATGGATGCCTTGCCAACTAAAATGGGTACACACGGTACAGCAGCAAACAACACTGCTAGACAAGTTGCATCTTCTATAGCCGTCGCATTGCTAACATCTATTACGCAAAATATGATTAACAACCATATGCCAGCTAAAAATTTAAAAGATGCAAATCCATTACTTTATGCCGAACATGCCCAACACGCATCTATTGATGGTTTTAATACTGCGTTTTTAATTGGCGTAGCATTTGCAGTCATTGGATTAATCATCGTTCCTTTCTTGAAAATGAATCATTCAGAAAGCGAGGAGAATTAAATGATTATACTTATTATTCTAACTATTGCCGTATTTGCATCATGGACACTGATTCCACATCGCCTAACACGTTATGTTACCGGTTCATTATTCACCGTTCTATTTACAGCATTAATCATTGGCATTGTTGCAAACATGACGCATCATTTTGGTATGGAGAAAGAAACAATCACTGAACCCGAAAAACAAATTTATTCTGCTGGCTCAACAAAATCTCCTACAAACATGTTAATTGCGAATGAAATAGGTAACAATTCTTATAATTATGTCATGGTTTATAAAGAAAATAAAAATGATGACAAACCATCAGCACATTTTAAACCTAGTACTAGTAAAGAAGATTTATCAGATTCAATAAAGAAACACGCTTTCTATAGAACAGCAGATGTAGACCAAGCGACAGTTAAAACATATTGGACTTGGAAAAACGACTTCTACCGTTATTTGTTTGATTTTGGAAACAATAAAAAAGAACTTATCAAACAAACATCGATTGTTACAGTACCTAATGATACATGGGTCGTACTAGATGCAAAACAAGCAAAGCAACTTCAAAAAAATCAAATGGCATCATCAAAATCACAAAATAGAATTAAAAAAGAACTGCAAAATAAAATGATAGCGTATAAACAATCACATCCTAAAGCGTCTGAGAAACAACTTGAAAATTATATTAACGATCAAAAACAACGACTTGCTACAAAACAAATTAAAGAAATGCTTAAATAACCAACAAGCGTGAACTTTGACAACCCTCTCTTTTCGACAGATAATTTAATGTAAGTAATAAGTCAATAAGGGAGGTGCCTATAATGACTACGACTAAGGTAGACCCGCGTATTATTAGAACAAAGAAACTACTGGTAGACGCGTTTCAAGAGGTTTCCCGTGAGAAAAAGATGTCACAAATAACGGTTAAAGATATTACTGAACGTGCTACAGTCAACCGTGCTACTTTCTACGCACATTTTACAGATAAATATGATATTCTCGATTACACTTTATCTGAAACGATTCTGAAAGATCTAAATGACACGTTAGCTATTTCTGATATGATTAATGAAGCCGTCATTACTAATCTATTTATATCTATTGCCAATTATATGGTTGAAGTACAAGATTCATGCAAGATGAATAGTGAAACGTTCTGTAACCAAGCCCATCAACGTATCAATAATGAATTAGAGGATATTTTTACCAGTATGCTTCGCAATAGCTATCCTGAACAGGATATTGACATACTCGTTAACAGTGCGAGCTTTCTAGCTTCAGGATTATGTGGTCTCGCCCGACATTGGCTCGATACAAGTTCACTTTCAGCTGAAGCTTTTATAGATAAAAATTTACCTTTCTTAATTCATCATATAACACACTTATAATTCAACTTCTGAGGCATAGCCTTGGAAGTTTTTTATGGAAAAAGCTAATCTAATCAACAAATACTGAGCATTGTTGTCTAAACAACATGTTTCATAAGCATGTATGTTGCATGTTAATCAAATAGGGCGTATATTACATTTATGCAACAAGTGTTAGTTAAGTAATACATGTTGTTTTAATATTAATTGCGTTAGGAGGGGAAGACATGTCAGATATCGATGAACATAAGGGATTTAAACGAACGTTCAAAAATAATAAATTGACGCTAGGTTTATCCATACCATTTGATAATAAACAACAAAATAATATAGATTTTGATGCGCAAGTGAGACTCGCTCAAAAAGCGGAGTCTTTGGGGTTTACAAGTTTATCTGTGAGAGATAATCCACTGTACAGTCCTCATTTAGGTAAGGTTACAACGAATTATGATCCGTTCGTCTTTTTAACCTATCTGAGTGCCTTTACCTCTAAGATTGCACTAGGTACGGGTAGTACCGTAGCAACCTTACGACATCCTATTCACCTTGCTAAATCAGCAGCCTCACTTGATCTCATTTCCAATCAACGTTTATTACTCGGTATGGCTACCGGCGATCGTTCTTTCGAATTCCCTGCATTTAAAGTAGATGAAAGTGAATTAACAGAACGTTATCAAACAACCATTCAATCATTAAGAGCACTTTGGCAATCACATTCTCCCAATATTTCAAATTCAATTTTTGAATTATATGAGGATTCAGGGTTACAAGCATTGCCAAAACATCATACAATTCCAATGTTTGGTACCGGATATTCAAAACACTCAATGGCTTGGCTTCAAGAAAATATGGATGGCTGGTTATTTTACGCCCAACCTTTTCAAGATCAAAAGAAATTAGTTGAAGCTTGGCACAGTGGTACTGACCGCTTCAAACCATTTATGAATATCTTAATGATTAATTTATCCCGAAATCCAAATGAAACCGTTAAACCGATCAAAGGTGGTTTCCGTACTGGACGTAAAAATTTATTACAAATATTAAAAGCTTATGAATCAATTAATACAAATCATATTATCTTAAGATTTACAAATGATGATCGTGATATCGAAGAACTCATAGAAGAAGTTGGAACGTATATTGTACCCCACTTCCCAGCACATACAAATTAGGAGGAATAAATAATGAGAGAATTACTAGATAGAATTAATCAATTAGCAAATAAAGAAAAAGTTGAAAGTTTGAGCGTTGAAGAAAAACAAGAACAACATCAATTAAGACAAGAATATTTAGGTATGATAAGAGGTCAAGTACTTCATACTTTCTCTACGATGAAAGTTTTAGACCCACTTGGACAAGACGTTACACCAGATAAAGTATATGACTTAAGGGAAGAATATGGCAATATTGAAGAAAAATAAAATATCATCAACAAGATTTAGGAGTTCGGGACATAAATAATATAATGCAGCTATTTTGCAAATTCGCAGTAGCTGACTGAACTGAGAGGGCGCTTTAACAAAGCTTTTCTCAGTTCTAGTCACCCTTGCGGGGGTGGGACAACGAATTTAAAAGAATTCTGTCCCACTCCCCTTTTTTTCTGTACATAGTTCTTGTAGGAAAATTTTAAACTTGGAATATTATAGAGACGTTCTTAGATAAATATTCACTCACTTAAGTTGCTTCGCGTTCCTGGGGTGCTGTCTCTAAAGCGGCTCTTGGATGGATAATATTCTTTGGTTGCGACGCTTGCCTAGGGGGCTGGGACGAACCGCGGTCTTGTAAAGTAGTTCTTAGATAG
>NZ_KV838567.1:0-24120 GCF_001838705.1 Staphylococcus sp. HMSC34C02
ACGACGAATTTAAAAGAATTCTGTCCCACTCCCGTGTTTTTTCTATGAGATTTTTTTATGAGATTGTTTAGCTATTAACGCACCGCCTAGTAATAAGAAAATGCTACCTAATAATTGAGTGGATTGTTCACTGTCTGAATGACCAGTTTCAGGTAATGAAGATTGATCATCTGTACTATGATGGTTTTCTTGCTTTTGATCTGATTGAGACGATGGTACTTCATTAGATTTAACGTTACCAACATAGTAAGTATTTAATTCACGTGCACAATCTACGGAATTGACTTTTGTCGCTGCTTCTTGTCGGTCATCTAATTCAGCGGCATTCGCAATACCGTGTTCAACATATGTTTCTCCACTTTGAAGTCGATTGAAGTTACTGTATCTATCATTTTTATATTCGACTTGGCCATTTTTATAAACTTTATAGACACCTATACCAGCATTTGCCTTATTGTGGCTTTCAATTTTGAAATAGTCCCCTTTATCAATTGCTTTGTCAAAGTTTTGTAAATCTGGATTACCACCACTATTTGATAATGCTTCCGAAGCAATTTCTTGTGCATTGCCCTTCGTCACTACATCAGCTGCGAGTGCATGTTGTCCGTTAAACGCAGATAATATTACCGTACTTGTTAAAAGTGTTGACGCAAATAGAGAAACCTTCACCACAATGAAAACCCCATTTCATTATTTATCTTTTACAACATTAGTGTAACACTCAGATTTAATTAAAATAGGGGATTAAAGTAAACCATATTGAAACTTTAAATTAGCTTAAAGAACGGCGTATTTGTAAAGTTAAATTTACAATAGTAATGTTTTAATGACTATAAGCGATTGTTTATATAACATGCATAGTTATCAACTTACCATTTCTTTTTAGAAAAATAAGGAATCGACCATGCCATCAATAAAGTGAATATCAAGTGTGCGATCATCCATAAGGCATACTCTACCCAATTAAATTGGAACAGTGTACGTTCAGCTAACGTAATAAGTAATGGGTATAAGATTAGAAAAATAATCATTAATAAGAGATAACTTAATTTGTATAAAGGTTTGAATAACAGATAAATGATTAGAAACGTTATGTAAATACAAAATCCAATAATGATATGAATTGAAAGTTCTAAAATAAGTGGTGTCTTATTAGGATCTGCGATGAAATCAATGTTGATTAATAGCAAAGTAAGGTGTGTCGTATGCATCACCACATCCATGACAAACATGATAAGTAATAATAAAATACTAATGAACAATGCACTAAGTAAGTGATAGCTGTAACGTAACATAATCATCAACCCTTCGAATGTGTTTAACAAGCTATTCCCTACAGTAAAACAACTTACACATTTTAAAAATTTAGAATATTCAAAAAATGATATTGACCCAAGCTTGATCCAATGCTAATATAATATCAATTCAATAAAACTTGTTAACTCTTATCAAGAGTGGTGGAGGGATGTGCCCTGAGAAGCCCAGCAACCGTCGTGTAACGAAATGGTGCTAATTCACATAAAGTAGACAATACTTTAAGAGATAAGAGAAAGTGTATCGATACTTTCTCTTAAATAATAGAAAGTATTTTTTTATGTCTTCTAACTATTTAAGAGTTGAAGTGTAGTTGAATCATTTTAAAAAAGAGGTGTCGATATACATGAGAAAATGGTTAAGTATGATCAGTATTTTAGTTTTAATTATCGTGTTAGCAGGATGTGGCAAAGATAAAGAGGATGATAAGACAATCACAGTTGCTGCTTCACCTGCACCCCATGGAGATGTATTGAAGAAAGCTAAAGAACAATTAAAGAAAAAAGGTTATGATCTAGAAGTTAAAGAGGTTAATGATTATAAAGTACCAAATAAATTATTAGATAAAGGCGATGTAGATGCTAACTTCTTCCAACACGTACCGTATCTAAAAGCTGAGAAGAAAAGTCATGGCTATAAAATAGAAGAATTAGGTAAAGTATTCACAACGCCAATGGGTGTCTATAGTAAAAAATATAAACATTTGAAAGACATTCCTGAAGGATCAACGATCTATGTTTCAAATAACCCTGCAGAGGAAGGACGATTTTTATCTTTCTTTGTAGATGAAGGTCTGATTAAGTTGAAAAAAGGTGTCAAAATTGAAGACGCCAAGTTTGAAGATATTGCAGAAAACAAAAAGAATTTAAAATTTAATCATCAACAAGGTGCTGAGTTTTTACCTAAAACATATAAAAACGGTGAAGGTGCAGCAGTCATTATGAATTCTAACTATGCTATTGATAATGGTTTAAAACCGTCTAAAGATGCAATTGTAATGGAAGGTAAATCATCACCATTTGCCAACATTATCGCAGTTCAAGAAGGACATAAAAATGATAAGAAGTTCCAAGAATTATTAAAAGTCATGCAATCTAAAGAAATTAAAGACTATATTCAAAAAGAATATGGAGACGATGTCATTCCTTACGAAAGTAAATAATCCTACAAGCAAAGCAAAATGGGAGCGGACGACGAATTTAAAAGAATTCTGTTCCGCTCCCTCATTTTTTTAATAAATATTTATCATCAAAAATACTAAAAATAGCAAATTATAATTATTTTGATTATTCAGAAAATATTTACAAATCTGATAATTATTAGTAAGATATTGAATATTATCAATGAAACATTGTTTATTAAGATGGCCGGAGACTTTTCAAAGAGAGGGATGTAAAAGGGATGGTCGACTATGGGAGGATGAGTCAATATGAGTAAAGCAGAGGAATTAATACAAGAAGATGGGAAGTACTTTGCGGCATCAGGAAGAATTAAATATTACCCATTAGCCATTGATCATGGTTATGGTGCGACACTCGTAGATGTGGATGGTAAAGAATACATTGATTTATTAGCAAGCGCGAGCTCGCAAAATGTAGGGCATGCACCTAAACCGGTAATTGAAGCGATTCAGAAACAAGCTGAGAAATTGATTCATTATACACCTGCATATATGTATCATGAACCAGCAGTGAAATTATCTAAGAAACTATGTGATATTGCGCCAGGTGATTATGAAAAACGTGTGACGTTTGGATTGAGTGGATCTGACGCCAATGATGGCATTATTAAATTTGCGAGAGCGTATACTGGTAGACCGTATATCATTAGTTTTACGAATGCCTATCATGGTTCAACATTTGGGTCACTATCGATGTCAGCCATTAGCTTAAATATGCGCAAGCATTATGGTCCTTTATTAAATGGCTTTTATCATATTCCGTTTCCAGATAAGTATAGAGGTATGTATGAACAACCTAATCCTAATACAGTAGAAGCGTATCTTGCACCACTTAAAGAAATGTTCGCCAAATATGTGCCAGCAGAAGAAGTTGCATGTATTGTCGTAGAAACGATTCAAGGTGATGGTGGTTTGCTAGAGCCAGTAGAGGGTTACTTTGAGGCGTTAGAATCATTATGTCGTGAACATGGCATTTTAATTGCTGTAGATGATATCCAACAAGGACTAGGGCGCACAGGTACATGGAGTTCAATTGATCACTTTAATTTCACACCGGATTTAATCACATTTGGCAAATCATTAGCTGGTGGGTTACCGATGTCTGCGATTGTTGGTCGCAAAGAAATCATTGAAACGCTTGAAGCACCGGCGCATCTATTTACCACTGGTGCCAATCCTGTAAGTTGTGAAGCGGCTTTAGCAACATTGAAAATGATTGAAGATGAGGCATTACTAACTGCTAGCTCGGAAAAAGGCGCCTATGTACGCAACCGAATGGACAAATGGGTTGATAACTATCAATTTGTCGGAGATGTACGTGGTAAAGGTTTATCTATTGGCGTTGATATAGTGTCAGATAAACAAATGAAAACGAGAGCCTCAGAAGAAGCGCTAAAGATATGTAATTATTGCTTTGATCATGGTCTTGTACTGATTGCAGTAGCTGGCAATGTGCTTCGTTTCCAGCCACCATTAGTCATTACGTATGAACAATTAGACTATGCGTTAGATACGATAGAAGATGCGTTACAAGCATTACAAGATGGACAATTAGACAACTATAATATAGATGGACAAGGATGGTAATACATCAAGAAAAGGTAGCGAGACAATGGCATCATTGTCTCGCTACCTTTTCAATTTATTTGATGATATTAATCTTTCGGTACGATGTACTCTTCTTCTTCATTTTTCTTAGAATGTCGAACACCATAACTTAAATAGATGATGATACCAACGACAAACCAAATTAAAGTATATAGTTTAGCGTCGAAGCTTAATCCCCAGAATACAAGTAATACTAAAATGAATGTAATAATTGGTAGTACTGGGAAGAACGGTACTTTAAATGACGGTACGGGTAAATCTTTACCTTCACGTTTTCTTAGTCGATACATTGCAAGAGATACAAACATGAATGCAACTAATGTTCCGGCAGAAATAAGTTGTGCTAAGAATGCGAATGGGAACATTGAACCAATTAATACACCAATAATAGTAAGTATTAAAAGTGCTCTGTTTGGTAAGTGCTTATGGTTTAATTTAGATAACCATGATGGTAATAAACCATCACGACCGAATGAATAAAGTAAACGTGATCCTGCTAACATCATACCAATTAAAGCGGTGAACATACCTATTACTGAAATTGCTTGAATGACAGCCGCGATAATGCCATGACCACTTTGACGAAGTGCCCAACCTACAGGCTCTGCATTGCCAGCATATTTAGAGTAATGGAACATACCTACTAATACTAATGCTACACCTACGAATAACACAAGTGCTACAGCTAATGAACCAAGAATACCACGTGGCATGGTTCTTTGCGGATTGATTGCTTCTGCAGAGTTAGCTGCAATAGAGTCAAAGCCGATATAAGCTAAAAATATCATTGAAACCCCAGCATAAATACCTTGCCAACCACCGAAATCACCATTTTCAGTGACTTTATGTTCTGGGATAAATGGTACATAATTGGATGCTTGAATGGCTGTTAAACCTACGATAATGAATAATACAATTGCTAATACTTTTAAGATAACTAAGATGTTCTCAATACGTGCAGTCTCAGTCATACCACGTGATAAAATAATTGCAGTAATAATGATAACTACAGCCGCGATAATGTCTATGACGCCACCATCAGCGCCAAACGGATTGGATAATGCTTTAGGCAATACAATACCTAAAGGGGAAATAAGTCCTCTTAAATTTGCTGAGAATCCGGATGCTACAAAGGCAACGGCAATAAAGTACTCAGCTAAAAGTGCCCAACCTGCTACCCAACCTGAAAATTCGCCAAATAAAACGTTAATCCAAGAATACGCAGAACCAGCGAAAGGCATAGTTGATGCCATTTCAGCATATGAGAAGGCAACTAAACCTGCTACAATTGCTGCTAATAAGAATGATAACGCAACGGCAGGACCTGCATGTTCAGCTGCAACAACACCAGGTAATGTGAATATTGCAGTTGATACAATTGTACCAACACCTAATGCAAGAAAATCTCGAACACGTAATGTACGTTTCAAGTGCCCATCTTTATTTTGATAGATTGTGGGATCTTCTTTTCGAGTTAAATTTTTGAAAAAACTGGCCATAATCATGAACCTCCACTTACTTAATAAAATGAGTTATAAGATTAGCTTGTTAGCTCTAGAATATTTATTATCTTAGCATAAAACTTTATATTTTTGTCTAAAATTTCTGAAAATTTTAAGTTTTCTTACTTCTCATAAAATGACAGAGTATAACAAGGAAATTTTAAATGATAGATTTGATTATAACAGATTAAAAAGAAATAAAAACAACTAAAAAGAGTAAAATTATACTTAAAATATAAAAAGTGGTCTTTTAGCTGAGAATATTATGCTAAAAACTTAGAATAAGTCAAGTAATTAGACCTATTTTTAGCTGCTTTTTACTAAAAAATTAAACTTTGTTGACCTATTCCATTATGGAATAGGTTCTATCGAAAATATGTATTTTATTAATAGTTACGCACATACTATAATGAGTCATGTAATAAAGTTACATCATATTCAAATGCTTCTATTATGTGTAATAAATCCATCCCCTTATATTGTATCAACGCTTAAGTGTTGAACTTTATGATTTGTTACACCTCTTGACATAAATAGAAGACTCCCATCTCGCATTTGAATATGCATCCCTAACTGAGATTACTAGCAACAATGAAATAATGAAGTAACTTTAAATATAAAGAAGCCACAACTCATGTAACTAAGTCTTTCCCTCTTTTTCCCTTAAAAATAGACATGTATGTGGCTTCTTTTTAATATTAAAAAATAATTGGACTTTGAAAGGATATGAATTTAGATGACTAAAGAAAACTACTCTGCTGCAGATATGGTCATTGATACTTTAAAAAATAATAATGTGGATTATGTATTTGGTATTCCGGGAGCAAAAATCGATTATCTCTTTAACGCACTTGAAGATGATGGTCCAGAACTTATTGTGACACGCCATGAACAAAATGCTGCTATGATGGCGCAAGGAATCGGACGTTTAACTGGTAAACCAGGTGTGGCATTAGTTACAAGTGGCCCAGGCGTGAGTAACTTAACAACTGGATTATTAACTGCTACATCAGAAGGAGATCCAGTGTTGGCTATCGGTGGCCAAGTTAAACGTAATGACTTATTACGTATGACACATCAAGCAGTAGATAATGCTTCTCTTTTAAGATCATCTACAAAATATAGCGCAGAAGTACAAGATCCTGAGTCTCTTTCTGAAGTAATGACAAACGCTATCCGTACAGCGACTTCAGGTAAAAATGGTGCAAGTTTTATCAGTATTCCGCAAGATGTTATCGAATCACCTGTAACATCTAAAGCAATTGATTTATGTGAACAACCACAATTAGGTGTTCCAAATTTAGAAGACATTCAAGATGTAATTAAAGCGATAAAACATGCTAAATTCCCAGTGTTGCTAGTAGGTATGAGAAGTTCAAGTGAGAAAGAAACAGAAGCCATTCGTCAATTAGTTGCGAAAACAAATTTACCAGTTGTTGAAACATTCCAAGGTGCAGGTGTGCTTAACCGTGAGTTAGAAAATCACTTCTTCGGACGTGTAGGATTATTCCGTAACCAAGTGGGTGACGAATTATTAAGAAAAGCTGATTTAGTCGTTACAATAGGCTATGATCCAATTGAATATGAAGCAAGTAACTGGAACAAAGAACTTGAAACAGAAATCATTGTTATTGATGAAGTACAAGCCGAAATTACAAACTTCTTACGTCCTAAAAAAGAATTAATTGGTAATATTGTAGGTACGATTCAATTATTATCTGAGAATGTGCATGAACCAATCATTAATCAAAGTCGTTTAGATGACTTAGAACGTTTAAGAGCAGATGTTATTGAAGCAACAGGTATTAAATACACTCATGAAGATGGTGTGATGCATCCATTAGAAATTATTGAAACAATGCAAAACACATTAACTGACGATACTACAGTTACTGTTGATGTGGGTAGTCATTATATTTGGATGGCACGTAAATTTAGAAGTTATAACCCAAGACACTTATTATTTAGTAATGGTATGCAAACACTTGGTGTTGCTTTACCTTGGGCAATTGCAGCTGCGCTAGTACGTCCAAATACTCAAGTTGTGTCAGTAGCAGGAGATGGAGGTTTCTTATTCTCAGGTCAAGATTTAGAAACAGCCGTACGTAAAAAATTAAACATCATCCAATTAATTTGGAATGATGGTAAATATAATATGGTAGAATTCCAAGAAGAAATGAAATATAAACGTTCAGCTGGTGTTGAATTTGGACCAGTTGATTATGTGAAATATGCTGAATCATTTGGTGCTAAAGGGTTACGTGTTACTAGCCAAGCAGAATTAGAAGCAGCATTAAAAGAAGGCTATGAAACTGATGGCCCAGTATTAATTGATATTCCAGTTAATTATAAAGATAATATCAAGTTATCAACAAATGTATTACCAGATTCTTTAAATTAATTTTTAGATAAACAAACTTAGGAGTGAATATTCAATGAGTCACGTATTATATCAACATGGTACGTTAGGTACATTAATGGCAGGTCTATTAGAAGGAACTGCATCTATCAATGAACTATTAGAACATGGTGATTCAGGGCTAGCGACATTAACTGGTTCTAATGGTGAGGTTATCTTTTTAAATGGTGAAGCATTTCATGCCAATGAACATAAAGAATTTAAGAAATTGAATGGCGATGAAATGACACCATACGCAACGATTACACGTTTTGAAGCAGACCAATCTTATCAAACCTCAGATAAGGATTCTGAAAACGTATTAAATGAAGTTAAGGAACATATGTTAAGTGATAATCTATTTTCTGCAGTGAAAATAAGTGGCACATTTAAAAAAATGCATGTACGTATGATGCCTAAACAAGAGCCACCGTATACTAGATTGATTGATTCAGCACGTAGACAACCAGAGGAAACACGTGAAGATATTAAGGGAACAATCATTGGTTTCTTCACACCTGAGTTATTCCATGGTATTGGGTCTGCTGGTTTTCATATTCATTTCGCTAATGATGATCGCAACTTTGGCGGCCATGTATTAGATTTTGAAGTGGATGATGTCACAGTGGAAATTCAAAACTTTGAAACATTTGAACAACACTTCCCAATCAATAATAAAACATTTACAGAAACAGAAATTGATTATGCGGATGTTGATGCAGAAATTAGAGAAGCTGAGTAACTAATAATCATACCTAAAAGAGTCCGGGACATAAATAATATAATGAAGCTATTTTGCAAATTCGCAGTAGCTGACTGAACTGAAAATGCACTTAAATCAAGCTTTTTTCAGTTCTAGTCATCCTTGCGGGGGTGGGACGACGAATTTAAAAAGAATTCTGTCCCGCTCCCTTTTTAATTTATAAAATATAATATATGACACAATATAAAATAATGGTATAATGACTTAGAATTTTATATTTATGGAGGTAGCCCTAATGCAATGTCCAAATTGTGGTCAGACATATCAACCAGGAGATCAATATTGCGGTAGTTGTGGTAAGAAATTAAATGATTCAACGCTCCAATCAACGCAATCAACAACAGAATCAGTCAATTCGGAGATTCAATCTGCAACGCATTCTAAAACAGTTAAACAAGAAGGTTTCAATGAAACACAACGTGATAATGCGTATGAACATGGTGAATTTGCACATAGATATATGTCTTATGAACACCGTTATGCTGAAGGTCCATTCACACTGAAAGTGAAAACAACATTTAATGAAAGTAAGTCATTTTTTAAACAAGCATTTACTGCTCATGATGCTGTAATTAAAGGGGAACATTCATTTAGCCATACGTTACTTGCTTCATTAGTCGTTATTGGTTTGATTATATTGGGAATGTTTTTACACATATTTTCAGCAAGTTTATTTGATGGTTATTTTGTTGATACTGCAACAATTATCTTGAAATACGTATTAACAATCCTGTTAGCGCTTGTGTTTTTACTTGTCGTAACATTTGGCGTTATTCGCTTAATGATCGTAGAACGTATTTTATTTAAAAAGGTATTATCAGATTATATATTGATCAATACACTGTCAGTCAGTGTGCTATTTTTAGGACTTGTTGTGTTTTTCCTTGAGTTCTATATTTTCAGTGGTATATTGATTGCGTTCTCTACGATTTTACTTATAACATCATCAATATACTTAATTTCGAAATATAGTGTGAATCATACACTGCGTATAGCGAGTTTTTATGGCATCATGATTTTCTTTGTCATTATAGCCTTCGCCATGCATTTGTTCGGATCAACGCTTGTTCATCATTATGATGATTTAGGTATTGAGATAGGGAATGTATTTAATGTTTGTTTTACTTTAAATAATTATTCAATTACAGGAATGATTAAGTGTGAATCATAATTGTCGCCAGTATATACAAGATGACGACCTTTGTTTACTGTATCTTCATGTTCATAGCGTGTTTTCATATTAGGTAAAGGTGTGCTATTATCTTTGATAACTTCGTTACCTTTAATAACAACTACTAAAGATTCACCTTTTTTAAATAATGTTCCTGATGGTAATAATTCTATTTCAACTGGCACGATTTCATTTGGGTTAACTTTTTGTTCGTGTTCATGTGTATGCCATGGTTGGGTAATTGTACGAAAACCAACAAAGTCGGTATAATTGTACAAAAACAAACATGTAAAGTGAGGTCTATAAAATGACTCAAGATCGTAGAATTAGGAAATCACAACAAGCGATTAAAAAGGCATTTATCAATTTATTACATAAGTATGATTTCAATGACGTTACTGTACAACAAATTACTGATTTAGCTGATATTAATCGCGGTACGTTTTATACGCATTACTTAGATAAATACGATTTGCTAGACAAAATGGAAGACGAACACGTAGATGTAGTGCGTACGTTTATTAAAGAAAGCAAACAAAGTAGTGGCGGGAAGTTCTCAACAGAGGATTTAAGACACATCATGGAATTTCTGATTGCACATATTGAGGATAATATAGCATTTTATCAATTAATGTTCAAAATAGGGACAGCGTCTAAATTGCATGAAAAATTATATGGCTTGCTAACGAACTATTTAAATAGTTTTACAAATACACAGGGTGATATTAGTGGTATTCCATTTTCTTATTTTATGAGTTATGTATCAGGTGCAGGACTATCATTCTTAAGACATTGGGTTGAGGATGGTAACCGTATCCCTAAAGAAGATTTAATTCAATATTTTTACGATATTGTTAATAATGGTCCAGCTACAATAATACAAAGAGAGATTAATAAATAATGTATGGCTTCTAATTACTGATATTAGTGATTAGGAGCTTTTTCAATTTAAAAAGATTTTTATAGATTGTTGAATTAAACATATATTATTGAGTTTTATATCATAGCATACGATGTATAATGAAACGCATAAAAATGAGGGAACCTATTACGTTGTTATGTATCTCTAACTCTATAAATCCAATTGGGAGAGAGGGGGAGAGCATGATGACAATAGATATAACGGTTCATCTCCCATTAAATGACATTCTATGTATCTTGGGTTATATAATTATTTTAATATTTGAAATAAAGTATAAAAAATAACGTTTTCTTAAGTCACAATTAAGAAAACGTTAGCCCAATAATAGAAATTGGAGATACATATTGGCTTACCTATAAGTCAGTAATATGTCCTTTATTTTTACACCTAGTTCCAAATCTCAAACGATCTAGGTGTTTTTTATTACAATTATTGTAGCATAACACTTGATGTTAAGCAATCTAAATAGAATCTTTGTGTCGTCTATATTTGACATATGCAGAAATGTCGTTTATATTTTACATATACCGTAATTAATAATCTTGAGGTGATCAAAGATGACCAATTTTCGAGATAAAACGATTAATCGACTCATCGGCGTAATGACTGAACGTGATGAGCGAGAAAAAGAAATGCTATACACACATGTTACGACAACTTTTGTTATTACTTATTTTGGCTTGCTTATATTAGCTTTCATTAGTTTAATCAATGATTATGTTGTGCAGCATGTTAATATACCAACCATTGGTGTATTCATTTTGTTCTTTATTGTGAATATAGTCTTATCGATAGGTATTCGAAAACATCATTTAGATGAAAATCGAGTTTATACTAAAGAAGCCTATCAAAGGGTGTTAAAAAAGCATAAGTTAAGTTGTTTACTCGGTGGTATCATGTTCGGTGTCATTATGAGTTTACTTAATTTAATGCGATTATATTTTTCTGATCAAAAGATTGAATTAGGATTTTTTATAACGATTAATTTGATGGCATCTTTAATTTTCGGTTTAGTCAGTTATTTTGCTGGTAAGCGTAAAATTGTTAAGGCATACAATGAAGGGGCGTATAAAGAATGAATAAATTTAGTAATGCGTTATTCAATTGGTTTACACAAAATCCTACAGGTCGAGATGAGCGTGAACAAGGTGTCCTTGAACATAAATTAGCGGTTATGTTTTTAATAACCTATATATTAATAGTTATTTTAGGTACAGTTAGTTTGATTATAGATATGATGAGAGAAACAGTAAGCTTCGGAACGGTGTGCTTATTAGTATTAAGTGTTATTTTAACATTTGCCTCTCTATGGATTAATAGAAGAAATCGTTTAGATGAGTTAAAAGCGACTTCTGCAGAAGCGTATAAATATTGGGTGAAGAAACTTGCATTAAAATGCGCGTTTTTAGTTGTTTATTTTGCAGTGATGATGTTTATTATTACTGGCGTTATCTTTCCGTATATTTTTAATGACGGGTTTGACTTTAAAGCGCAATTCATCCGATGTGTCATCTCTGGCGTGCTATTCGGAGGTGTCATGTTTATTTATTACATGATGATGTTGAAAAAAGAATATTAACGATGATTCGGCTCCTTAAGTATTATATAATAAATTTATATAATATTTAAGGAGTCATTTTATGTTAAACGCGGATCCAATTATTGCTAAAATGAAAAATCAAAAAATCAACTATGATCGAGTACTGAAAAAATTAATTCTTCAATGGGAAAGGGAAGGATTGAGACCTAAAATATTGCTACATAGTTGTTGTGCGCCATGTAGCACATACACGTTAGAATATTTAACAGAGTATGCTGATGTGGCGATTTACTTTGCTAATCCTAACATCCATCCTAAAAATGAATATTTAAGACGTGCTAAGGTTCAAGAACAATTCGTTAAAGATTTTAATGAGAAGACTGGAAAGCAAGTGAAATATATTGAAGCGGAATATAAGCCGCATGAATTTATGAAAATGGCGAAATCGCGTGGACTTACTGAAGAACCAGAAGGTGGCTTACGTTGTACTGCATGTTTTGAGATGCGTTTAGAGCTTGTTGCTGAAGCTGCTGTGAAATACGGCTATGATTACTTTGGTAGTGCCCTTACATTATCCCCTAAAAAGAATGCGCAATTAATTAACGAGTTAGGGATGGAAGTGCAACATTTATATGATGTGAACTATTTACCAAGTGACTTTAAAAAGAATAAAGGATATGAACGTTCAATAGAAATGTGTAATGACTATCACATTTTTAGACAATGCTATTGTGGATGTGTCTTTGCTGCGATGGCACAAGGGATAGATTTCAAACAAATCAATCAAGAAGCGAAAGATTTTTTACAACAATTTTAATTAAAATGACTCCTAATTTGAAGTTGAAGCATTTCAAATTAGGAGTCTTGTTTTATAATGTTCGATTAATAAACCGTATAATAGCTAAGACGGCAATCACAAATGCAGAAAGCAAACCTGCAATTTTTAATCCTTTTTTTTGTTTCTCAGGTTCTGGATCTTCATTTTCCATCATTTCAAGCAACTCGCGTTCGATTTCAAGATCAAGTGCGGTCTTCTTTTCGCCATTATAGCCAATGCTATTATCATCATTTGATGATTGATGATTCGGTTTAGATGATTGCGTTTGGTTTTTAGACGCTTGGTCTGCATTGTGTTTAGTATCTTTATCTTCTGCAGTCATACGCATACCCCTCCGGTAAACTAGTTATCTTTGGCTTTAGTATAGTACTTTTTAAAATTAAGTAAAGCTATATCACCATTATTATTTGGCATCTAAACCAATGATTTCACTTACATTGTTGTATCGATGTTGTTTTAAATATGCAGCGATGTCTTTATTAATCTTCTTAGTTAATCTAGGACCTTCGATAACTAATGACGAATAAATTTGAACGAGAGAGGCACCATTTCGCATCATTTGAATGGCATCTTTAGCACTAAATATACCGCCTGTGCCGATAATTAAGAATTCACCTTTAGTTTGTTGGTATGCCCATTTCACTAATTCTAAATTTCTTTTGAAAAGGGGACGCCCACTTAAGCCACCGTCTTCTACTTTATTCGCAGATGTTAAACCATCACGTTGTCGTGTTGTATTCGCTAGAATCATACCATCAAATGTTTCAGTAATCGCTGGTAAAATCGTTTTAAATCCATCAAGCTCTAAATCAGAAGTTAATTTTAAGAAAATAGGGACATTTACTTCTGTATGCGCTTTGAAATCTTTTAATGCTTTGCATAACATTGAAAACTCATCTTTATCATGGAAACTTTGTAAGTTCTCAGTGTTTGGTGAACTAATATTAACTGTAAAGAAGGATACATCTGCTTTAAACGTATCAATCACTTTAATGTAATCTTGATAGCGATCGTTGTATGGCGTCGTTTTGTTTACACCAACGTTTAAGCCAACAGGAATTGTGTATGAATGGCGACGTAAATTCCATAACGCACGGTTCATACCAATATTGTTAAAGCCCATACGGTTAATTAAGGCATTATCTTCTACTAGACGATACATACGTGGTTTCGGATTGCCATCTTGAGGTTTTGGAGTAATACCACCTAATTCAAGTGCACCGAAGCCAACATTTTCAAGTGCTTTAGGGACTTCACAAGATTTGTCAAAGCCTGCAGCTAAGCCGATTGGATTATTAAATGTAATACCTTTGATTGTTTGCGTTAATGATGGGTCTTCATAATTAAATAGTTTATGCATCACAGGTAATAAGAAAGCACGCTTCTGTGCGAGTTTCAAAGCGTCGATCGTCATACCGTGTGCTTTTTCAGGGTCAAATTTAAATAATAGTGGTTTAATTAGTTTATACATAATAATGCTCCTATTTCATTGTATTTGAGGCTTACTATCCTCATTTAATATCATTGAAAAAACATTCCCCTCTAAGACTAGCATGTTCAACAATAATTGCATAGTTAATTTAAAGACTGTTTGAAAATTTGCCTTAACTAAAATCGATATAAGGACATACGATTAGTTAACACATTTTCAGGAAATATAATATAGTAAGAAGATGTATGCGAAGGAGGATTCATCATGAAGAAAGATTGGCAAGCACAGCTACCATTAGACCAAATCAGTGATATTTCACCAGTCAGTGGTGGAGATGTCAATGAGGCATTCAAAGTAACGACTACAGATGATGTGTATTTCTTGTTAGTTCAGCGTAATCGAGATAAGTCATTCTATGCAGCTGAAATTGCTGGACTCAATGCATTTGAACACGCAGGTATAACGGCACCACGTGTCATTGATAGTGGTGAAATCAATGGGGATGCTTTCTTGATATTAAGTTATTTAGATGAAGGAACAAATGGTAGCCAACGTGAATTAGGACAATTAGTAGCAAAAATGCATAGCCAGCAACAACAAGATGGTCAATTTGGATTCGATTTACCACATGAGGGTGGAGATATTTCATTTGATAATTCATGGTCAGAGTCATGGGTTGAAATCTTTGTCGAACGTCGTATGGATCACTTGAGAGATGAACTGATGCGTAAAGGGTTATGGAATGCCGAAGATAATAAAGTATATGAACAAGTCCGTACTGTGATGGTAAATGAATTAGAGGATCATCACAGCAAACCATCGTTGTTACATGGAGATTTATGGGGTGGCAATTACATGTTTTTAACGGATGGACGTCCAGCGCTATTCGACCCGGCTCCGTTCTATGGAGATAGAGAGTTTGATTTAGGTATTACGACGGTATTCGGTGGCTTTACCCAAGCATTCTATGATGAATATGAGAAACATTATCCTTTGGGAAAAGGTGCACGTAAACGTTTAGAATTTTATAGATTATATTTATTTATGGTTCATTTACTTAAATTTGGTGGAATGTACGCAAGTAGCGTGAACCGATCAATGGATGAAATATTAGCATAGAAAAAAATTATGGAGGCATAGGTATCAATGTACCTGTGCCTCCGTAATTTTTAATCTTCTTTAATTGTTTTTAATAATTGTTTGCCGTTATCATATAACATTTTTTCAAGTTCATGTCGTGAGATGAATTCAGTTGTTTCCAATTCATCTGCTAATATTGTAACGACTTGATCTGTTGTATACGGAGCATCTGAACCATATACAATTTTATTCATATCTACACTTTGAGCAATATTTGGAAGCTGATAAGGTAAGACTTTTCCAGCTAAATCAAAGTATAACTCTTTCATAACTTGTTCTAAATCATCAGGTTGACGCTCACTTCCAAACATCTTATTACCCATTGCAACACGTTGCGCAATGACAGGAAGTAATGCACCACAATGTGGAATAATCCACTTAATATTTGGATATTTGCTAAACACATTATTTTGGCTCATATAAATGACTGTGCGTGTGGTATCAAAGATGAATTCCATTAATGGTGCAGGAACAACGTCGCTCATTGCTTCGATATTCGGCTTAGGTTCATTCGGATGAAGTGCAACAACGGCATGACGCTCATCTAATTTAGCTAAGACTTTATCTAGGCGGTCATCACCAATATAAATACCTCGTGCATTTGTAGGCAAGGTGAAACCTAAAGCACCTTGTTGATCTAATGCGGTATCAATCGTGGCGATACTTTCTTCAACCAATGGTAGTGGTAACGTCGCAAAGAAACCTAATTGCTCTGGATATTTGTGTGTAAATTCAGATGCATACGCATTGACTTCTTTAGCTAAGTCAATCATTTCTTCATCTGGCGCCACACTGATATGTGGGCTCGAAATAGATAGCACACCATATTCAATGTCCATACGTGTCATTAATGCTAAATAACCTTCAGGTGAGAACTTCGGTGTTGCTACGCCATCACCTTTGCCGTCGAAATAATCATCTAGAAATTTCGAGAATCCAGGTGATATATAATGTGCATGTAAATCAATTTTCTTCATATTTTATTACGCTTCTTTCTCTTTTTCTTTAAAAGTTAGCCAATCATCAATTTCAGCATAATAGGCATTGACTTCGTTCGGTCTATCAATACCTTGTAGCTCACTATTCACATCATAGCCAATGGCATTTAATGCATAAGATAAGCAAGCATAGCTTGGACGATAATCTGCAAAGTCACCCTTTGGCAAATTAATCGTCGTTGGTTTAACCGGTGTTAAGCTATCTTTCTCGTATATACATTCAAGACGTGTAATATACCAAACGCCTTGTTTATCTTGTTCGAGACAATATACTAATTTGGCATCTGATTGTAATTCCATTTCAACATTTTGAATAGAAAGGCGTGTTTGAATGGTCGCTTGCATAATTGCTACAGCACGTGTGTCATTAATCCAAACTTGGGAATTATGGATTTGATGAGGGGCATAGCGATTCATTGCTTTAGATGAAGCGACAAACTCACTACCATTACCTTTAAACCATGAAATATTGATATAAGAATTATTTGCGAAACATGTTTCCATGCTTTCCCATAGGGCATTATCACGACAGAAACGTTCAAATTGAATGAGCTCAAGAATATCTTCTTTAGCTAGTAACGTTTCATTCGTATAAGGTTTATTTCTCGTGAAAAGCACTAAAATGACACTCCTTTAATTCAAATTAATCCCACATTTCAAGTAATACGTTAGCGAAACCTTCAGGTTCTTGAACGTATCCTAAGTGACCCCCTGGAATGTCGATGATGTTGATACCAGTTTCTTCAGAAATGAAGAAGTTAACTTCTTGAGGGAATGAACCTTTTGAAGCTGTACCATTTAATAAAGTAATGATGTCTTTATGTTTTTTGAAATCATCAATTGAAATATCAGATTCTGTATATTGACGAATTTCATATTTGAACCAACCTAACATTTCATCGAAACGTTTTTTACTGTCAGCATCATTTTCAGCTTGAGCTGGTTTTGACATGTATTGTTGATCTAATTTACTTATTTGTAATGTTTCGCCAAATAATTTCATTGCTTGAGGCATACCTTCATTAATCGCTATATCAATGATTTCAGCGTTTTTATCTTGCCAATATGTCGCATCTGGTAAAAATGTGTTAATTGGTGGTTCGTGGAATGCGATTTTTTTTACGACATCAGGATGTTCTTTTAAAACGTGCATTGCTACGATTGAACCTGAACTTGAACCTAATACGTAAACGGGTTCATCACTTAGTGATTTCGCTAATTCAGCGATATCTTGTGCGTCACGTTTAACACGGTAACGACTATCTGGATTAATTGCTTCTTCAGGAAGTGGTTCAGTTAATTCACTTTGACCATAGCCGCGGCGATCTACAGCGACAACTGTGAATTTATCTTTTAATTGTTGTGCAAGTGGCATGAAGATATCTCCAGTTCCGTTTGCACCAGGGATGAAGATGATAACAGGACCATTGCCCACTTTGTGATAACGTAATTTAGCGCCTTGTAATTCTAATGTTTCCATTTATAAAACCTCCGATAAAAATTAATTTTAAGATAAAATATTGAATCGATATGATTTAAGCTTAGATTGTATTAACCCAATTATTTATCTAAGCCTAATAATTTAGCACCATTGGTATAACTTATTTTCTCTTGTTCTTCTTCAGTTAAACCTAGTTCGCTTAAGAATGTTCCTAGTTGCTCTGGCTCTACATATGGATAATCCGCTGAATATAAGATTCTATCAATACCGACTTCTGCTTTGACTAAATCAAATTGTGGTTTCGTTAACATACCACTTGGTGTAATGTAGAAATTATTTTTGAAATAATGACTAATTGGATGTTGTAGGTGATCTGCAAATAAAATGGCATCCATTCGTTCTAAGAAGAATGGTACAAATTCGCCCCAGTGTCCAATAATAATATTTAAGTTTGGATGACGATCAAATATACCTGAAAGTACTAAATGAATTGCATGAATACCTACATCAACATGCCAACCATAACCGAAACAAGCGAATGTAGCTGCTGTTACATCTGGATAGTTCCCTTTGTAGTACGCTTGATACACGTCACTTTGTACTGGAGATGGATGTAAATAGATCAGCGCGTTTAATGCTTCCGCGGCGGCGAATAATGGTTCGTATGCATCTTGATCAAGGAAACCGTTTTTAGGGTGTCCCATAATTAAGGCACCTTTGAACCCTAAGTCATTGATACAACGTTTAAATTCTTCAACTGTTGCCTCTGGTTCATTAATTGGTAACGTCGCAAACCCAACAAATCGATCTGGATATTTTTCAATATATTCTGCTAATGTATCATTCGTTTTTTTACATAAATCAATTGCGCGTTGTCCTTCTAAGTTTGATGGCGCACCATTACCATAGGATAATACTTGCATTTCAACATCATGTTTATCCATAAATTCAATACGTTTGTCGTGGTGTGATATTTCATCTGCATCTGTGAAACCAGATTTTTGTTCAAGACCTTCAAGCATTGTTTTCATTGGCACGCCCTTAGGGTCAGCGGACATATGTTTCATTGTTTCCTTTTGAATTTCTTCTACAACATAATGTTCTTCAAAGTTAATGGGAGTGGGACAGAATTCTTTTGAATTCGTTGTCCGACCCCCGCAAGGGTGACTAGAACTGAGAAAAGCTTGATTTAAGCGCCTTTTCAGTTCAGTCAGCTACTGCGAATTTGCTAAATAGCATTATTATATTATTTATGCCCCAAACTGCTCCTAAAATTTAAATAATTATTCAAAATTACCAAGGCATAGTGCCATTGCCATCAATAAAGGTACCTGTAGGGCCATCTGTATCAATAGTTGCAAGTTGAACAATAGGGATGATGCCTTCAGATGCAGGTTTAGAATTGTTACTAAAATCTCCAACTAAATCCGTGTTGGTTGAACCTGGATCTGCAGCATTGATTTGCATATGCGGTAATCCCTTCGCATATTGTACGGTCAACATCGTTACGGCAGATTTTGATGAACAATAAGCTAATGAATTCACTTTAGATTCTTGTGTATCAGGGTTTGTTACCATGCCGAATGAACCTAAACCACTACTTACATTGACTACAACAGGTTGTTCAGATTGTTCAAGAAGTGGTATGAAGGTGTTCATCATACGTACGATACTAAAGACGTTTGTGTTATACACTTTCTCCACGTCTTCAACAGTTAAATCAGCAGGTTTAGCGAAACCACCAGAGATGCCTGCATTATTGACTAATACGTCTAAACGACCTTCTTTATTTTCAATGGTTTTATAAGCATTTTGAACTGAAGCGTCATCGGTAACATCTAGTTGCACATAATCTATGCCAAGTGCTTCAGCAGCTTTTTGACCGCGTGCTTCATCACGAGAACCAATATAAACTTTATGTCCTTGTTCCTTTAGTGCTTTCGCAGTTTCAAAGCCTAACCCTTTGTTGCCGCCAGTGATTAACGTGATTCTTTCCATTATTTCGTCACCTCTGTAGGTAAATATAGTTTGATTAAATTATTTCTAAATGTTTCATTAGAAAGTTGTCGTTCGTTTTTTTGAAATTCAAAGGTCTCAGTTGTTAAAGATTTTAATAGCATATCTGTTTTAAATATTGCCCAAGATTCGTCTGTATAATCATTAAATAAATCAAAGTAATATTGATTCAAATGTTTGAAGAAGTCACTTTCACGGAACAACTGGGCATTATCTTTACCTTCAATACAATGTAATAAACCACTATTATCCGTTTTAAATTTTAAAAATATATCCAGCGAATGGGCCATGATATCAGTTTTAGATGCATAGTGTGATTTGATTTCTAGCATTTGTGTCATAATGTCATCGAAGTCATGTTCGATAATGCGATAGCATAGGTCACTTTTATCTTTGAAGTGACGATAGAGTGTACCCATACCAATATTCAATTCCTTAGAAATTCTATTCATACTTACATATTCAACGCCTTCGGAATTAAATAATTCTAGTGCTTTGTCTTCAATACGTTGTCGATTCTTTAATGCATCCTTACGCATCATATCACCTCTTAAATAGATTTCGTTGACAAACGGATAACTGTCCGCTTATTATAAATCTTGTTAATGATGAATACAAATATAAAGGGTTAATTAATTTATTTTTTGAAAAGAGGGGTAAATATGTCATTAAATAAACATCAAAGACACGTGACGAGTGAAGAGTTGAAAGCACATTTCCATGAATCAACATTAAGTATTGAAAATATTGCTCAAGAAATGAATATTTCTATTGAAGAAGTGGAAAGGGTATTAGACATGGATGCCCCAAATGGTTTCTTTGGCAATAAATTGCAAACATTTATACACTTAGTGTGGGATGTTCGTGATTTAATCAATGACAACATTAGACAAAACGGTGCTCAACCTGAAGATTATACGTATTTAAAAGGTGAAAAAGAAGATTATTGGTTTTTACAATAGGAGAGATAAATAATGAGTAAAAGTATATTAGTTATTGGTGCTACAGGAAAACAAGGTAATGCTGTGGTAAAACAATTATTAGAAGATGGTTGGCATGTTCGTGCTTTTACACGTAATCAACATAATGAAACGTTGACTTCAATCGGTAATGACCATTTAGAGATATTTGAAGGCGATTTAAGTCATCAAGATAGCTTAACAAAGGCTATGGAAGGTCAATATGGTGTTTATAGTGTTCAACCTATTATTGTAGACAATGTAGAAGAAGAATTACGACAAGGTAAGATGATAATTAAAACGGCGGAACAACAAAATATCGAATATGTTGTTTATAGTACTGCGGGTGGTGTCAATCGTGATCGTACAGGTCCACATTTCGAAGCCTTGGCTGATATTGAAAATGAACTTAAAGACAGTACATTGAATTACACTATCATCAAGCCTTCGTTCTTTATGGATAACTTCTTAAGAATTACTAAAGTAGAGAATGGCGAAATTGTAATTCCTGAATTTATCGATAGAGATGTTAAATTTGCGATGATTTCTTCAATCGATATCGCTAAAATTGCTGCCAATGTGTTTACGAATACTGACAAATATAACCACCAAGCGATTGAAATCGCTTCTGATGAACTTACATTAAAAGAAGTTGTAAAAACATTTGCTACGGTGACAGGTAAACCTACAGAAATTAAAGGGTCATTTTCAAGTGGCACGGCTGAACGTGGTTGGCTAGAAGAAAAAGGGTATGTGATTGATTTTAATCAAATGGATGAGATCAATCCCGGTCGTTTAACGTTAGAACAATGGATTAATGAAGTGAACTTTTAATTTTTTTAAAATGAGGGGGAAGACTATGACTCAGTCAATGTGGTTTAATTTACATGTCGAAGATTTAGAACGTAGCGAGCAATTTTACAAAAATTTAGGGTTTGAGATTAATAAAAATCCAGATATGCTAGACAAAATGGTTGGTATTAAAATCGGACAAACGATTATGATTTTAATTGAAAATAACCATTTTGAAAAAGTGACGCATGAATCAGTTTCAAAACAACCTAATGAAGTCATCATATCTTTAGGTGTAAAAACGACTGATGAAGTGGATGAGTTAATGCATAAAGTGGAAGTGCTAGGCGGTAAAGTGATTGATGAGCCTGGGACTTATCAAGGATATTACGGTGCAACTTTTGCAGACCCAGATGGACATAAATATAATTTCTTAGTTTGTTAGTTCAATTAATTTTATAAAATACGCTAATTAATATACGCCCCAAAGTTAGAATGAGATCTAATGTTGGGGCGCATTTTTAATGAAAAAGTGATCATGAAGACGTTTTTTTATCTTTATATAGATTCATATAAATGATAGAAATAATGATTAAAATCGCACCGGTTATGAATTTAGGTGTTAATGGTAAAGGGAAAAACGGGAAAGAAAATATAAACACAAATATAGGATTGAGGGTTCTTATAATATTCGCTTCACGAAACGAAATGTATTTCAAGCCTTCATAAAATAATAAAAGTCCTATTACACCACTGCACAAAGCAGAAAGTAAAATAGAGAACAAACCTATGCCTATATGTATGGTATGTAAATGATTAGTCACAATTAATATGATACCTAGCAACAAAGTAGAAGTCGCCTGATTGTATAGTAAGATGGTTTTAGAATCAATGTCTTTAACGGTCTTTTTAGCTAACATATTCGTTAGCGCAAAAAAGAATGTATAAGATAGGGCGGCAATCACACCTAATATACTGTTAAAATCACCTGAAAAATGAGTAATCAAGAATGAACCTATAACAGCAAAAATTATAGGAAGGGTATCGTGTTTGCACAACGTTTCATTTAGAAAGAGAACTGAAAGAAACAACGCAAATATAATATAAAATCTTCCTAATAATCCAACACTAACTGGATCTAACAAACTTAAACTTACATATTGGAGTAAAATACCTGTTGTATTAGTAATACCTAAGAGCCATATAGATTTGTTATGATAGATTTTTATTTTACTTTTATCGAATAATACAGTGATTAATAATATTAAAGTTGAAAACAAAGCATTAAAAAAACTTGCTTGAATAGGTGATAAATCAGTGAGTGAAAATTTGTTTAATATTGGGGTTAAAGACATGATTGCTACGGAAATAATATTAAATAAATACCCTTTTTTTTACCTTATTCATGGTATGCTCCTAAGTATTTAAAGATTTCTTCATATAATCCATCTTGAAATGATAATAAATTTTTGTCTAATGGTTCTTTCGTAAGTATTCTTTCAGTAGTTTCTGAATATTTCGGTATATCTTTAAAATAGCTTACTTCAGCTTTTGTAATTGTAGTGGTATGGCCATTTGGTAGTATATAGTAACCTAAATAGTCTATATCATTTTCAGTGATGACAGCGCCAGACTCTTCATAAGCTTCTCTGATAGCTGTCTCATTCATCGTTTCATTATGGTTTACCTTACCTCCTGTTAATCCCATGCTCTTTTTTTATTTTTAACAAAAACAAGATGTCCTTGATAGGTTAAAACAATTAAAACAGAATCATATTTTGTAACTGTCTTATTAAATTGAAGATTGATTTGGTCTATGTTCATTTTCTTGAACCTCCTTTATAAAGTAATCTATAACTCACACTAATCAATGGATAAATATTATTTTATATTTATATAATAATAAAATTAATTATAATCCTTTTTCATTGAGAATGAAACTTTTCTAAAATAAAGAGTTGTGACAATTCGATCTATATATAGACATATTTATGTAAATATACTAGCAATATGTGAAAGTAAACGAGTTAAATAAGTAGTTATTCGAGAGATAATGAAACGTAGTTTAGCGACTGAGGGAGTTAGAACGATTGATGAACGTAAGTG
>NZ_KV838568.1:0-556 GCF_001838705.1 Staphylococcus sp. HMSC34C02
ATACTATAAATTCAACTTTGCAACAGAACCGTATTATGGAATAGAGATGTTGGTAACATTTATACAGGATCATTATACTTAAGTTTAATTTCGTTATTACAGAACCACACATTCCAACCAGAAGAGAAAGTATGTCTATTTAGTTATGGTTCAGGAGCAGTAGGAGAAATCTTTAGTGGTTCAATCGTTAAAGGATATGACAAAGCATTAGATAAAGAGAAACACTTAAATATGCTAGAATCTAGAGAGCAATTATCAGTCGAAGAATACGAAACATTCTTTAACAGATTTGATAATCAAGAATTTGATTTCGAACGTGAATTGACACAAGATCCATATTCAAAAGTATACTTATACAGTATAGAAGACCATATCAGAACATATAAGATAGAGAAATAAACTAGTGGCCGATTGTGCTTGATGAGCTTGGGACATAAATCCTAACTCGAAATAAATAAGCATATCACTAAACTGATTTTTTAAAGTTTACAGTGATATGCTTATTTTTTTATCTTACGATTTTGTACGTGCATGCTTGCCTAGGGGTATGGCTCGA
>NZ_KV838568.1:656-6947 GCF_001838705.1 Staphylococcus sp. HMSC34C02
GCACTTACAAAATCGGTTGTAATTTTCATTTTTATACGCATTCTTACTGAGATTATACTAATAAGAGGAATAGTAAAAGCAATTCTAAGTAAAATTGCAGATAAGAGGTTTGTTAAAAGCAGTTCTCAGTAAAATTACAGATAAGAGGTACGTTAAAAGCAGTTCTAAGTAAAATTGCAGATAAGAGGTACGTTAAAAGCAGTTCTAGGCAAAATTGCAGATAAGAGGTGCGTTAAAAGCAGTTCTCAGTAAAATTGCTGATAAGGGGTAAGTTAAAAGCAATCCTAAGTAAAATTGCAGATAAGGGGTACAGAAAAACTAGACTTGATTACAAAATGGAGCTTGGGACATAAATGATTTTTTAAAAATGAGATGAGACGTAGATTAACTCCATAATCAATACGAATCTATCGACTTCTTTATTTATGATATTCATCTCTTTTTAATGGAAATAAAAGTGCGATTAATGTGATAATACAGTTACGTTAATTAAAAAAATAAAAATGCAAGGAGAGGTAATATGCTAACTGTATATGGACATAGAGGATTACCTAGTAAAGCTCCGGAAAATACAATTGCATCATTTAAAGCTGCTTCAGAAGTAGAAGGTATAAACTGGTTGGAGTTAGATGTTGCAATTACAAAAGATGAACAACTGATTATCATTCATGATGATTATTTAGAACGGACTACAAATATGTCCGGGGAAATAACTGAATTGAATTATGATGAAATTAAAGATGCTTCTGCAGGATCTTGGTTTGGTGAAAAATTCAAAGATGAACATTTGCCAACTTTCGATGATGTAGTAAAAATAGCAAATGAATATAATATGAATTTAAATGTAGAATTAAAAGGTATTACTGGACCGAATGGACTAGCACTTTCTAAAAGTATGGTTAAGCAAGTGGAAGAACAATTAACAAACTTAAATCAGAATCAAGAAGTGCTCATTTCAAGCTTTAATGTTGTGCTTGTTAAACTTGCAGAAGAAATCATGCCACAATATAACAGAGCAGTTATATTCCATACAACTTCGTTTCGTGAAGACTGGAGAACACTTTTAGATTACTGTAATGCTAAAATAGTAAACACTGAAGATGCCAAACTTACTAAAGCAAAAGTAAAAATGGTAAAAGAAGCGGGTTATGAATTGAACGTATGGACTGTAAACAAACCAGCACGTGCAAACCAACTTGCTAATTGGGGAGTTGATGGTATCTTTACAGACAATGCAGATAAAATGGTGCATTTGTCTCAATAGAAAGTTAGAGGTGAGTCTTACGTTTCAGTGACGGTAGACTTACCTTTAACATGTTACATACTAAAAAATTAATTTGAATAAGAAAGAGAGACATATATGAAATACGATGATTTTATAGTAGGAGAAACATTCAAAACAAAAAGCCTTCATATTACAGAAGAAGAAATTATCCAATTTGCAACAACTTTTGATCCTCAATATATGCATATAGATAAAGAAAAAGCAGAACAAAGTAGATTTAAAGGTATCATTGCATCTGGCATGCATACACTTTCAATATCATTTAAATTATGGGTAGAAGAAGGTAAATACGGAGAAGAAGTTGTAGCAGGAACACAAATGAATAACGTTAAATTTATTAAACCTGTATACCCAGGTAATACATTGTACGTTATCGCTGAAATTACAAATAAGAAATCCATAAAAAAAGAAAATGGACTCGTTACAGTGTCACTTTCAACATACAATGAAAATGAAGAAATTGTATTTAAGGGAGAAGTAACAGCACTTATTAATAATTCATAATAAAACAGTGAAGCAACCATCGTTACGGATTGCTTCACTGTTTTGTTATTCATCTATATCGTATTTTTTATTACCGTTCTCATATAGCTCATCATACACTTTACCTGAGATTTTGGCATTGTAGCTAGCCATTCCTTTATCTTGTACATCTTTAACATTAATAGCCATCATCATGTTTGGATTATCTTTATCATATGATATAAACCACCCAATTTGTCTGCCAGTTTCTCCTTGTTTCATTTTGAGTTCTGCAGTACCGGATTTGCCAATTAAGTTTGCATAAGATCTATAAATATCTTCTTTATGTGTTTTATTTACGACTTGTTGCATACCATCAGTTAATAGATTGATATTTTCTTTGGAAATAATATTTTTCTTCCAAACTTTGTTTTTCGTGTCTTTTAATAAGTGAGGTGCGTTAATATTGCCATTATTTTCTAATGCGCTATAGATTGAAAGGATCTGTACTGGGTTAATCAGTATTTCACCTTGTCCGTAACCTGAATCAGCTAATAATATTTCATTATCTAAATTTTTGTTTGAAATTTGAGCATTATAAAATGGATAATCACTTGGTATATCTTCACCAACACCTAGTTTTTTCATGCCTTTTTCAAATTTCTTACTGCCTAATTCGAGTGCTACTCTAGCAAAGAAAATGTTATCTGATGATTCTATTGCTTGTTTTAAGTCGATATTACCATTTACCACTTCATATCTTGTAACGTTGTAACCACCCCAAGATTTATCTTTTTGCCAACCTTTACCATCGATTTTATAACTTGTTTTATCGTCTAATGTTTTGTTATTTAACCCAATCATTGCTGTTAATATTTTTTGAGTTGAACCTGGTGAAGTTGTAATCTGGAACTTGTTGAGCAGAGGTTCTTTTTTATCTTCGGTTAATTTATTATATTCTTCGTTACTCATGCCATACATAAATGGATAGACGTCATATGAAGGTGTGCTTACAAGTGCTAATAATTCACCTGTTTGAGGGTGGATAGCAGTACCTGAGCCATAATCATTTTTCATGTTGTTATAAATACTCTTTTGAACTTTAGCATCAATAGTTAGTTGAATATCTTTGCCATCTTTTTTCTTTTTCTCTATTAATGTATGTGCGATTGTATTGCTATTATCGTCAACGATTGTGACACGATAGCCATCTTCATGTTGGAGCTTTTTATCGTAAAGTTTTTCGAGTCCCTTTTTACCAATAACTGCATCATCTTTATAGCCTTTATATTCTTTTTGTTTTAATTCTTCAGAGTTAATGGGACCAACATAACCTAATAGATGTGAAGTCGCTTTTCCTAGAGGATAGTTACGACTTTCTGTTTCATTAGTTGTAAGATGAAATTTTTTTGCGAAATCACTTAAATATTCATCCATTTTTTTAACGGTTTTAAGTGGAACGAAGGTATCATCTTGTACCCAATTTTGATCCATTTGTTGTTTGATATAGTCTTCAGAAATACTTAGTTCTTTAGCGATTGCTTTATAATCTTTTTTAGATACATTCTTTGGAACGATGCCTATCTCATATGCTGTTCCTGTATTGGCCAATTCCACATTGTTTCGGTCTAAAATTTTACCACGTTCTGATTTTAAATTTTCAATATGTATGCTTTGGTCTTTCTGCATTCCTGGAATAATGACGCTATGATCCCAATCTAACTTCCACATACCATCTTCTTTAACAAAATTAAATTGAACGTTGCGATCAATGTTACCGTAGTTTGTTTTAATTTTATATTGAGCATCTACTCGTTTTTTATTTTTAGATACTTTTTTTATTTTACGATCCTGAATGTTTATATCTTTAACGCCTAAACTATTATATATTTTTATCGGACGTTCAGTCATTTCTACTTCACCATTATCGCTTTTAGAAATATAACTGCTATCTTTATAAACTTGTTTGAAATTTTTATCTTCAATTGCATCAATAGTATTATTAATTTCTTTATCTTTTGAAGCATAAAAATATATACCAAACCCGACAACTACAACTATTAAAATAAGTGGAACAATTTTTATCTTTTTCATCAATATCCTCCTTATATAAGACTACATTTGTAGTATATTACAAATGTAGTATTTATGTCAAAATAATGTTATAATTTTTGTGATATGGAGGTGTAGAAGGTGTTATCATCTTTTTTAATGTTAAGTATAATCAGTTCATTGCTCACGATATGTGTAATTTTTTTAGTGAGAATGCTCTATATAAAATATACTCAAAATATTATGTCACATAAGATTTGGTTATTAGTGCTCGTCTCCACGTTAATTCCATTAATACCATTTTACAAAATATCGAATTTTACATTTTCAAAAGATATGATGAATCGAAATGTATCTGACACGACTTCTTCGGTTAGTCATATGTTAGATGGTCAACAATCATCTGTTACGAAAGACTTAGCAATTAATGTTAATCAGTTTGAGACCTCAAATATAACGTATATGATTCTTTTGATATGGGTATTTGGTAGTTTGTTGTGCTTATTTTATATGATTAAGGCATTCCGACAAATTGATGTTATTAAAAGTTCGTCATTGGAATCGTCATATCTTAATGAACGACTTAAAGTATGTCAAAGTAAGATGCAGTTCTACAAAAAGCATATAACAATTAGTTATAGTTCAAACATTGATAATCCGATGGTATTTGGTTTAGTGAAATCCCAAATTGTACTACCAACTGTCGTAGTCGAAACCATGAATGACAAAGAAATTGAATATATTATTCTACATGAACTATCACATGTGAAAAGTCATGACTTAATATTCAACCAGCTTTATGTTGTTTTTAAAATGATATTCTGGTTTAATCCTGCACTATATATAAGTAAAACAATGATGGACAATGACTGTGAAAAAGTATGTGATAGAAACGTTTTAAAAATTTTGAATCGCCATGAACATATACGTTATGGTGAATCGATATTAAAATGCTCTATTTTAAAATCTCAGCACATAAATAATGTGGCAGCACAATATTTACTAGGTTTTAATTCAAATATTAAAGAACGTGTTAAGTATATTGCACTTTATGATTCAATGCCTAAACCTAATCGAAACAAGCGTATTGTTGCGTATATTGTATGTAGTATATCGCTTTTAATACAAGCACCGTTACTATCTGCACATGTTCAACAAGACAAATATGAAACAAATGTATCATATAAAAAATTAAATCAACTAGCTCCGTATTTCAAAGGATTTGATGGAAGTTTTGTGCTTTATAATGAACGGGAGCAAGCTTATTCTATTTATAATGAACCAGAAAGTAAACAACGATATTCACCTAATTCTACTTACAAAATTTATTTAGCGTTAATGGCATTCGACCAAAATTTACTCTCATTAAATCATACTGAACAACAATGGGATAAACATCAATATCCATTTAAAGAATGGAACCAAGATCAAAATTTAAATTCTTCAATGAAATATTCAGTAAATTGGTATTACGAAAATTTAAACAAACATTTAAGACAAGATGAGGTTAAATCTTATTTAGATCTAATTGAATATGGTAATGAAGAAATATCAGGGAATGAAAATTATTGGAATGAATCTTCATTAAAAATTTCTGCAATAGAACAGGTTAATTTGTTGAAAAATATGAAACAACATAACATGCATTTTGATAATAAGGCTATTGAAAAAGTTGAAAATAGTATGACTTTGAAACAAAAAGATACTTATAAATATGTAGGTAAAACTGGAACAGGAATCGTGAATCACAAAGAAGCAAATGGATGGTTCGTAGGTTATGTTGAAACGAAAGATAATACGTATTATTTTGCTACACATTTAAAAGGCGAAGACAATGCGAATGGCGAAAAAGCACAACAAATTTCTGAGCGTATTTTAAAAGAAATGGAGTTAATATAATGGATAATAAAACGTATGAAATATCATCTGCAGAATGGGAAGTTATGAATATCATTTGGATGAAAAAATATGCAAGTGCGAATAATATAATAGAAGAAATACAAATGCAAAAGGACTGGAGTCCAAAAACCATTCGTACACTTATAACGAGATTGTATAAAAAGGGATTTATAGATCGTAAAAAAGACAATAAAATTTTTCAATATTACTCTCTTGTAGAAGAAAGTGATATAAAATATAAAACATCTAAAAACTTTATCAATAAAGTATACAAAGGCGGTTTCAATTCACTTGTCTTAAACTTTGTAGAAAAAGAAGATCTATCACAAGATGAAATAGAAGAATTGAGAAATATATTGAATAAAAAATAAAATTGTTGTGTTTACAACAATACATAGAAAACAGAGGAAACAATCAAGTCGTTGAATATTTCCTCTGTTTTTTAGTTGAAAAAATTAACCGAAAGCCTGAATGCAAGTCTTGATTAAATCAATAATGCTTGTAATAACACCAGTGAAATCCATATGCATACCCTCTTTCTATTTAAGATACATTAAGTATAAGGTTCTGTTGCAAAGTTGAATTTATAGTAT
>NZ_KV838569.1:0-9072 GCF_001838705.1 Staphylococcus sp. HMSC34C02
ACGACGAATTTAAAAGAATTCTGTCCCACTCCCGACATGACAAATGATTGCCTTTTATTATGTAGGCAATCATTTTATTTTAATATCTTTTTTAACAGTGTAAAACTCAACCACATTATCACTATTTCCTACCTTACCGTTATTAAAAGCTTTATTCTCAACTTTAGCTTCACCACTACCTGGATGTAATTTTAATAACGTATTTTTCGGTTTATCTTTATAGTCCAAATGGATAGAATCATGTTTACTTGAACCTCTAACATCCGTTTCACTATACATATCTGTGAAATTTAAATGCCCTTCTTCAGTCACAAACAGGGCGTTTTGAAGTATTGTTTTATTTACATTAATGGCACCTAAACGCGTCTTAAATTTACTGTTGTGGATTTCACTATTTTTAATATTTACACTACCAGAATCGCTCTCAAAAATAAGGTTATTTAATTTAGAATTGTTAACTTTTAAATGTTTAGTACTTTGGTAAATCAAACCATTCTTAATATTAATCCCATCTAAACTTATATTTTCAAAATTTGAATGTATATCTAAATTGTTTATATTTTTATTAGGGATTATAATTTCGATTTTAGATTCGCTCTGATTAAAAGGGTTAATATTGATGCTATAGCCTCTTTTGTTAGATCTATGCTCTTTTACATTTAAGGTATCATTTGTGTGATACACCTTAACATCATTATCACCATAATATTTAACACCACAATGGTTACCTTGTTTAATTGTGACTTCTGAATTGTAACTCTCAACATTTAAATTAGTCATTTTCATATGATTGTAAGCTTTATCATATTTGAGCTTTTTAAATTCATCTTTGTCGTGTACAAACCAGACTAAAGTTGCAGCCAAGAAAAAACCTATAAATATTACTATGCCAGCTATCATTGCCTTTTTCATTGTTTAATTCTTCCTTTAACTGTTTGGATATACCAAGTTAAATATTTTAATACAAGTCGATATATATTTTGAGTGATTTTCATTGTGAGTACAAATAAAACGATACCAATCCCCGCATAAGAAATGCTAAATAAGAAATTGCTAAACGAATCAACAATCCCCTTGACAATACTCATCGAAATAATGATTAATGGAAGACAAATTAAAAAGACTGAAAATAAAAACACACCAAATAATATCACTAAAAATATCACTATAGGAATAATAATAAAGAAAAATGAAAGTACACCAAGACTCAATGACGCCATTATTGCTCTAACAATATTTTGAAGGTTAGGGGTAACTTTGGCATAAGAAATCGCTTCTTTCGCTTTGACTTCCTTACCAATATCATGTGGTTCACGCAAGTCTGATATGATGTCTTTTTCTGATTTTCCTTTTGTTTCTTGTTCATAGAAATGATTTTCATAATCATCCATAAGTTTGTCTTTTTCTTCTCTTGGCAATTGATCTAGTTCCAATTCAAGTTCATTTAAAAAGGTAATCTTATCCATTTTTTCACATACTTTCTTAATTGAATTATCTCTATTTCATTGAAAAAGTAGCTTGCTTAAAATTGAATTATACGCGGATCACTGTTAACGACTAAAAAATTCAATTCGTTTAACCACATTATCTTTATACAAAATGGATAGTTTCATATGATGATCTTTATCAACATAGATTAATGCATCATACCCCCTACCAACTTTGTCTTTACGATAGTTCTCACCCAAGTAGTTAATGGCATGATCAACGTTGTCTCCAATTTTAATGCCAAAATTAGTTGTCACGTCCTGATCATTAATGAGCACTATTCCTTTTACCTTCTTGTGTTTATTTTTGACTTTCACCGTTAGATTTTTATGATTTTTATCATTGTAAAATTTATATCTGTCCAACTTAATATTACGATTAATCTCGTAATTATCATCATTAAATTGTTGATTCATTTGAATGCCATTAATTTTCACTTCTGTAAGATCAATCGTTTTTTGATTTTTATAGATTGTAAGACAAGTAACGACTATCAAAGCTATGATTGTAAAGATAATAAAAATTACCCATCTATTTTGTATACGCAAATGTACCACCACTTCTATTCTTAATAACTTAAATATATCATAACCGCTTACTAAGAAACATCTATCCACCAAGAATCGTTTCTTACACAATTGTAACGTTAATTTACCATTATAAGAAACACAGTCATACTAATATATTTTGAGTTTTATAATTATCCATTTTCAGTGAAAATTGTTATAATGATATAAATTTAATGGGGAGGTATTTCTTATGGCTAATTTAGAAACGTATTTTAAAAAGAGTCAACCACTAGATGACTATATCGAAAACATGACTGTAAATAAAGACAACGTATTATCGATTTACAATGCATTCACGCCACCTTCAACTGACGACAGAATCGGTCAACTTAAAGACCGTCCCTATTCGAAAGTGTTAGTTATAAGTGAAGATTGGTGTGGCGACGCTATGATGAACTTGCCTATACTAAAGCATATTAGTGAGTCACTTCAGTTAGAAGTTCGTGTATTCCTTAGAGATGAAGATACAGATCTAATTGACCAGTATTTAACAAATGGTACAGCACGTTCGATTCCAATCTTTATCTTTATGAATGATCAATTTGAACAAGTTAGTGTTTGGGGACCAAGAGCGCGTGAAGCTCAAGACTATGTTACGCAACTAAGAGCTGAGAAATTACCTAATAAAGAAGCGCCTGATTATAATGACAAGGAGAAAGAGGTTCACCACGAAATCGCTACTAAATATAAATCAGATTCTGAATTATGGAATCAAGTTTATGATTCCATTATCAGTAAATTAATGCTATAAACGCAAATAAAAACAAAATGGGTAGTGAAGCAGATATTATTTTATTTCTGCCCCACTACCCTCTTTATTTAGGAATAACTTCCTATGCTTGTCTTAAATATCTCTTTTAGCTGCATAAGCAATATTCGCAATGAATAAAACAACAATTGATGCTAATGAGATAAACCATTGCCAATTTGAAAATTTAATGCTATCCGTTTGAGATTTCTCAGTTAAATAACTGAAAGGAATATATTTTAGTGATTTTTGAATTTTTTCGCCCCAATCAGGAATCAAACCAATAAAAGGTTGAATAAACGGTACGATAAATACTAAGAAGATGCCTAACGTGAAAATAACTGCTGGTTTTTGAACTATTAATGTCACTAAGAATAATAGTAAACCAAAGAATAGTAAGAAGATAAGATAGAACCATATGTTCGTTAAGAACTTATCTCCGTCTAAATTTTTTCCATCAGTAAATGCTTGTACTAACATTAAAGTAATATATGTGATAAGTGCAAAAATAAAAGAAATTAACACAATTGAAATTGTTTTAGCAATGATATAACCAATTCTATTCTTCACTTTGTTCATATACAGTTGAATCGTACCTTGAGAATAATCACGAGTAATCGTCTTAATCACTACTAGCAAGCCAAAGAATAAAAACATCCAATTTGCCATAGATAGAATTGACGAATAATTTACTTGATCAGTATTTCGTGCCATTAAGAATGTTATTAATCCTAAAACTAACCAGATTAATAGTAATGCAATGTAAGTTAGATAACTTTTACAAAAACTCAATATATCATATTTAACTAATTGTAAACTTCTCATTTATTTGTCACCTCTTTGATTAATATTAAAGTACGTATCACGAAGCGAACTTTTTCTTGTTTCAATATACTTAGGATATAAATCTTTTTGTGCTAAAGATTTGAGTATTTGTTTATAATCTTTTTGTGCCTTAATCATGATTTCGCCACTATCTTTATGAGATTGAAGTACGTTGAAATGTGCTGTTAAATAGTCAAGCGCTGCGTTAAATTCTTCAACTTCAAATTTAAGTGATGTATGATCTTGAGCGCTACCGTCTTTCATATTAACGTCTTGTACAAAGTTACCGTCACGTAAGAAGACAGCTCTATCACAAATCAATTCTATATCTTCTAATTTATGGCTTGAAATTAATATTTTCATTCCTAAATCATTCACTAATGATTGAATCGTTTCTAAGACATCAATCGAGCCATCTGGATCCATACCATTGGTTGGTTCATCTAATATTAAATATTTCGGTTTATTCATTAATGAAACAGCAATCGCTAGTTTTTGTTTCATACCCATTGAATATTTTTTTACCTTTTTCTTAATGTATGGTCTCATACCAAATGCGTCTATAATTTTATCTGTATAATCTTTGTCGAAACCTTTTCCTAGAACCTGAGCAAATAATCTCAAGTTATTTAAACCTGTTTTATTATCATAGAGCTTTGGATGTTCAATAAGATAACCTACGTTCTCGTTATCATTTAAATGAACCTTTCCTTTGAAATTAATAATATTACCATTCATTACTTTCATTAATGTTGTTTTACCAACACCATTTTTACCAATTAAACCTACAATTTGACTATCTCCAAAATCAAAATTGATACTATCTAAAACATCATTATCTCCATATGTTTTTGTAATGTTTTCTAATTTCATGTAAGCCCTCCTTTATTTTCACGCTGATTGATACGTTTTAATTGAATCAAATAGTTTATAATCATCCAAATAATACTTAAAATCAATAAACCGTAATTGTAATAGACGCCTAACACATTATAGGTATAGTAGCGTTGGAACACGAGTACATTAATAACTGCGAATACCGTTGTTATTGCAAATGGTATAGCCAACATCATAATCATAATATATGGTGCATAAGCTATGCCTTCACGCTTTCTTTCAGTGTTCCTACTAAATGCAATTGGAATGCTGAAAAAATTCACGAATATAAAAGCTATTGCAGTTGAATACCTTAAATCTCCAAAATCTATATTGGACGATTGAAAATTATATAATGCGATGATACATCCACCAAATAACGTCAACACAATACATGTAATATAATTTGCGTTGAGCATATCTTTCTTAGAAACAGGTAAGCTTTCGTAAAATAAATACGAACTTTTTCCACCTAACCTTCTATGCAATCTAAATAAATGTCCAGAATCTAAAATGCTGACAACCATTAATGTGATAGCAATGGGTGCATAGAACAGAAAATAAAGTTCGGTTTTAGAAAGTACCAATGCATATAGTGGATTAAAGAGCAATAACGCAAGATAAATGACTATTGTTACACTTCGACATTTAAAATTTCTAATTAATAATTGCTTCATTTTACCAACCTACTTTGCTGAAATTCTTGTTGATTGTCACGCAGATGAGATTTTTCGATATAAATCATCAGTTCTTCTATTGTAGGTTGTTGAATATTAACGTTGTTTCCAAACAATTCTTTAAACACTTGAGCATGTTGCGTAAATCCTTTAAATCCAGTCGATTTCACTTCTTTATAAAGAAATAAACGATTTAATTCTTCGTCTAAATCTTCATTATCACCTTGTACTATTGCGTATTGTTCTTGTAATTGATGGCGGAATCCTTGCATGATAATTTCTCCATTTTTTATGTGTACAAGATAGTCAGCAATTTTTTCTAGGTCTGAAATGATATGCGTTGAAATAAATAATGTCTTATTTTCATCGAGTAGTTCACTTTGTAATATTTCTAACACTTCATTGCGAACGATTGGGTCTAAACCTGCAGTTGGCTCATCCAAAATGAATAATTCTGCATGGTGACTCAAAGCAAGCGCTAGTGACAATTTCATTTTCATACCTGTTGAGAAATGCTTAATTTTATCATTAAAAGGCAGTTTAAATTTCTCTAAGTAATATTTGAACGTTTCTGAATCCCAATCACTATAAAATGGTGATACCATTTTTTCAAGTTTTTTTGGAGTCCATTGTTGATTAAAGTAAATTTCAGAATAAACAAAACCTATTTTATTTTTAATCCATTTCGGTTTATTTGTAATTCGTTCACCGAAAATGAAAATATCACCATTACTAGGTTCTAATATATCCATTATCAACCGAATCATTGTCGTTTTTCCTGCGCCGTTAGCCCCAATGAACCCAGTTACAAATCCTTGAGGAATATTGAATGAAAGATTGTTAATTGAAAATGCTTTATTTTGATACGATACATTTTTTACTTCAATGACATTCATTCTTCTTCCTCCTCATAAATTAAAGTTAATATTTCTTTTAATTCTTTCAGAGGCATATCGATTGTTTTAGCTTCTTTGATCATTAATCGAGCAAGATTTTCTATTACAAAGAATTGCTTTTCTTTTAATATTGAACTATCTTGTTCTTTAACAAAGGTGCCTTTTCCTCGAACAGTTGTAACAAATCCATCTTTTTCTAAATCTTCGTAAGCTCTCTTAGTCGTGATTAGACTCACTTGCAAATCTTTTGCCAGCTCACGCATCGAAGGTAAGTGGCTACCAGCTTCAACATAGCCTTTTAAAATATTTTCTTTGATTTGTTGCTTGATTTGTTCATAAATGGGTTGTTCACTGGTGTTTTTTAGAATAATTTTCATTGATGTCCCCCTTTAATAACTGTATATACATAATATACACACTATATACACGTTTGTAAAGTCATATACGTAAATATCCCCATAAAACACGTTATTAAGAAAAATTGTATATATACTAGATACAATAAGAAAGTGGGAGAGAATTATTAAAATTCTCTCCCACACCCAGCTTGCTTTGCTTGTAGAATTTCTTAGTGAAATTTTCTTTGTTGGGGCCCCGCCCGCAAGGTTGACTAAAACTGAGAAACGCTTGACTTAAGCGCCTTCTCAGTTCAGTCAGCTACTGTGAAATTGCAAAATAGCATGAGTATATTATTTATGTCTGAGATTCTTAAAGTGCTATTTTTTATTTTTCTTTCTATCATTACTACGATTAATAAAAGCACATATCATAAACATGATTGCAGCTAATAATAATTTAACGCCTTGATCTTCATGTCCTGAAGCTTGTAAGTAATAACCAATAACAAATAATACAATTGCCAAGGTCACGAAAATCTTAGTTAAATGTTTCATCATAATTAACACCTCAATAACCGTATTATAACAAACATCAAGACATATTACGGTTTCAATGGATATTTAAAATTGAAAATATGCTTCCATATGTTAAAATTTAAGTGTATCCACGAATTACATTACACAGCCCCTAACTTGTGACGGCAAGTTAGGGGCTTTTGTGTATGGTCATCTACTTATCTTTCCACTTAGATTCTAACCAAACACGAAATATGACGAGTATTCCACCCGTAATCAGTGTCACCATACCCTCTAATAGCCACGACATTACACTACACCTCCAAATGAAAAGTGTCATATCTTATGATGACCTGTCATCATTTTAACACAAAAAGCGAACAAATGTTCGATTTATAAGAATCTTAACTATCAATTCTATGTAATCATAATAGGAACACTTTATCTTTATGACATTTAAAGATAATATATTATTAAACACTAAAAAAAAGTGAGGTTAAATAAATGAACCCATTAGCTCAAAACTTAAATAATCAACTTGTTGATGATTGTCCTGAAATTTTAAGTATGCTTTCAACGCTAGGCCAATCTATGTACTATCCAAAAGGTATATTATCTCAATCGGCTGATGCTAAAAAAACAAAATACAATGCGACTATTGGTATGGCTACAAATAAAGATGGAAAAATGTATGCTGATACGTTATTTGATGTCTATAATCATCTATCACCTGATGACGTATTTCCGTATGCACCACCACAAGGATTAGAAGCTTTAAGAGATTTATGGCAAGATAAAATGCTCAAAGAAAATCCTGATTTATCAAAAGAAACGATTAGTAGACCAATTGTCACTAATGCGTTGACTCATGGTTTATCTCTAATTGCTGATTTATTTGTAGAAAATGGCGATACGATCTTAGTACCTACACACAATTGGGGTAACTATAAATTAATATATGAAACACGTCATTCAGCAAATATTGAGACATATTCAATATTTAATCAAGAAGGTCACTATACAACAAATGATTTAGTGACTACTTTAGACAACTACAATCAAGATAAAGTCGTACTCATTCTGAATTACCCTAACAATCCTACTGGTTATACACCGAATAAAGATGAAGTTACAACTATAGTATCAGCTATTCGTTCACTTGCTGAAAAGGGCACAAAAGTGATAGCTGTTGTTGACGATGCTTACTACGGCTTATTTTATGAAGATGTGTATCGCCAATCTATATTTACTGCATTAAATCAAATTGAATCAAATAATATATTACCGATTCGTTTAGATGGCGCTACTAAAGAATTCTTTGCTTGGGGACTACGTGTTGGTTTCCTTACATTTGGTCTAAGCAATCATACAGCTAAAGAAGTATTAGAGGCGAAAGTTAAAGGTTTAATACGAAGTAATATTTCAAGTGGACCAATGCCTTCACAAAGTGCTATTAAATACGTCTTAGAACATCATGACCAATTTGATAAAGAAATCCAACAAAATATTGATACTTTACAACAACGATATGAAGTAACTAAGTCAGTTGTATATGATGGTAAATACAAAAATCATTGGCAAGCATATGATTTTAACTCAGGTTATTTCATGGCAGTCAAAGTCAATGGCGTAAATCCTGAAGAACTTCGTACGCATTTAATCAATGAATATTCAATTGGAATCATTGCTTTAAATGACTCTGATATCCGAATTGCGTTTAGTTGTATTGAAAAAGATGATATTCCACATGTGTTTGAATCAATCGCTAAAGCAATAGATGATTTAAAGTAAACAATCGATATAATGAAGTAATATAATTATGATGTTAAGAAAAAGTTCTCTTATTCGAATAAGTCAATCATTCTGAACGACAAAATAACTCGAAAGTTGTGATTTTAATGGTAACTATTTTTTTAATATTGCTTATTATTAATTTTATCTTAACGTCATATCATTTGTATCTTTACGCATTTACGTCAACCGGACATGTACCCAAAAATTTATATTTTTTCATAGGATTACTCACCCTATTCATTCTATTTGGAGCATGGTTACTAGATTTATTATAAATTTTTCTATTATCATTCTTAAATAATGTAAAAAACGGGAGTGGGACAGAATTCTTTTAAAATTCGTCGT
>NZ_KV838569.1:9172-30398 GCF_001838705.1 Staphylococcus sp. HMSC34C02
TTTGCAAAATAGCTCCATTATATTATTTATGTCCTAGACTCGTTTTTATAAAGTTATCTATCTAATTCTGTTTTCTTCCACTTTCTAATTTTGGTTCTAAATGTCTTAAATGGTGCTACTGTGTTAATATGAATCCACTTCCAAACCGGCCATTTGGAAGACGTTGATGACGCCCATTGCCTTTTATCACTCTCAAATAATGTTTTATCATCTAAACTTTTAATTAATTCAATCATGCTATCTACTTCTTCATTAAACTGATTAATAAGTTGTTCTAATGTGTAATTTGAGTAGGTTTGATAAAATTCTTGATATAGTCCCCCTAAATTATTCCACTTATAATTCGGGCTAGGTGTTACAACGGATATATTATTTTTATTATCCCTTTCCCAAGATTGAATTAAATTTAACCATCCTAACTGATATGCAATCATTTGCGCTGGTGTCCTATCAATACCAGTTTTATATATATCCTTTTCTGCTTCTGATACATCACTAAATTCGTGAATAAATAAATCGGCTCTTTTCCTAATTTCAATTATTAAAGCATCTTTATCCGCATACGTTTGCATCTCATCACCACCAATTATTTATAAATTTATTATATAATATTCCATCCAATTAAAATATGTATTTACCAACTATAATTTAAACCTAAATTTCATATCTTTATTATTAAAATATTTTTTCAATCAAAAAACGCTTTTCAAAAGAAGTCATCTTTTGAAAAGCGCTTATGTTACTAAATCTAATTAGCTTATGACGTGGATTACATCATACCTGGCATTAAGTACACTTAAAAATACTATAAAATAACTCTTAACAATCCCTATTTAAAGCCGTTTCCGTAATTTGATTATACCATATTTTTTAGTTTTTGTATTCTATTATGTCACGATTATGTCATTAGAACTTTGAATATAAATGGTTTTGTACAAATGATATAATTAACACAATTAATAGAGGAGGTTTTTAAATGAAATTAGTTGAATTACAAAAATTAGATTTTTTATTAAAAAAAGTAAATAAACGTCGTGAAAGTAAATCATTTAAAATTATTTTTAGTTTAAATAATGACTTTTTTGTTGGTGATTTTATTCCTGATATTCAACAAACTAGTGTAAAACTGAGAGATGTTACATCTACTGATATTGACGACTACAATTTAATTAATTTAGATGATGAAGAAATATGGAAGAAATTATTTGAGTATAAGTATACTGGTTATGATAATCACTTTGAGATGTTAGTAGATAGAAGTGGTTTTAAAAATAACAGTGATTATTTTAGATTACTAGAAGATACTTTAAAAAATTATCCTTTTGAATTTTCACAAGACCTTCCACCAATAATTTATAATGTTGAAAGTCTTACTCAGAACCTTAGTTTACACTTCTTCAGAGTTGATGAGAATATCAATTTTGATTCCATTTCAATTATTTCTGAAGATGAATTAAACAAAAAAACATAAATAAAGTTTATCACATTAACTATTATGTATAAGAATATGTTATAATGTAGGTGTACCAATCAATAAAAGGTTGGTATATATTATGCTTTTGGTTTGAGCTTGTTCCTAATTTTTTAAGAAACAACTTCAATCACTCTTTTGGTTTATAATGTACTTTTCTACACTTGAAATAATCAATAATCTGATTGTATGCAGTCACTACACTTTATGTGTGGTGGCTTTTTTAATACAATCCGTCTTTCATTTTCTCAACGCAATACAGAGCTTCTCTCAGCGTCCAAAAAAAGCCCCACTAACATAGCAGGACTATTATTATTTGATTTTTGTGGCAAATATGGTTAATGTATAATTTCTACCGTCATCATTTGTGACTGATTCAATATTATAAATTTCTCCATCATATTTTACTTTCTGATCAGGTAATATTCCTTTTCTGTATCTAATCACAAATCTTATCGGTTGTGCATTCACAGTAAAGCCCATTGATTCAAATTCTCGTCCTCTCATAGTTTTAATATCCGCCCACGGATTAGCGATTACTTTTTCAATCTCCGTATATGTTCCTTCATCATTTACACCTTGTTCATAATCTATAATTGAAATTACATTATCAAAAAAATATGCCATTGTTTACCTCCTTAAACACAATGTGGTACGTATCAGAATTTTAGTTCCACGTGGAATCAATTGTTGGTACATACCAACATTTTTATAAAATAGCGTTCGATGTCGAACTGTTTTAAATGGTTATACGTCCAATTATTTAAATATGACGACGTCGTCACCTTACATCGCTCTCAAAAATTGCTCATAGTTATCAAATAAGCCCACATACGCATCTAACAACGACGCTACGCCATCAATACGACGTTTAGGCGACTGGTTCTTAATAGGGACGATATTACCGTTCCTGTCAGTTTCTACACCTGTATTAGTTAAGCACCATTTTAAAATAGGGTTATTATTGTAATTGATTTTATGTTTCTCTAAATCGGCGCCCATATTTTGCATTGGTAAACTTAACGTTTTAGCCCCCTGTGGCGTTCGTACCATGTGAAAGCCATACGCCTCCATTTCGGATACCCAATATCTTGCTGAATAGTTATCGTAATATATCCATAGTGGCGTTATATCATAGTCATTCATCATCTCAATAAACCAATCTGTAATATCGCTATAATCAATCGTGTTACCACTGCATAACCTTAATAGCCCCTGTTCGTGCCATTTGTCATATGGTATTTTGTCCTCATGCACACGTTTATATAAATTATCTTCAGGCAACCAATACATCTGATGAACGAATCTCATTTCAGTTTCAGGGTCAATAAATAATAATGTGGCACAACTTAAGTCTGTTGTGATAGAAAGGTCAGCCGAACCTATCGCATACCAGCCTGTAAAATCTTTAATATCGAATGTATCTTCATTATTGATTGCGTCGAACGTAAGCCATGCGCTATGTGTCACTTCACGGATATTAAAGTCTTTGGTTAAGATACCCGTTAGGTCATTCATGTTATTTTGTGCACGTGCCACTTTACGCTCAATATCTTCAACCTTTTTAGATACACCTAATGCAGGATTAGCTTTCTGCCAACAATCAGGAAGTTTATACTCAGCTTTATGATCTAACTCATACATAATCGGCAAGAAATTATCATCAGTGAAATTACCATCAACCACGTTACAAGCATACTCATATAAATCATCAAAGATTGTTCCCCTATGTGTTCCAGCTGTTGTAATCATAATGAGTAATGGCTGTGTACGTGCAGATTGCGATTGTTTCATTACTTCATAAAGATTTCTGTCTTGAATTGAATGTAATTCATCAATCACAACAAGATGCGCATTAAGTCCATCTAATGAATTGGAGTTCTTGCCTAGTGACTGCATTTTGCTAAAGTTATGTGCAAAGTATAAATCTGATTTGCGCTTACGAATATTTTTATTTAAGTCAGGACTCTGTACAATCATCTCATGTGCTTGGTCGAACAGTATATTTGCTTGATCACGTTTCGATGCAACTGAGTACACCTCTGAGCCACTTTCACCGTCTGCAATCATCATGTATAAAGCAATCGCTGCTAACATGGTTGTCTTACCATTCTTACGACCAACAAAGAAAAATGATTCAGTGTAACGTCTGTAACCTGTTTCTTTATCGACAAAGCCAAATAGTGCCGAAATATAGGCTTTTTGGAATAGGTCTAATACTAAGGGTTTACCAGCAAGTTCACCTTTAGAATGACGACAGAAATTTTCTATAAATTGAATTGGTCGCATAGCTTTATCTTCATCAAAGATATATTTGTCGTGATGTTCCATATCTTGAATTAGTTTCTGATATTGTTTTTTTACACGTTTAGAAGTCACAATCTCGCCATTCTCTATTGCTTTATAATACTGTTCAATGTAGTTAGCCATTAGTCACAAAGTCCATAAATGCGTCAGATTCTTCTACTTCTTGAGGCAATAGAGACAGTAATTGCTTAAGTGTGGCGTTATACTTCGAAACTGTCGTATTGTATGACTTCATAGCAGGACTTTCTTTCAAATATTCCTGTTCGCCCTGTCTAAAGATGTACGTTGCGCCATGTGTGCGTACAGTATTTTTCAGTTCGTTCATTGTTTCTTTCATGAAATTTAATTCTTCTATTAAATCATATGCAACTGGTTTATTAATATTATCATCTTTGTCAATTTGTATTTTAAGTTGTTCTAAATTAATTGATTTATATATCTTATCCATATTTTAATCTCCTTAAAACAATTTTTAGGTACCCCTAAACTTTTAAAACCTCGAATGGAGGAAAAGAAAAGTCCTCGAACGATACTAACGAATCAACCTCTAGTTTATTGATAGGGGGGTATAAATTATTTATTATATTATATTTTTATTAAATTGCCTTTTTCATCAAATCTTAATCCTTCGCCTGTTGATGGACTTCCGAAATGCTCTTGGTTGTGACACGCCTGACATAGACTTTCTAGCAAATCATGGTTCAATGATACATAAGGATTAGTGTAGTTCTCTGCATTTAACCATACTTTGTGGTGACAAATAGACGCTAAACCTCCACAACGCTCACATATATAGTTCTGTGAAGCCATATAACCATTTCTGCACTTAATCCACTTACTAGACTTATAAAATGCTTGTGGTACACTCCTAGCCATCGTACTCACTTCCTAATGCATGTAATGCGCCTAATAAGCTATCAATTGTACGCTTTAAACGTTCGCTATCTTGTGTTTGAGGGTCAAACCATAACTGAAGTATAAACTTTGCTGTCGTTTGTGCTAATGGTTGCACTGGTTCATCTAACCAATCACGACCAGTGGTGATATATAAGTAGTTAGGTATGGCTTCAACTAATGGAATGATAATATCATCGTTAAAATCTCCATCAACTCTCAAAGCATTACGTGCATCTTCTATTGATAAAATCATTGTGTTCACTCCTTGTTTCTTATACCGTTCTGGTCCTTGGACCATATCGGTGTATTTCTCGATAAGGACCACGGTCCCACTCGATAGCTATTAATAAAGGACACCAGCTAATCACTGATGCCCTCACTGGTTTATATTGTTTATGCGATTGGTTCTGATGTAGTAGATAACTTAACAAACGCTTCACTCATTAATACACGAGTATCTGCTACTGCCATAGCTCTATAATCAATTAAGCCACTACGGAATGAACTTTCTCGTGAGCTTTCTAACATAATACCTTGTGGCAAGTTATAGCCTACATAATTGAAATCACCTAAGATGATTGTGCCATCTTCGATATTGTCATCAATGATAACTTGTTTACCAAAGATATATCCAACATTCTCACGTTGCGCATCTTGGATAAAGATAGGTCGTTGGTTGTTATCCATCACACCATACACTTGGTTATATAGCGTTGCGTTACTCATGGCAAACTTCGCATTTTGTGCATAGCCACGTGATAACATACCTAATGCTTTTGTGAAGTCTGTGTACTTACCTGTTGCATCTACTGTATTTGTAGCATCCCACTTGATGCCTGTTAAGATACCTTCGCCTTGTCCTTTACCTGTACCATTGATTAATGCATATTCGATCGCTTCTACAACACAGTTAGTCAATTCTTCTACTAGGTAAGATTCGAACGCTTGAATGCTCATTGTTTTAGCTTTTACTGAGATTGAGAATACTTTTAAGATTTCATTAGCTTCAAATTGTACTGATGCTGTGATTGGTTTATCTGCTTCTACATAAGCGCCCTCTGTATGCCATTCTGCTCTGTCTTGTGGTGTACCGATTGGAATACGAATTTTAGTAGGCATATTGAAAGTACGAACATTTGCCAGTAAGCCACCTTGTGTGCGTGCTTTCTTAATCACTTCATTTAAAGTTTGCTCTGGAATAACTGCGCTTGAATTACTTGATGAAGCAAATTCATCTGCACGATGTTCAATGTCTTGTTGTTCCATTGCTCTATTAAATGTACGTTGTTCAATATCTGTTAAGTTTTTACCTAACATTGTTTTAAAGAATGCTGAACGATATTCATTTGAGCCAAAGATATTTTCTGTTGGCACTTCATTTTGTCCTCTTAATTGCGTACCTGTAATTGGATTGTATGAACGTTGCTCTGTATTATTTTGTTCCACTTGTTGATTCTCCTTATCTTTAATATTTGCTTTAGCTTGGTTTAAGCCTTCGATTTCAATATTTAACTTAGTTACATTTGTTTCTGGGTCTGTATCAATTTGGCCTTTGATTTCTCTTGCTCGTGTTTCAATTTCTTCTAGTGAAGAATTACGATAATAATTAAATGCCTCACTTACTGTATTAAACATATTAGTTAATCTCCTTTATAAATAATTTGTTAAGGTTAATTTTCGCTTTATTAATTTCATATTGTCTTTTCTCTGCTTCCTGCATCTGACTTCTAGCTTCAACAGATGTTTCTGAATAAGCCGGAAAGTTCACCACAGAAAACTCTAATACTTTATCTATTTTAGTAATTGTGCGTGTTCTAGTTTCTACATCGTACCGACTGCCGTCTGATACAGTAAATCCGAAACTAACGCCTGACATATCACCACGTTTTACTGATTCATATACAGAACGTGATTCACTAGTGTTTGCCAACCTAGCTCTGAAATGCATACCTGCATCATCTTGCCACACGTCCATCGTTTTAGGTGATTTTGCTAATGGTAGACGGTTCTGATCGTGTGACACTAAAAGTCTTGTGTCATTAAACTTCACTCCGTCCAGCGCATTACGTTTGATAATTTCGGTATATGAACCTGTCGGCGTATTAATCAGTGCGGGTTTATCAAAAACGATTGCGGTACCTTCTAGCACCATCTCGTCATCTCTAGTTTCTGCTTGTATATCTGCACTTCTAATTTCCTTCATCTTGTCCGACCTCCTTATCTCCCATCTGATAATTTTTTGCTAGCGTCTTTTCTATATAGTTAAGTGATTGTATGCGTTCGTCACCATCTTCAACTGCGCTTAAATTCATTAAGTCACGTGCTTCATTGATTGTGAGTAAGCCTAACGGCAACAACTCTTTAATCATATTTGATTTAGATTGATTGCTCGCATACTGTAATTTAGATGATTCGAAAATAATACGATTACTGAAGGCTTGTTCACGTTCAGTAAATATTTTATCCGTGAGTTCTGATGAAAGTTGTATCGCAAAAGGTTCTATTGTCGATTCATAAAATGCTTGCCATAGATTCTCATCATATTTACCAGTTACAATATCCTCATTGATGCCTAGATAGTCGTATATCTTTTTCTTAACGACTTCCATTTGTGATGTATCAATTTGCACATCTGACGTTTTTAATGGAATGTATTCAAGCATGGCATCTAAAGGAATAACGCCCCCGTTGTTACTCATAGAAAGATAATCATTCATAAACGCATCTTTCTTTTCCTTAAGTTTGGAATCTGCTAATTTTTGATTGTATTTCAATATACCTCTAATTTGTGCTGAGTTTTTAATCGCTGATTCCATACCTAAGTTTTGTGTATGAGCCAGGTCTAGCGTGTTCATAATAGCTGAATTGTCATCACCTAGTAATTCATTAGAATTAAAATGACGGCGCAATATAGCCACCTCGGACAATCTAAAATGAACAATCTCACCATCTTTAAATAAACACTTTAGAAACATCTCGCCTGCACCATCGACCACATACTCAACGCTTGTTGGTGTCAGTGGGTACAAACCTGAAAGATTTCCCTTATTGTCTTTTTGAATGAGAATAAACGCATTATTGAATAAGTAATATTGTGTTGCGATTTTATAAAGAAAATCATAACCACTCATATATGGATTAGGTCTATTCTGTAATAATCGGTTAATTTTATAATTATTAAAGTCTTTTGTATCGTTCACATGCTTACCTGATAACTTCGCAATATGTCGAGCGATTGCATCTACTGCACTTCTAAATATGTCATTTGAATACGCATCTCCGTTAAACTGTGAAAACGATTGAAAGCTACCTGAAAGCATTTCAAACTGTCTTGCTGTGGTCTGTTCTATTTTATCCAGTCCCAACATCTTATTAATCCACTTCGGCACATCGTCACCTACTTTTCTTTTTGTATTGTACGCTCTATATTTTAGTACCAGGTACTAATTATTTACTTAAATTATACCACAAAAGGCTCTATAAAGCCAATTGCGGTGGGGGTTTAGGGTTATAATTCAACTTTATTAACAATACAATTTTCACATGCTAGCTCTAATGTTTTACCTTCTGCCATTTTACTTATGTCGTTTCGTAATTCATCATAATCAGTAGAGTATAATGTGCCAAAAGCTACACGATAATTTGTAGTGAATTTCATTATTGTATAATGTCCGTCGTAAAATTGATTAGCATATTCTTCTAGTAGTTCAAATTTTGATTTCTTCATATTGTAAAATCTCCTTTTTTTAGTTTGAGGTGTGACCGAAATTTTCTAAAACTACCCTTTCAGTCACACCAGTCACAGTTTCAGTCACACCTTTTTCTCTTACTGCCACAAGGGTTTAGGGCAAAAAGTGTGACTGAGTGACCGAAATAACCACAACATACTCACAAAATTAATTACTTAGATATTTCTATTTAATTTATACTGAAGTTCGTAATTTTTATAATTTCAGTCACAGTTTTTGCTTTTATCGTTGATATGACAATGTTTGTAGGTGTGACTGAAACATTTTACTTCAGTCACAGCAAAAAAAGATAAATTATCCAAAGGCTTGATATGACAATGTTTGTAGCTGTGATTGAAACAAAGGTAAATTATCTATTTCGGTCACAGTTTCAGTCACACTTCTTTTATATATGATCTTTTTAATTCTCCGTTTGGTACTAAGGTTGGATCAAAATAACCCGTTTTGCTTTGTAAGTCAGAGACTGAATAAAATCTCGCTCTGTCTTCAGTCCAATTTTTACTTAAATATTGATTAAAAGATTTATAAAACTTCCTTTCAGATAATGCGTGATATCCACTGTTTTCACAGAAAATTTTATATCTGAAATAAACTACTGATTTTGGAACTTTATCAACCTTCCATGTATCAAACTCAACCACTTTGAAATCATATACAGGGTCGTTATCTTGCTTATATTCCTCTAACATTTTGGCTGATACTTGAGGTATAATGAATTTTTTAAAATCCAAATTAATAGCTTTATATAATATATATTCAAGCACTTTTTTATCATTCAAATACTTTTCTTTTATATCTGGATTTTCTTTCTCTCCGTTAAAATCTGCATTAAATGGCACTATTAATAATCTTCTATTAGTCCCGCCAGTTTTATTTTTGAATCTAGGCATACCATTTGTTGATTGTATAACGGTACATCTGTAAACAGTTCTAAATGGCTGCTTATTTTTAATATTAACTAATACAGAGTCACCTGTTACCACACTATTAAAGTTGGAACTATCCTCAATATTCACACCTACTGGAACATCATCGCCAATAACTAAAGTTTTACCTTCTAATACACCTAATTTAAAATCATGATCGAATTCATTAACTTTCAAACTTGCTACATTATCAAAGCCAATTAAATTAGAAAGCATAACTTGAAATGTACCTTTTGCATTATTTCCATCACCTACAAGAAATATAGCTTTTTTACGTGTATAGTTACCGTTCAAACTATCACTGATAACTTGCCATAGTAATGTGTAAACTTCTCTATCTGCACATGCGATTTCATATAACCATTCATCAAAATTCCAACCATTAATTACAGGTGCTGGTGCATTTGCTACGTAATTTGTAGAAATCTTGGTAGTAAATACATATCTAGGTGTAAACGGTTCGAGTGTTTTTGTCTGCCTGTTGTATACACCATTATTCACAGGTATTAAATCTGGGTCATTAGTTCTGGCTATTACTGGTGCAAAATTGTGAATGAGATGATAAATAACATCATCAGCTTTTCTTTTGTTATGTTTGGGTTCTAACCAACTTATAACACGTCTAATATAGGTATAATTTTGTGTATAAATTCCTTCATTTTCCATATAAAAAGCTAACTTTGTATCTTCTTCCATATCAAACAAGATAAAATTTAAGTGTTCGTTTAATATATATGCACATCTAATAGGCTTAATTGTTTGAGGTGGACGACCGAATGCTTCGCCTTTTTCTTTCTCTTTTTCCCACACTTCGCGCATATGTTGTAATTCTTCTTTACGTAATTCTTTTAGTAATTCTTTTACATTCTTAGTGGTACTTTTCTTATAAACTTCATTCTGATTATTTACAGCCTTATCAAGTTCCAACTGCCCCCATGTGGTATTACCACGCTTACTATCCCATTTATCAGTTAAATTATTATAGGTTAAAAATATACGCTCCATTTGCTGCTTATCTTTACCTGTATAAAAAGCTAGATAATGCAATAAGCTTTGCACTGCTTCACTAGGACTAGCAAAATGCTTTTCAAAGTTACCTTCCAATAAGTCACTAATCTTATCCTTTTGTTTAGATTTCAGCATAAGGTCGATAACTTCTTCATCTGATAACTCACTTTTATGATTAGGATCATAAGTTAAAGTAGTTTCAAAATTCTGTTCTTCTTTGAAGAATCGTTCTACTAGATTGTTCAATATTTCTTGTTCATCACATATTTCAGATTGTCCGATTGCTTCACCTGTGACTGTCATAAACCTAGCATTATCATACAATTCTATATCCAAATCTAAACGTTTTTTCTTACGTTGTTCTGGTAATTCCCCTTTAAAAAAGCAATGTAATCCAGTACCACTAGGCGACATTTCACAGTAAGTAAGTTCTGTCATTTCTAACGCTAAATCTGAATTGATTTGACCGTTTTCATCAATAGCATTATCTATATCTAATACTATATAATCATCATCTTTACTTAATACAAATCCAAGTCCTTTATATAACTTATTATTTTCCAAAATTTTATAAACAAAATCAAAACTAGACCAATCATCTCTTTTAGTAGAACTAGCTTTGTAACCTCCACTTTTATAAGGTACTTTTTTAAATTCTTGTTTCTTATCATTCCATTCAGCACGCCATAATACCCATTTAGGCAATTCTTTTAATTCTTCGGGTATTTCTAGCGTATTTACTTCAATTATTTTGTCTTTTTCTTTAATTGCCATTAAATTCCTCCTAAACACTTCTAAAACAAAGCACGAAATGGTAAAATAAAAATGTGGTAAACAAACCATTCCATGCTTGTTTTTTTTATACTATTCCAAACATTTATGCGTTATCAGTTCTGTCGCCAAACTTCGCTGATGACGCTTTTTCTATTTTCTTAAATCTTTCAATAAGTTGTCCGAAATCTTTCTGATACGTTAGCATTAAATCAATCGTTTGTGCGTTTTTAATTCTATGCTCGTGGTATCTATATCCATGATTTAAAATATCCTCTTTATTCAATACGTGGTTAGGCTCATGAGTGAAATAATCATCATTAAACCATACAAAAGAAGTTAATACATCATCTATTTTCTCTTTTAAAACTTCCAAATCACATAACGCATTGTTTAATTCAAAATTCATTATTCTACTTCCTCCACTTCAATATTTCCTACAATATAGTCTAATGCCCATTCTAAAATACCAATTACATGCCCTTCACGATCTGTTGTGTGTTCATGTTCACCTGTGCTATCTGTTACGGTATAGTAGTAAATTTCTTTGTCTTCATTCATAACATCGCTTAATGTCATTGTTACTTCATCAATAATTAGAAATGCCTCATCTTCAAAATCTAATTCAGCAAGAATGTTAAATAACTCTTTATGAATTAGTTTTAAAATATGTTCGTAAAATGCTGTATCGTCATAGCGATAATCTGTAATAGAATGAAATCTATCTTTTGCTGATAAAAATACGTCTTTATCTTTTTCATATAATACTTTCTCTAATACTTTTACTACTTTTGATAATTGATATTTTTCTTTCATTTTCATTTTCTAATCCTCCAAATATTCATAATTTAATAATGCAATCATTGAACCTAATAAATATATTGCTAGAACCATGTGAAACGGTACAACGTATATTGCTAAACAACTTGCTACCACTGTTAAAAGTAAATAGAATAAAAACTTATACATTTTGCGCCTCCAGTAATTTTTTAATATTCACTTGCTTAAAATCGTTATTCTGAATATCCATGTGAGCCGTAAGCTGTTCCATGAATTCATCTACATCAGATTTCTTAAATCGGTAAGTGCTGCCTACCATATAGTACTTAAGCCCGTTATTAATAAGTAGCTCCTCAATTGTTGGTTTACTTAAATTTAGGTATTCAGCTAATTCTTTGTAGGTCATGAAGAATTTTTCTCTTGCCAATTCATCTACACGTTCATTAATTGCTTTCTCTAATAAAGCACGTGCTTCTTCTTCATCAATATTAATGTTGAACATTGGTTAAGCCTCCTTAATTTCATTATCAATTCCTAAAAACTCGTTAGGTGTAACTTTTAAATAGTTACATAGCTTTAAAATAATAGGTAATGTAGGATTTTGAGTTTTTTCATAATACAAACCATATAATGTTGCTTTTGCTATCCCCGTTTCCTCGTTGATCTTTGCTATCGAAAGTTTTTTTATAGCAATTAGTACACGAAAATTATTTTTCATTATTCTCACTCCTTTTTAACAGATGTCTGTTATATTTTTTTGTCATCTGTTATTAATTACATTGTAAGCTTCAAGGTAACAATTGTCAATACTCTAAACTATATTAGTGAACTCTGTATTTTTTTAGTGACATATAGTAAAATGATTGTGAAAATAAAGGAGGTAAAAAATATGATTCAAAGTAGATTATCTGTATTGATGGCTGAACGAGGTTTAAAAATTTCTGACTTATACGAAGAAACAGGAATATCAAAAACTACATTAATGGCAATAGCAGAAAATAATGGTAAAGGGGTTCAGTTTGATACTGTTGATAAATTATGTAATTTTTTAGGTGTAACTCCTTGTGAATTTTTTGAGTATTCACCATATCTAGTTAGTTTTCAAATGGATAAAATTGATTCAGATAAAAATCTTCCTATTGATTTTACAATTACAATCAAAAATCAAAATTACGAAAAACTATTTTACTTTAATGTTTTTATCTATCTAGGAAATTCTTATGATATTCCCGTTAGAAAAAATGAATTTAAGGCTTATATTAACGTTGGACTAGAAAGTTCAGATCATTACAATGATGAAGAGTTTTATAATTTTATTTCTAATTTAACAATTTCATTTAGAACTGATTTTATTAATAAGATCATAGGGTCTATTACATCATTATTGTTAGACTTTAAAGAAGTAAAAACTATCGATAGAAAAAGCATTAGTTTTAAAAAAGGCGATTATATTGCTTTGGGATTATTTAAAGAAAGCGAATATGAAACATTAAAAAAAATTACACTCAAATAAAGGTGACAACATGGCAAGTTATGATCAGATTGCTAAAAATAATTGGCGTTATCGTATATCTCTAGGTAAAAATGCAGAAACTGGCAAATATGAATACATATCTAAGACTGGCTTCAAACGTAAATCAGATGCTAAACATCAAGCTGAAATGATTGAGCGTCAAATAAGAAATGGTGACTATATCGCCCCTTCTTCTAGCACGTTCAAACAAGTAGCTGATGACTGGATTAAACAGTATGCTAATGATGTAAAAATAAGTAGTGTCAGAGCACGTGAGAAAGCCATACAGCACGCCATAGAGCGTTTTGATACTAAACCAATACAAACTATCAAGAAACATGATTATCAACGCTTTGTGGACGATATGAGCGCACAGTATAGCAAGAATTATGTTGATAGTATTGTGGCATCTACAAATATGATATTTAAGTATGCGTATGAAATGCGATTAATAAAAGTATTGCCTAGTGAGGGTATTAAACGACCTAAAAAGAAAGTAAGTGTGGAAGAATTAGAAGACATTGAGATACACAAAAAGTTTCTTGAAAAAGATGAATTATTTCAATTCCTGGAGGTTGCTAAAAATAACCATTCACCACAAAATAGCTTTGAAGTGTTTACCACATTAGCATATACGGGTATGCGTGCAGGCGAATTGTTAGCATTAAAATGGTCTGATATAGACTTTGAGAACAACACGATTAGCATTACAAAGACTTATTACAATCCGAATAATAATAAAAAGCATTATCAGATACTTACACCGAAAACTGAAAGCTCAATCGGTAAAATCTCAGTAGATCCTCATGTGATTCAATTACTCAAAGATTATAAAGTGAACGTCCAGGATACATGGAAAAATGAGTTTTATGTAGATAATAATTTCGTATTTACTGATGTGAACGGTTATCCACTTGTGATTAAAAAGCTGCAATTATGGATAAAAGCCATAGTTAAAAAGACTGACATAACCAACAAAAAAATAAGCACGCACTCGTTTCGTTATACAAATTGCGCCCTACTTATAGAGGCAGGTGTACATATTAAGGAAATACAAGAAAGACTACGCCACAAAGATATAAATACCACAATGAACATCTACGCAAAGATTACCAACTCATATAAAAAAGACGCTTCCCACAAGTTTAGTCAACTCATGGAAAACGTCAGTAAAGAATTATTTTAAGATTTTTATGTCATTATTATGTCACATGAAATCGCCAAACGCCTTTAAACCAACGTTTATTGGCGTTTTTACATCATACCTGGCATGCCACCCATACCTGGATTGTCATTATTATCTGGTTCAGGGATAGTTGCAACTACTGCTTCTGTAGTTAAGAACATCGCAGCAACACTTGCAGCATGTTGTAATGCAGAACGCGTTACTTTTGTAGGGTCAACGATGCCTTCTTCAAGCATATTTACCCATTCATTCGTTGCGGCATTGAATCCAATACCTGCATCTGCATGTTTTAATCTCTCAACAATTACCGAACCTTCAAGGCCAGCATTCTCAGCGATTTGACGTACAGGTGCAGATAACGCTTTAAGTACGATATTCACGCCTGTTGCCACATCACCTTCCGCTTCTATTTCTTCTACTTTATTATAGATGTTTACTAATGCTGTACCACCACCGGCAACGATGCCTTCTTCAACTGCAGCACGTGTAGAGTTTAAGGCATCTTCAATACGTAATTTACGTTCTTTCAATTCAGTTTCAGATGCAGCTCCGACTTTAATTACTGCAACACCACCAGCTAATTTAGCTAAACGTTCTTGTAATTTCTCTTTATCAAAATCAGAATCCGTTTCATCAATTTGTGCTTTGATTTGACTGACACGTGCATCAATACTATTGTCATCTCCGTCGCCATCGACAACTGTAGTATTATCTTTAGTTACTTCAACTTTGTTGGCACTACCTAGCATATCAATGGATGCGTCTTTTAATTCTAAACCTAGATCATCCGTAATAACTGTAGCGCCAGTTAGGATTGCTAAGTCTTCTAACATCGCTTTACGACGATCACCAAAACCAGGTGCTTTAACTGCAACTGCAGTAAATGTACCACGCATACGGTTTAATACGATATTAGTTAAAGCATCACCTTCAACTTCGTCAGCTACAATTAAAATTGGACGACTTGATTGCACGACTTGTTCTAATAAAGGTAAGATATCTTGGAAAGAAGAGATTTTTTTATCTGTCACTAAAATATATGGTCTTTCTAATTCAGCAATCATTTTATCTGAATCTGTAACCATGTATGGTGATTGATATCCTCTATCAAACTGCATACCTTCAACAACTTCTAATTCTGTATCTAGTCCATTTGATTCTTCAATTGTAATAACACCGTCATTACCCACTTTATCCATTGCTTCAGAAATATATTTACCAATTTCTTCATCTGCTGCTGAAATAGCACCAACTTGCGCAATTTCATTTTTATTTTCTACTTTTTGAGAGATATCGTGTAGTGCTTGTACCGCTACTCTTACAGCTTTATCGATACCTTCACGCAGTCCAACTGGGTTCGCACCACTTGTGACGTTTTTTAACCCTTCTTGAATCATAGCTTGAGCTAATACAGTTGCTGTTGTAGTGCCATCACCAGCAATTTCGTTTGTTTTATTCGCTACTTCTTGAACTAATTTCGCACCCATATTTTCGTAAGGATCTTCTAGTTCAATTTCTTTGGCAATTGTGACACCATCATTTGTAATTAATGGTGCGACATACTCTTTATCTAAAACTACATTACGTCCTTTAGGTCCAATTGTAACTTTAACGGCATTGGCTAATTTATCTACACCACGTAACATTGCTTGTCTTGCATCTTCAGAAAATTTTAAGTCTTTAGCCATTTAATGTACCTCCATTATGTCAATATATTTAATGTTGATTATTTATAAAATTTTAGTCTTCAATAATAGCAAGTAGATCTTCAACATTTAAAATTAAGTATGTTTCATCTCCACGTTTAACTTCTGAACCAGCGTATTCTTGGAATACTACTCGGTCTCCTTCTTTAACCTCTGGAGCAACCCTTTCACCATTGTCTAGAACTCGTCCAGTTCCAACAGCTACTACTACACCTTCGTTAGACTTTTCTTTCGCACTGTCAGTAAGTACAATGCCACTTTTTGTTGTTTGTTCTTGTTCTTTGCGTTCAATAATCACACGATTTCCTAATGGTTTAAGCATGATCGTTCCTCCTTAACAGGTTCCTTTTTAGCACTCGAAATAATTGAGTGCTAATCTACATCTTATATTAATCAAATTTGGTCAATTTTTCAAGCGAAAGGATTATCTATATTTTGTATAACATACAAATTTACGATAAACTAACTAATGTTGATTATTATTTTTGGAGGAATAGAATGAAAAGAATTTGGGTAGCATTTCTTACCATTGTTATTTATGCTTTAGCACAGTTCTTACCCTTATTAATACAGCATTTACCTTTCTTTAGTAATTTAAGAGGGATGGAACTTGCAAAAGCTGGCGTTTATACTCAAGTGATTTTATTTGTAATCGCAGCTTTATTAATTATTTGGTTAAACAGTATCATTAAAAATCCAACTAGATTAGAGCAAGGATATAAAGAACCTAAACGCTACATTTTACCATGGGCATTACTAGGATTTGTAGTAGTTATGATATATCAAATGATAGCTAGTCTAATCACTATGTGGTTAGTTGGTCAACCACAGCAAAGTCCTAATACTGAGAGAATAATGGCAATTGCTAAACAGCTTCCAGTATTCATATTATTAATCTCAATTGTCGGTCCAATACTAGAAGAATATATATTCAGAAAGGTTATATTCGGTGAAATTTATAATAAAATTAAAGGAAACCGAATTGTTGCATTTTTAATTGCTTCTATTGTAAGTTCAATTTTATTTGCAATCGCACATAATGATGTTAAATTTTTCTTCATATACTTTGGAATGGGCATGTTATTCTCGCTTGCTTATGTCTTAACTAAACGCATTTCAGTTCCAATTATTATCCACATGCTACAAAATGGTTTTGTAGTTGCAGTCCAATTTTTCTTTGGTGATACGGTTAAGCAGTTACAAGAACAAAGTAATTTTATTGTTCATTTATTTATGTAAAAGTTAACGGGAGTGGGACAAAATTCTGTCCCACTCCTGTTTTTCTTTTAGTTTTTAATTTTTCTATAAATAAATCTACCAGTGACACCTACGAAAATCACAATTATAGATGTGATTAAAGCTATATTAATGTTTTTATATTTATCATTATTTTCCGCTTCTTTACTCTCCTCGTTACTATCTATAATTTTATCTTCATCGTGACTCTGAATATCAGCCTCTTCTTCTTTATCCCTATCACTTGGTTTTTTCAAGTCTGGCATTGAGCCAATTTCACCCGTGATGAGTGCCAATACTTGCTCATCTAAATTTTTGTAATATTTTTTTGAGTTTAATGGATTAAAATACTCAAATCTAAAGTAGTTTGAGCCTTTTTGCAAGTAATCTAAGTATTGATTATTAAATGATTGTTTGCGAAAAAGTCTATAAAAATCTTGATTTGAAATGTACTCATTATTATTGCCTAACCTATTAACCTGATTAATGATATATGGATTATATTTATATGAACCATTAGCCAAATCATTTAATCTGTTTAAAAGTGCAGATTGACTATAGAATGGCAATTGATTTTGTCTATGATTATTATTTGTATAGACTTCCGTATCATTTTGGTTATGATTATGTTGTAAACGTCCACCATAATACCATTGATTAGTCGTAGTTGAACCATTCATTTCTGATTGATTTTGGTGCTTATTCGGATATATATGATGAATCATTGAATCAGACACATTATGATCGTGATGTGACCAAGTCGGTTGTTGTCCTTGATTAGTTCCATGATTATTTTCTTGTGGATTATGATTTGTCATATCATTTGAATTTGAATGTCCTGAGTGTTCATCCTGGTGATTTCCACGATTATTTGAATTATGATTGTTAGAACTTCCATTGGAATGGTTTTGCGAACCATTGTTTGAACCGTTTTGTCCGGAACCTGTGTTGTGTTCACCTTGATTAGAGCCAGAATGTGTATTGCCATCATGGTTTGGTGGTTGCTGAGGATTATCACTTTCTCCTGGCTTATTTCCTTCATCTGGTTTATCTGTTCCTTGATTGCCTGGCTTGCTTCCTCCATTATGTTGACCTGAATCATCGTTCCCTGGCTTACTTCCTTCACCAGGTTGATCCTTTCCAGTCGCTCCAGGTTTGTCTTCATCACCTGGTTTATCCGTTTCTTGATCGCCTGGTTGATTGGATTCGCCCTCACCTGGCTTGTTGCCTTCGTCTGGTTTGTCTGTATCACTATCCCCGGGCTGGCCTTCTCCTTCTTGATTACCTGAGTTATTTTCCCCAGATTGATCTTTATCACCAGGATGCGCTGTATCGCTCTCATCAGAGTTGCTTCCTTCATCTGGTTTATCCGTTTCGTTCTCACCGGGTTTGTGTTCTTCATTTGGCTTGTCTACATCTTGATTTCCGGGATTGTTTTCTCCTTCTTGGTTACCTGGATGACTATTTCCTGGTTTACTTGAATTTTCCTCGGTATCATTGCCATCATCGTTCTCCGGTTGACTGTTATCAGTTGCATTATCATGATTCATAGTATTGTCATGATCTAACTGCGTATCATCATTATTCTCAGTAGTTGGTTTCATCTCTCCATGGTTTTGACTACCTGAGTTTTTTTCTGAAACAGCAGTATCTTGGGTATCAGATTGATGATTGTCATAATAGTCATTCTGATTACTTAAATCATTTTGTGTACGTGTATCTGTAATAACCGCATTCTGATTAACCTCATCTGTAGCCGGTTGATTTTTATCTGCAGCTTTCACCTCGTGCTCATGACCTATCACAGATGTACTCAATGCTAAAATCAGACTAGTTTGGGCTAATTTCTTTTTCATCAATCTTCCACCTCCTTGTGTTTTATAACACTTTCAGTATAAAGAATATTTATCTATTATGCATGGATATATGATTAATGATAAAAAATATTAATACTTTTGACATTTTTTGTAAAAAAACATTTTACAAACCTAAGTATAATATTTATACTTAGGATATAACTTATATAAACAAAGGAGATTTTACATGGGCTTATTTAGCAAATCAAAAACGAAACCATTTTTACAAGAGATTGAAGATAGACGTACAATTTATAGTACTGAAACTACCATTTCAATTAGTGACAAAGAACTCGAAGATATGATTGAACATATCATTAAATACACACCTTCAGCTTTCAACTCTCAATCAACAAGAATTGTATTATTATTAAATGATCAACATCACAAATTCTGGGATAATACTAAAACCGTATTAAAAGATGTTATGGGTCCTGATCGTGATTTCGCTCCAACCGAGCAACGCATTGATGGCTTCAAACATGCTTATGGTACAATTCTTTATTTTGAAGATGAAGATGTTATTAAAGGTTTGCAAGAACAAATGCCAAATTATGCTGATAACTTTGCAAACTGGTCAGTTCAAACGAATGCAATGCACCAATTTGCTATCTGGACTGCTTTAAGTTCAAAAGGTATTGGCGCTTCTTTACAACACTACAATCCATTAGTTGATCAAATTACTACACAATCATTTGATATCCCAGCTTCATGGAAACTTGTAGCTCAAATGCCGTTCGGAGATATCCGTGAACAAGCTGGTGAGAAAGAAATTCAACCTACTGACAACAGATTCATCGTTAAAAAATAATTTATCTATAACTTATTTAGTTAAATCAATCATTAAAGACTCAATTTCTACTTAGACACTTTGTTCTATTTGAAGTTGAGTCTTTTTTAACGTATTTTTCTAGAGCATCTACATAGATTAAGAAACTCGCTCAATTTTTGATTTTCTTTTTTTAATTTAGTAAATTAGAGTTAATCTTGGGATGAGGAGATTTTAAAAATGAAAGTACAAATATTTCAATTTTATGTTGAATACGGTAACGTTGAAAAAAATGAAAATAAAATTAAAAGTTGGTTTGAAAATAAATTAGAAGCAGATACAGAGGTCGTTGTTCTGCCGGAAATGTGGAATAACGGTTATGCATTAAATGAGTTGAACCAAAAAGCTGATAGAGAACTTAGTCGCAGTTTCCCGTTCATTCAATCATTAGCACAACAATATCATGTCGATATTGTCGCTGGTTCCGTTTCTAATATCAGAAATGGTAAAGTTTATAATACTGCATTTACTGTTTCTAGAGAAGGACATCGAATTAATAAGTACGATAAAGTTCATTTAGTCCCTATGTTGGATGAACCGACATATTTAGAAGATGGTAAAGCAGTCCCAGAACCATTTTCACTTTCATCAGGTACGCTAGCAACACAAATTATTTGTTACGATTTGCGTTTCCCTGAATTATTGAGATATCCAGCGCGCAATGGTGCACAAGTTGCATTTTATGTTGCACAATGGCCTACACCAAGGTTAAATCATTGGAAAGCCTTGCTTCAAGCACGTGCAATTGAAAATGATATATTTATTATTGCATGTAATGGAACGGGAAACGATGGTAATACAGACTATGCTGGTCATTCTATGATTATCAATCCAAATGGTGAGATTTTAGCTGAACTGGGTAACGAAGAAGATACTATTGCTCATAATATCGATCTTAAAGAAGTTGATATTCAACGCGAGACTATCCCTGTATTTAAAAATTTAAAACCAAATTTATGGCTCTACGTCAAATCGGACTGATGAGTCCAAA
>NZ_KV838570.1:0-17415 GCF_001838705.1 Staphylococcus sp. HMSC34C02
TTGGACTCATCAGTCCGATTTGACGTAGAGCCAAAAAATAGGCAAGTACCGAAGTACCTGCCCAGAAGAGAATCATTCGCTTTTTTACTCGGCTCTATAATAAAAAACCTACAACCACAAGGGTTGCAGGCTACATAATGGAGACGGCGGGATTCGAACCCGCGTCCAGAGGTCCTGATACACACCTTTCTACGTGTGTAGTCTATTGATAAATTTCGCATAATAGTAAGCAACAGACAACCAGTATTATGCTAGTTTGATTGGATTTCATCTAAACAGACTTCAAACGGCAGTGTTTAGCATATCCTACTAGGGTTGAATCGCGTTAACAGCACGTAGGAGATGCTGTTAGGCGATGCAGAGTGCTATTACGCAGCTACTGCGAAATTATTGTTTGATTTGTCAGTTATATTTACTGAAATGTGTTGATGTCGGAGACAACCCTCCGACACGCTTAATGTGCTCGAGGGACCCCTGTCGAATCCAAAAACGCCCCCGAAATAATATTAGATACGTTTAGTATATAACACCCCTTTATGGCATCATGTACAAACGCAGTAACTGATTGAACTGAGAGGCTACTAATCTAAAGCATTTCTCAGTTCTAATCATTCTTGCGAGATTGAGATGATGCATTCGGTTAGAATGTCACCCCAATCACTAACTAACATATCAGTTCATTCACAACATCAGTTATCATACCAAATAGAGACCAATTAAGCAACAAACACGCTTAATAACGGTCCTTAATCGCACGATCTACATCACGTTTCATTGCTTTATCTTTTAAAGCTTGACGCTTATCGTGTATCTTTTTACCACGGGCTACACCTAATAAAACTTTACACTGACCATGCTTTAAATACAGTTTCAATGGAATAAGAGAATATCCAATTTCTCTTGTACGTTCTCCAAGTTTAATAATTTCCTTTTTATGGAGTAATAACTTTCTAGAACGTAAAGGGTCATGATTAAAACGGTTGCCTTCTTCATAAGGGGCAATATGCATATTATTAATGAACATTTCGCCACGTTTAACTTGCGCATAGCTATCTTTCAAATTGGCACTACCACGACGAATGGATTTAATCTCTGTCCCTTTTAATGCAATACCCGCTTCAATGGTATCTTCAATATTATAATCATGTCTAGCTTTTCGGTTTTCAGCTAATGTACCGGGTGATTTTGTTTTCTTCTTAGCCATTAATCTCTGTCACCTCTTTGCTGATTATTTTTTCTTGCGTCGTGATTTTTTCTTCACACTTTTATCTTTGTAAAATGGTTTGTGATTCGTTTTACCTTTTTTATCACGATTACGTTGATTCTTACCTTTTCGTTGCTTACGTTTTTTCTTTTTGCCTTTATGATTATCATCTTTTGATTTATCTAGAGATTTGCCACGTGTTTTAGCCTGAATGGTTTTTCCTCTTGATGGACGTTGACTTCGTTCATTTTTCGGTAATGGCATACCAACGATTTGGAAGTCTATCATGCGCTCATCTACATCAACATGTGTGACTTTTACTGTAACTTGATCACCTATGCGGAATACTTTTGCTTGGCGTTCACCAATAAGTGCCATTTGGCGTTCATCAAAGTGGTAATAATCATCTGTCATATTTGAAATATGAACCATACCTTCAATGGTGTTAGGCAATTCAATAAACATACCAAAGTTTGCTACTGAACTTACAATACCTTCAAATTCATCGCAGATATGCTGAATCATATATTCCGCTTTTTTCAATTCATCTGTATCTCGTTCCGCTTCGATAGCTCGACGTTCACGTTGTGACGTATGCTCTGCTAATTCCGGCAATTTATCTTCCCATTTATGCAATTCTTTATTATTCATAGAATGATCGATGAGATATTTTCGAATTAGACGGTGAACCGTTAAGTCAGGGTAACGTCTAATCGGTGATGTGAAATGGGTATAGTATTCTGCTGATAAACCAAAATGTCCTAAGTTCGTATCATCATAATGGGCTTGTTGCATTGAACGTAACATCATTGTTGAGATAACCATTTGTTCTGAACGGCCTTCAACCTCCTCTTGAATCGATTGCAATGTTGAAGGATGGATATCTTCACCCGTACCTTTAATCATAATACCGAAGTTAGTAATAAAGTCGAAGAACTGTCTTAAACGATCTGATTTAGGTTGTTCATGGACACGGTAAATGAATGGTACTTCTAATTTATTGAAATGTTCAGCCACTGTTTCGTTAGCTGCTAACATAAATGATTCGATTAAGCGTTCACCTTCACCACGTTCACGTAAAACTACATCAGTCGGTAGACCTTCGTTATTCACTAATACTTTGGCTTCACTAATATCGAAGTCAATTTCACCACGACGTTTACGCATTTGAATGAGACGATTTGATAAATCTTGTGCTAAATCAAGCATCGGTGTAATTTCTTGATATTGTTTGCGAACGTTTGGGTCCTTTTCAGTAATAATTTGGTTTACTGCATCATATGTCATTCTGTAATTAGAATGAATGACACTATCAAATATGTCATGATTTACTACTTCACCGCGTTCATTGATTTCCATGCGACAACTTAATGTTAAACGGTCGACTTCAGGATTCAATGAACAAATACCATTACTTAAGCGGTGTGGAATCATCGGAATAACACGGTCTACTAGATAAACACTTGTTGCTCTATCGTAAGCTTCTTTATCTAACGCTGAGTCTTCTTTAACGTAGTAGCTAACATCTGCAATACTTACAGTTAATTCAGTATGACCGTTTTTTAATTTTTTAACGCTAATTGCATCGTCTAAATCTTTTGCATCAGCACCGTCAATTGTAATCGTTAGCTCGTCACGCAAGTCAGTACGTCCTTTGATTTCTTCAGACTTAATCTCTTCAGGTACTGCCTCAGCCTCTTTCAAGACATTATCAGGAAATTCAATTTCGATTCCGTGTTGATAAATGATTGATAAAATATCTACACCTGGATCATTCTTATGGCCTAAAATAGCTGATACATGACCTTCTGGATTATCCGTACCATCCGCATATTTCGTAATCTGAACGAGCACTTTATGACCATCCACAGCACCAAGACTTTGGCCTTTCGGAATGAAAATGTCTTGCATTATGCGTTTATCATCTGGAATAACGAATCCGAAATGTTTCGCTTCACTATACGTACCGACTACTTGGGTTACAGAATGTTTCTCAATTGATTTAACTTCGCCCTCTATTTTACCTTTATATTCACCTTTAGACTTCTGTATCTCGACAATCACTGTGTCGCCATCTAATGCACGATTAATCTTAGTTGGTGGGATAAAAATATCATCCATCTCTTCATCTTCAGGACGTAAGAATGCAAAGCCCTTTTTATTTTGGCTTAATGTCCCCTTAATTAATTTAGAGTTCGTATTTTTATGTGATTGTTTACGTTGATATCTATCCGTTTTAGTTCTTTCAACTAATCCTGCTTGTTCTAGTTCTACTAGCACCTTTATTAAATCTCTAAATGAGTCGGCACTATTAAGACCTAAAGCATCTTGAAAATCAGGCACAGACATGGGTTCATAATCAGGTTGTTTTACAATGTCTTCAATGGATTGCTTTAAATTCATCATGCCCCTCCTTTCTACTTTCTTTTAATTTTTAAAATGATTATTCAGACCAATCTAAAGTTTCTAAGAAGTCATAGACGTCTTCGAATACTTGTTCTTTTTCTTTATCGATTGTTATGACATGACCTGAATTTGCATACCATTTAATATGTTTGTCTTCTGAATCGACATTATCGTATATATAATTTGCTGATTGAGGATTAATCATTTCATCATTTTCAGCTTGTACTACTAATATTGGATCAAGTACATCATCAACTTCATTTCTAACGTTATTTAGTGTCTCACTTAACTCTTTTAACGTTTCAGTTGGCTGGAAGTCTTCCATCTCTTTATCAATCGTATCTTGGTCTTTACCTTCATATTTTTTAAAGTTACGCGCATATTCTAAGAAACCTTCATATATTGTACCTTGCGTTTTCCCTTCAGCAGGTGCACACATTGTAATAATACCCTTCACTGGACGGTTCAAGCTTAATTTTAAGGCGTACACGCCACCTAATGACAATCCAGCTACGGCGATATCTTCGTAGCCATGTTCCACTAAATAATCATAGCCATCTAGCACGTCTTTAAACCATACATGCGGACTTGATTTTAAAATTTCTTCTGGTGGTGCAGCGTGCCCTTCGTATTGTGGCGCATATGACGTGTAGCCCTTTTTCTGTAGAAATCTGCCTAATTGTCTTACGTCTGATGAATTACCTGTAAATCCATGTAGGAGTAAGACTGCGCGTTTGCCTTCCTCAAAGAAGAACGGTTGTGGTAATTTAATTTGCATTCATAATCCCTCTTCCATCGTTATCTCTAAATTACTAATATATACTGTTTTACTTTTCAAACATCATTTCTCTTATTTACATATATATTTATACTTATTAAATATTCCCTTATTTCTTCGGAAATATGCATTATTTAAACTTGGACGTTATGTCCACGAATTGAATATCTAAGACGTCATCCGTCTCTATTCATTATAAATAAAAAAGCCCGACATTAACATCGTCGGACCTTATAAACCAAAGTAACTGATACCAATCATTATTAAAAAGAAAATGACTGCTAAAATAATTGTTAATCTATGCAAGAATAAATCGACGCCACGTTGTTTTTGTTTACCAAATAACTGTTCTGCGCCACCACTAATAGCACCTGAAAGTCCATTACTTTTACCTTCTTGGAGTAATACAACAGTGATTAATGCAATACAATCAATAATTAATAGTACTATGAAAAGTGTATGCATGAAAATTGTCCTCCATTCATTATATACGTTCCGAATTATATCACATACTCGTCTTTATAATCAATGACTATCGATTAAACGTGCTCTTACGTACAATTGAAATGATTAGCATATATAACGCTAATACGGTTGAGCAAATCATAACAATTATAATTGGAATAATAAATAGTACTGATTTCGCTGCTATAATCGCATTTATAACCATGGCTAAGTTTACTAATGTAAATAATACATTGGATACATAAACTGCAAACATAAACCACCATAAGTACTTATGTCGATTCCATAATGCAATGACACCCGCTAAATAAGCTAAGATATACATCATTCCTGTGTATCTGAAACTATTTAAGATGTTAGCGACTGCACTATCACTGACTTTCTGACCTGCCTGTGATAACAACGTCTTAGCCGTTAATGTATCTAATGCAATAAAGTTATGGATGATCAATAAAATACATAATATTAAAGAACTGTAGCCAATTAACTTACCTGCATTTCGTTCCCTCTGACTAGGTTGATTAAGCTGATTCTCCATCTTTACTTCTCCTTCTTTTATATACAAATCTATTATATCAGTTTGAATACGTAAATTAAATCTGTTCCATTCTCAGCAAACACCTTTTTATTTAAAGAATTACAACCTGTTATATACAACTTCGATTTAACATGCGTTCGTTTTGTTTGCCACATGATTAAAAAAGCCTGTCACAGTCTCAACTCTGTGACAGGCAATATACATTTGCGTGAACTCTATTATATTAAATAAATCTCTGTATTAAACTTATTTATCTAAATTGTAGAAAGATTTGATGCCATCGAATTTAGCAGTTTCAAATAATTCATCTTCAATACGTAATAATTGATTGTATTTAGCAATACGGTCAGTTCTTGATAATGAACCAGTTTTAATTTGGCCAGCGTTTGTAGCTACAGCGATATCAGAGATTGTAGTATCTTCTGTTTCACCTGAACGGTGAGAAACTACTGCAGTGTATCCAGCTTTTTGAGCCATTTCGATTGCTTCGAAAGTTTCAGTTAAAGTACCGATTTGGTTAACTTTGATTAAGATTGAGTTACCAATACCTTGTTCAATACCTCTAGAAAGGATTTCAGTGTTTGTTACGAATAAATCGTCACCTACTAATTGAACTTTGTCACCGATACGGTCAGTTAATTGTTTCCAACCGTCCCAGTCATTTTCATCCATACCATCTTCGATAGTGATGATTGGGTATTTACCAATTAATTCTTCTAAGTAGTCAACTTGTTCAGCTGCACTACGTTTCGCACCATGTTCACCTTCGAATTTAGTGTAGTCATATACACCGTTTTCGTAGAATTCAGATGATGCACAGTCAAATCCTAAGAATACATCTTCGCCTGGTTTGTAACCTGCTTTTTCGATTGCTTTGATGATTGTTTCTACAGCATCTTCAGTACCTTCAAATTTAGGAGCGAAACCACCTTCGTCACCTACTGCAGTTTCTAAACCACGTTCACTTAAGATTGATTTTAAGTTATGGAAGATTTCAGCACCCCAACGTAATGCTTCTTTAAATGATTCAGCACCTGTTGGTAAAATCATGAATTCTTGGAATGCGATTGGTGCATCTGAGTGAGAACCACCGTTTACGATGTTCATCATTGGCACTGGTAATTGTTTACCATTGAAGCCACCTAAATATTTGTATAAAGGTTGACCTAATAAGTCTGCTGCTGCACGCGCAACTGCGATAGACACGCCTAAAATAGCGTTAGCGCCTAATTTACCTTTGTTAGGTGTACCGTCTAATTGAATCATCATTTTATCGATAGATACTTGATCTAATACTGAAAATTCACCTTCAACGATTTCTGGTGCGATAATTTCGTTAACATTTTCAACTGCTTTAGTAACACCTTTACCACTATAACGTGATTTGTCTCCATCACGTAATTCAACTGCTTCGTGTTCACCAGTAGAAGCACCTGAAGGTACTAATGCACGACCGAAAGCACCGCTTTCAGTTAATACTTCAACTTCAACTGTTGGGTTACCACGTGAGTCTAAGACTTCGCGAGCATAAACATCTGTAATAATTGGCATGTTAAAAATCTCCTTTAATTTAGATTCTAAAGCTATTATAGCTTGATTTAATCTTTAAATAAAATATTTATATCAGTTAAGGACTGAATCCCTAAGTTTTAGTGATTATATTAGGGATTACAATATCCTTATACTTTAAAAACGCAACTTTATTTAGTGCTTAATTAGTGATTCACCAGTCATATCTGATGGTTGATCAACATTCAATAAGTCTAATAATGTTGGTGCTAAATCACCTAGACGACCAGTTTCACGTAATGTAACGCCTTCTTTAGTTACAATAACAGGAACTGGGTTTGTCGTATGTGTTGTCATTGGTTGATCATCGTCAGTTAACACTTGATCAGAGTTACCATGGTCAGCAGTAATAATTGCATAACCATTCATATCTAAAATTTTGTCGACAACTTCACCTAAACATTCATCCACTGCTTCGATTGCTTTAATCGTTGGTTCTAACATACCACTATGTCCAACCATATCAGGGTTAGCAAAGTTTAAAATGATTAAATCTAAATCACCTTTGTCTAACTCTTCTAATAATGCATCTTTAACTTCATATGCACTCATTTCAGGTTTTAGGTCGTAAGTTGCAACTTTTGGTGAATCAATCAAACGACGACGTTCACCTTCAAATTCTTCATTACGTCCACCACTCATAAAGTATGTTACGTGTGGATATTTTTCTGTTTCAGCAATACGTAATTGTTTCAAGTTGTTATTTTGAGCAACTTCACCAATTGTATTCGTTAAATCAACTTTTTCGAAGACAATTTCAGCATCTACATTGTCATTGTATTTAGTAAATGTTGCATAGTATAAGTCATTAACTTGTTCTACTTTGAAACCATCAAAGGCTTTGTTAGTAAATACTTCTGATAATTGTGCTGCTCTGTCAGGGCGGAAGTTGAAGAAGATAACCGCATCTCCATCGTTCACGCCATCATTTTGACCTTCAACAATAAATGGTTCAACAAACTCATCCGTTAAGTCATTAGCGTAGTTAGCTTCAACACCTTCTTTAGCTGATGCATAAGAAGGACCTTCAAAGTTACGAATCGCATTATATGCTTTTTGTTCACGGTCCCAACGTTTGTCACGGTCCATTGCATAATAACGACCAGAAATAGATGCGAATTGACCTACACCTAATGCTTTAAATTTAGCTTCAGTGTCTTCAATGTATTTAAGTGCTGATTTTTGATCTACGTCACGACCATCTAAGAATGCATGTACATAAACTTTATCTAAACCTTTTTGTTTAGCTAATTCTAATAATGCAAATAGATGTTGGTAGTGACTGTGTACACCACCATCAGATAATAATCCAAAGACATGTAATGCAGAATTGTGGTCTTTAACATGTTGTGCAGCATTATTTAATACATCATTTTCAAAGAAATCACCATCAGCGATTGATTTATTGATACGTGTCAAACTTTGATAAACGATACGTCCTGCACCAATGTTCATATGACCAACTTCTGAGTTACCCATTTGACCTTCAGGAAGGCCTACGTCTAAACCACTCGCTTCAATTTGAGTAGTAGGATATTTACTGTAATAACGATCAAAATTAGGTTTGTTCGCTTGTTTCACAGCATTACCATGTTCACTCTCACGATTAGCGAAACCATCTAAAATGATTAGAGCTGTTGGTTGTTTAGCCATAATTATTTTGCACCTTCTAACAATTGTACGAAATCTTCAACTTTTAATGATGCGCCACCTACTAATGCACCATCAATGTCAGATTGAGCCATATATTCTTTAACGTTGTTAGGTTTAACACTACCACCGTATTGAATACGTGTTGCATCAGCAACGTCTTGGCTTGCTACTTTAGCTACTGTTTTACGAACGTGTGCACACATTTCGTTTGCATCAGCAGAAGTAGCTGATTTACCAGTACCGATTGCCCAAATTGGTTCGTATGCGATAACAACTTGTTTAAGTTGTTCTTCTGATAAACCTTCTAGTGCTTTTTCAACTTGGTTACTAACGATTTCATTAGCTTTACCATTTTCGCGTTCTTCATCTGTTTCACCAACACAAATGATTGGTGTCATACCATGATTAAATACAGCATGTGCTTTTTTATTCACATCTTCATCTGTTTCATGGAATAATTCACGACGCTCTGAATGTCCGATAACTACGTATTTAACACCTAAGTCAGCTAATGCTACTGGAGATGTTTCTCCTGTGAATGCACCATTATCTTCAAAATAAGTGTTTTGAGCACCAATTTTTAATCCTTTTGCTTTGCCATCATTTACTAATGAAATTAGTGCATCTAATTGGATTGTTGGTGCACAAATTACTGATTCAACTTCTTTTTCATCAGGTAATGTTGGTAAGTTATTAACGAAGTCTTTAGCTTCTTTAACTGTTTTGTTCATTTTCCAGTTACCAGCTATGATTGGTTTTCTCATTGATTACACTCCTATATATTTAAATTGTAATTTTAGCGTTAAATATCTTTTAAAGACGTAACGTCTCATGCTTTATGCATTTTCCCTAGAAAATGTTTAGAAAAACGTAGACATTTTCATAAGTCGATTATTTGTTATTAATCGCTTTAATGCCTGGTAATTCAATACCTTCTAAATATTCTAATGATGCACCGCCACCAGTAGAAATATGTGTGAAGTCATCTTCGAAACCTAAAGAAATTGCAGCTGCTGCTGAGTCACCACCACCGATAATAGTAGTAGCGTCTTTTAAGTTAGCAATGGCTTTACATACACCGATTGTACCTTGAGCAAAATTACTGAATTCAAATACACCCATAGGTCCGTTCCAAACGACTGTGTGTGCACCCTCTAATTCTTTAGAGAATAGCTCAACAGTTTTAGGTCCAACGTCCATTGCTTCTTGATCTGAAGGGATGTTGTCTATTGATACTTCAGTGATTTCAGCATCATTAGAGAATTCTTTTGCCACTTTTGCATCTACTGGTAAAACGATTTGATCGCCGTTACTTTCAAGTAATGCTTTAGCAAAGTCGATTTTATCTTCTTCTAATAATGATAAACCGATTTCTTTACCTTGCGCTTTTAAGAAAGTATACGCCATTCCGCCACCGATAAGAATTTTATCAGCAATATTTACTAAGTTTTTGATGACGCCGATTTTGTCAGATACTTTAGCGCCACCTAAGATAGCAACTACTGGTTTGTGTGGGTCGTTGACAACACCACCGATAAATTTAATTTCTTTTTCCATTAAGTAACCAGCTGCAGTTTCTAAATGTGTAGAAATACCGACATTAGATGCGTGTTCACGGTGTGCTGTACCGAAAGCATCATTGACAAATACATCACCTAATGAAGCCCAATATTTACCTAATTCAGGATCGTTTTTAGATTCTTTTTTACCGTCTAAATCTTCAAAGCGTGTATTTTCAACTAATAATACATCGCCTTCTTTTAAGTTTTTGATAGCAGTTTCTAATTTTTCACCACGAGTTTCAGGTACGAAAGTGACTTCTTTACCTAACTTTTCTGATAAAGCATCAGCAACAGGTTTTAAAGTTAAACCTTCTTTATCACTTTCTTGTTTAACTTTTCCTAAGTGAGAAAATAGAACTAATTTACCACCTTGTTCGATGATATATTTAATTGTTGGTAAAGCCTGAACAATACGGTTATCATTTGTGATTTTACCGTCTTTTAAAGGTACATTGAAATCAGCACGTTCAAGAACAACTTTCCCTTTTAATTCTAAATCAGAAACAATTTTTTTTGCCATTATAATTTCCTCCTCTAAATAGGAATTACTAATATAAAAATAAGCGGAGAAGCGTTAGTGCTCCCCGCTTACTCATAAGCTAACTTATTTCAATAATTTGTACAAGTGTACTTTAAATCGTACATCTATACTGAGCACAAGTTTATTTAACTATGCTTCTAAATTATTTAGATAATTCTGCTAAATATTCTAAAGTACGAACTAATTGAGCAGTGTAAGACATTTCATTGTCGTACCAAGCTGCAACTTTAACTAATTGACGGTCACCAACAGACATTACACGAGTTTGAGTAGCATCGAATAATGAACCGTAAGTCATACCAACTACGTCTGAAGAAACGATTTCGTCTTCAGTGTAACCGAATGATTCGTTTGAAGCGTTTTTCATTGCTTTGTTAACGTCTTCAACAGTAACGTCTTTTTCTAATACAACTGTTACTTCAGTTAATGAACCTGTAGCAACTGGTACACGTTGAGCACCACCGTCTAATTTACCATCGATTTCAGGAATAACTTTACCGATAGCTTTTGCAGCACCTGTTGAGTTTGGTACGATGTTTTGAGCTGCTGCACGCGCACGACGTTTGTCGCCTTTTTTATGTGGACCGTCTTGAGTCATTTGGTCACCAGTGTATGCGTGAATAGTTGTCATTAAACCTTCAACTAAACCAAATTCGTCACTTAACACTTTAGCAACTGGTGCTAATGAGTTAGTAGTACATGATGCACCTGAAACAACTGTTTCTGAACCATCTAAGTCATTGTGGTTAGTGTTGAATACGATTGTTTTAACATCACCTTTAGCTGGTGCAGAGATTAATACTTTTTTAGCACCTGCATTGATGTGTGCTTCTGCTTTTTCTTTATCTGTATAGAAACCAGTACATTCTAATACTACGTCGATATCTAAATCGCCCCAAGGTAATTTGCTTGCATCTGGTTCTTCGTATGATTTAACTTCTTTACCATTTACGCGGAAACCACCATCAATAACTTCAACTTCTCCTGTGAAACGACCTTGCATAGTGTCATATTTTAATAAATGAGCTAACATTTCGTCGTCTGTTAAGTCGTTTACTGCAACTACTTCAATACCTTCTACGTCTTGAATTCTTCTAAATGCTAAACGACCAATTCTACCAAAACCATTAATTGCTACTTTTACTGCCATTATAATGGCCTCCTTTAAAATGATATTTAAAAAGCTATTAACTTTTTATTACTTATTTAATATTACTTTTGCTGCTGCTTCATCAGTAATTAATACTGTATTCTTAGGAGCAATACTTAAGTAAGCTTTAATTGCTTCTCCTTTAGATTGACCTCCGGCAACAGCGAATATAAAATCTTTGGTTTCTAAATCTTCAAGTTGTAGTCCTATCGTCTTTACTTTATAGACTACGTTGCCTTGAGCATCAAAATAGTAACCGAAAGCTTCTGCAACGGCTTGGTGATGTTGAAGGCTTTCAATCACTTCATCTGACGATTGTCTACGACGCGCCATCTTCAGCGCATCACCAATACCGTGGATTGTTATATTTGCTTGTTTGATTTTATCTAATGTATGAACCACAGAGGGTTCCATTAGAAGTGTATTATACGTTGATTCACTTACATTATCTGGTACGTAAAGCGTTGTATAATACCCACCTGTTTGTTGCGCCATGCTCGCTGAAATCGTGTTAGCTTGGTAGATAACATTTTCGCCAAGGCCACCACGCGCTGGAACAAAAAATACATTAAATGGTAAAAGATGCATCGCACGGCTAACATTTGCCATTGTCGAACCACCTGTTACTGAAACAATCGCATCTTCATATAGGATGCTTTCAAGTAATTGACCAGCTTGTCTTCCCATTTCTGATTTTACGTTCTCGTGAGCATCTGCATCACCAGGTATAACATGAACTTCTTTAATACCGAAAGTGGCCTTAATTTGTTCAGCTAATTGATTATCATCAGTATAAATATTGAAATATTCGTTAAGCTGATTTAAAACAGATCTACCTTCTTCAGTGATTTCCATTCCAGTTGATTTAACTTGGATTAAATCTTGCTTCTTCAACATATCTGTTTCAGACCTTAAGACACGCTCAGTAATATCCATATGTTCACTTAAACTTCTTCTACCTACTGGTTGATTATTTGAGATAGTAGTTAAGATAGAAAAGCGTCGATACATTTTATCCACGAGATCAGGTATCAACTTCTGTTGAATTTTAATCAAGTCTTTCACTACTACCTTCCTCCTTTATGTCTAAAAGGTAACCAATAGTATAAAAACGGTTTGACTATTTATGTCCCGCCTGGGACAAAATCTAACCTCTTTACACTTGCAATAGTACTATTGTGTTGATGAAAATGCAAGAGAAAAACTCTAATATTTAAAATTATCTGTAAAATTTCCCAAATTAAGTAGAACAAACCCACTGCACACATAGTGAAAAGTATTATTTATCTCTTATTTTATAGTATTACCCTCAAAGTTTAATAATTATTCTTTTACAAAAGACTTTCCTATGTAAGTTGTTCTCATTTACAATAGAAGCACTTCATTTAAAGGAGGAGAAAAAATGGCTCGCGAAGAGGATAATCATGTTGAGGTTATCGATCCAAATGATCGTAGATATAAAGATGATGACTATTTTAATCATTCGCACCCTAATGATCGAGCGCATTATTCCGTTAGGTATCGGTATGGTTGTGGTTGTCCATTTGGTTGCCTTTCTTCAATCGTTATTTCTATTCTACTTTCTATTATTTTTACTTTTTTATTGAATTGGGTGTTTTAAAGATATGGCGAGTGGATAAGGAGCTCGGTAATGATGTCGTATTGGTACAAATTCATTCTAGCGCTTTGTCATCATACTATTGATGACTAAACTAAGAAAAGCAGCCTCATGAGAAATCTCATAAGACTGCTATCATCACTTGCATTCCCTTTAACCATCGATGCTTAACGTTAATTCATTGCCAGTTAATGGGTTTAAATCATACTAATATCACAAGTCTTAATCAAGACCCATGATGTTGCTAATTATTATTAGATGATTGTTGGTTTGATTGGCTTTGTGTAGACGTAGCATTTCGTTGTGTCGTTTGTCTTGAAGTTGATTGCTGCGTAGATGGTTGCGTTGTTGAACGTTGTTGTGTTTGCGGTGATTGTTGTGTTCTAGTTTGTGTGCTTGATTGAGTACGATTTGGTTTATTCGTATTTGACTCATTCGTATTTCTATTGTTGTTGCGATTGCTATTATTTTCTTGTGTTGCCTGTTCTTTTGTACGGCTTTCTTCAGTAGTAGCCTCTTCTTTAGTTGTTTTCTCTTGAGTTTTTTCTTCTTTAGTATCTTGTTTTGTACGTTGTTTCTCTTCAGTTGATGGTTGTTTAGTTATTTCTTGTGTTGAAGGCGTTGCTTGCTGAGTCTGACGTTGTTGAGTTTGAGGTGCTTGTTGCGTAACAGTTTCCTGCGTCACATTCGAACGTTCTTCACTCGATTTTTTGTCATTTTCTTCTTTATCTTTTTTATCTTTCTTGTCTTTTTTCTCTTCAGTTGATTGATTATTTAAGCGTTCACTTGATCGGTTAGAATGATCAACAAATGCGTAAATCGCAAAAGCCAAGCCACTTAATAATAATAAGACTATAATCGTGCTAATCAGTTTCGAAATGCCACTCATCTTTTTCTTTTCCGGTTCACCAAAGTCATCTCTATTTCTATTGTTCTTAGACATAAGTTACCTCACTTTAATATATTCAATTTGTTTAGTCCCTATATGCAGCAAATTATTTTACAGTAATTCACACGAAAATGATATAAAAAGGATTAAGACATAAATTAAATTGATACATAATTACTTATATATGATAACATCATAAGTAATTACAAACATCAATTATGCAAATATAATTTAATTATAATTCGAGAGTGTGAGATAAATGAAGAAAATTGTTTCTGATGATATCTTTGAAGAAGACAAAGCACCTAAACGTGGATTAAAGTCAATGATGTTAAATAATGATAATTATGATGATAGCAACACGTCTCGGCTTGACCTTTTGCTATTATCAGTCATTTTCATTCCTTTAATCATATTATTCTTAATCTACATTAATTAGTACTATAATAGATATACAAAAAGCCCATACGATGCTCGCATGGGCTTCTACTAAAGGGAGTCAAAATTGACCTTCGTTTATTTTGCGTAGTCTATGGGGTATACTCAATTTACTCAAAGCTATTGAAATCTACTATATCGAAGGTACAAATTTATTATAACTTAACCTTTGTAAAATTAAATCCTGTTTACAGCATAGTAAATGACATATTATTGACTAATCGTTGTACATTTTTTGAACAACGATCATTGAACGTCTTTTCAAATACAATAAATTAATAGAGGTGTAAATATGAAGCAATTCTTAATAACTGGCGGCACTGGAATGGTAGGCAGTCAATTAGTAAACGCATTAAAGCATCGCGATGTACACATTACAATATTAACTCGTAGCGATAAGCAAAGTGATGATCCTAAAATTTCATATATCAATTGGTCAAAAGACGGTTGGACATCTCAAGTTCCAGATATAGATGTAGTTATCAATTTAGCTGGTGCAACTTTAAACAAACGTTGGACACCATCATACAAGCAATCAATCATGACTAGTCGTATCCAATCAACACAAGCACTCGTTGATTTATTCAGCAATCGCGCCCATAAACCTGAAGTACTCTTCAATGCAAGTGCGATGGGCTATTATCCACCAAGTTTATATCAAACGTATACTGAAAAATATCAGACGCTTCCCTTCGACTTTTTATCTGATGTCGTTTATCAGTGGGAACGTTTTGCCAAACGCTTTGAATCATTTGGTACACGTGTCGTATTAGGAAGATTCAGCATGATTTTATCTGATGATGGTGGCGCATTACAAACGATGAAACTGCCTTATAAATTTTTTGTAGGGGGCAAATTAGGTTCTGGATTCCAATGGTATTCTTGGATTCATATTAATGATTTAGTACGTGCAATTCTATTTACCATTGACCATCCTAAAGCCAAAGGTCCTTTCAATATGGCTGCGCCTATAGCTGAACGTCAAAATCTATTCGGATATACACTTGCACGTGTCATGCACCGCCCTCATGAAACATGGGTTCCATCGTTCTTGATGCGAATCGCACTTGGTGAAATGTCTACAGTTGTCTTAGATACGCAAAAGGTATTACCAAATAAATTGGATGCACTTGGCTTTACATTTAATTACCCTAACTTAAAAATTGCTTTCGAAGATTTAATCGATGCATAATTATTGGAGTTTTGAATCATGAACGACGAGAAATTAACGTATATTTTATTAATCATCGCTAGTCTATTTCTGATACTAAATGGCATTTTTGCTTTCGAACATCATTTTGTAATTATATTAATGTCAATTTTCTTCATAATCATTGGTGTTATTTTACTTGTGATTTCGATTCGACTTCTCCTAAAAAGCACTTCGAAAAAATCATAAAAAAAATGGGAGTGGGACAGAATTCTTTTTAAATTCGTTGTCCCACCCCCGCAAGGGTGACTAGAACTGAGAAAAGCTTGATTTAAGCGCCTTTTCAGTTCAGTCAGCTACTGCGAATTTGCAAAATAGCTTCATTAGATAATTTTTGTCCCGGACTCATTTTTTATGATAATTTAACATTAATGATTAATCTTCAGGTTGCATAACATTATCGATCAAGCCATATGCTTTAGCTTCATCAGCTGTTAAGAAGTTATCACGGTCCGTATCTTTTTGTATTTTTTCAATACTTTGACCTGTACGTTCAGCTAAAATTTTGTTTAATTTTTCACGTGTTTTTAAAATGTGGTTAGCAGCGATTTCGATTTCAGTTGCTTGTCCTTGTGCACCACCTAATGGTTGGTGAATCATAACTTCCGCATTTGGTAATGCGAAACGTTTACCTTTTGCACCAGCAGCTAATAAGAATGAACCCATTGATGCAGCCATACCGATACAAATAGTTTGTACATCTGGTTTAATGTGTTGGATTGTATCATAAATAGCAAAACCAGCAGTGACACTACCACCTGGTGAGTTAATATATAAGTAGATATCTTTCTCAGAATCTTGCGCTTGTAAGAATAATAATTGTGATACAATTGAATTTGCTACGTTATCATCAATTGCAGAACCTAACATAATAATACGGTCTTTTAATAGACGAGAATAAATATCGTATGCACGTTCACCGCGATTTGTTGTTTCAATTACTGTAGGAATTAAATTCATTTATATTTCCTCCTTATGATTAACTGTTATTTAGTATTCTACATGAAAAGTCAAAAATGGTCAAAATTTAAACTCATATAACACGAAGAAAATTTGACCTTATTTTATTATATTTTGTACACTATAAACATACATTCAGATTGTACTTTTAAATTGATAAATAGTACAGAATTTTGTCTTTGTTACTTTATATCTCCTCGTAGTGTAACGGATAGCACGTAAGATTCCGGTTCTTAAAATAGAGGTTCGACTCCTCTCGAGGGGGCTAATAGTTTTAAATTGCATATATTTTTTACATTATGGGAGTGGGACAGAATGCTTTTGAAATTCGTCGTCCGCTCCCAGCTTTCTTAGCTTGTAGCATTTCTTAGTAAAATGATCTTTGCTGGGACCAGCGATTGCAAGGATGACTAGAACTGAGAAAAGCTTGATTT
>NZ_KV838570.1:17515-59596 GCF_001838705.1 Staphylococcus sp. HMSC34C02
AAGGATGACTAGAACTGAGAAAAGCTTGATTTAATCGCCTTCTCAGTTTAGTCCGCTACTGCGAATTCGCAAAATAGTATCACTATATTATTGCTGTCACAGGCTCTTTTTAGTTTGCCAGTTATTAAACTATTATAGAATACTAAATGCCATCAACATGTTAAGAACCTAATCCCTTACAAAAAAACTCGCCACTATGTGACGAGTTCGTACTTATAATTCAATTTTTTCGCCACTTCGAATTTTATCTGCAAGTTCATTTAGCTTTCTTAAGCGGTGATTTACTCCAGATTTCGATATAGCACCAGTTGAAACCATTTCTCCTAGTTCTTTTAAGGAGATTTCTTGATGCTCGACTCGAAGTTTTGCAATTTCTCTTAAGCGATCTGGTAAATTATCTAGTCCAATTTCTTGATCAATTAATTGAATGCTTTCTACTTGTTTCATAGCGGCACTTACCGTCTTATTAAGATTTGCAGTTTCACAATTCACTAAACGATTCACTGAATTTCTCATATCCCTAACAATTCGCACATCTTCAAACTTCAATAATGCTTGATATCCACCTATTAAACTAAGAAAATCAGATATTTTTTCGGCTTCTTTTAAATAAGCGATGCTACCCTTTTTGCGTTCTAAGTGTTTAGCATTTAAGCCATAGCTATTCATTAACTTAGTTAAACCTTCAGAATGATTCTCATATTGGGAGAATATTTCTAAATGATAGGATGATGTTTCAGGATTATTTACAGATCCTCCAGCTAAAAATGCGCCTCTCAAGTAACTTCTACGCATTTCATCATCTTTAATCATGCTAGCATCAATATCATGAACGAAAATACCATTTTTTAAAATACCTAGTTCGTCCAGAATTTCTTTCGCACGTACTTTTGTACGACAAATATAAATATTATTTTTCTTTAATTTCATTTTTTTACGCACAAGAATTTCAACTTCTACATTAAAAATGCGTTTAATTAATGAATAAATTCTTCTAGCAGTCGTAGCATTTTCTGTTTGAACATTAATTACGAATTGTTGATTAGATAGGCTAAGTGCACCGTTCATACGAATTAATGCGCTAAGCTCTGCTTTAGCATTGCTTTCATCAACTTCAATGCGTGTTAATTCATTTTTCATATCTGACGCAAAACTCATCACATTTCCCCCTCTAATCAAATTTATATATACATGTAATTAACATCCTATATTGTTACACGTTATTCTACGCATACATGATTACACATATGCTCTTTATCATACCATAGTTATACTGCCGATTAGAAGTGTTATTTTTCCGGTCTAAATTGAATCGTACTTGTCAATTCAAGGGCTAAATCATAGATTAATTTCGCTAACACTTTCGTATTATGACGCACTAAATGGTCATCTAAGATTTCAACTAAATTCGATGACGTAATGATCTTAATATTATGATCCGTTATTTTATGTTCATCCATAACAACTGGTTTGGCATTACGCTCTTTATAACGTTTTAAAACATTATCATCGTATTTATCATTACTACAAATGACATAATCGATAAAGTCACTGCCAGCATGATTATGTATCGCTTGAATATGATCCATAACATCGTAATCCGATGTTTCTCCAGGTTGAGTCATAACATTAGATATATATAATTTAGGCGCATTTGAGCGTAAGATAGCATCCGACATACCTTTAACACATAAGTTTGAAATCACACTAGTATATAACGAACCAGGTCCGAGTACGATTAAATCTGCATCTTCTAGTGCGTCAATCGCTTCTTCCATAGGCTCAACATTTTCAGGCTCTAAAAAGACACGCTCAATACGTTTGTTTTTCTTTGGTATTTGAGATTCACCGCGTACAATTTCTCCATCTTCTAACACTGCATTTAACATCACATTCGTGTTCGTAGATGGAATCACTTTGCCTTTAATATTTAATATTTTACTTAATTCTTTTACCGCATGACCAAAGTCATTCTTAATATTGGTTAAAGCAGCTAATAATAAATTGCCAAGTGAATGTCCTTCAATTTGATTTTCTTTGAAACGATATTGAAATAACTCTTCTATGACTGGTTCTGCATCACTTAATGCTGCAATAACATTTCTAATATCGCCTGGTGCCGGTATATCCATTTCACTACGGATTTTACCAGTACTACCACCGTCATCCGCTACAGTAACGATGGCTGTAATATCGATGGGGTACTCTCTTAATCCCCTTGCTAATACTGATAGACCTGTTCCACCGCCTATAAGTACAATCTTTAATTGTTTCATTTTTTCACGCCACTTTCGATATGTGCATCTCTATGATGAACATAAACATTATAATCAAATATGTCTGTTAATTCTTCACTAATACGTTTAGCTAACGCAACAGATCGGTGTTGACCTCCTGTACAACCTATTGCAATCACTAATTGAGATTTACCCTCTTTTTTGTAACCAGGTATCATAAATTTCAATAAATCCATTAATTTTTCGAAAAATATTTCAGTTTCTTTCCATTTCATAACATAATGATAAACGGGTTCGTCTTCTCCCGTCATCGGTCTTAAGTCTTCAACATAATAAGGATTTGGAAGGAAACGAACATCGAACACTAAATCTGCATCTTTTTGTATGCCATGTTTAAATCCGAAACTTGAAACATTAATACTAAATGATTTAAAATTGTCATCTTGGAATTTTTCTTTAACCTTTGTTTTAAGCTCTTTCGTCTTCATTTGTGTTGTATCTACGATGTAATTAGCAATTGAGCGAATATTACTAAGCAATTGCTTTTCTTCTAAAATTGAATCTATTAATGACATTTGACCATTTTCATTCAAAGGATGTGCACGTCTAGATTCTTTATATCTCGAGATTAACTTTTCCGTTTCCGCTTCTAAAAACATGACATCTACAATAACATCATTTCTACTTTTAATTGCATCAATTTCTTCCACTAACGACTTGAATAATTCTTTCCCTCTTAAATCAATCGCGATTGCTACTTTTTGCAAAGAAGGATTTCCTTGTTCCATTAATTCAACAAATTTGGGAAGTAATATCGGAGGTAAGTTATCAACACAGAAGTAACCAATATCTTCTAAACATTGGATAACTACGGATTTACCAGCACCTGATAGACCTGTTACTACTAATAGTTCACTTTTACTCATTTCATTTTCATTATGGTTCGTCATTTTGACACCGCCTAGTTTATCTTTTTAACGTAAATATACGTTCACGACTATAGTTAATTTACCTTCATAATATCATATGAACGACTTATCGTAACGATTAATGCGATATAAGTAGTTAGTAGTTTGCGCACCCATAAAAAAAGGCTAGAACCCATGTTTAAATCACAATCAAATGTGATGACACGTTCTAGCCTTACTTAATTATGCTTCTTCTTTATCTTTTAATTCTTCAATGTAATCAATAGCGCTCTGAGCTGCTATACTACCATCACCAGTTGCTGTTACAATTTGTCGTAAGCCTTTATCTCTTACATCTCCAGCAGCAAAAATACCTGGTACTGTTGTACTCATATTGTCTTCCGTTACAATATAGCCCATGTCGTTTGTAATTCCTAAATTAACAAATGGTGCTGTTAATGGTTTCATACCAATATAAATGAATACACCATCTGCATCTAACGTTTGTTCTGAGGCATCTTTAGTTGAAACAAGTGTTACAGAGCCTACTTTACCATCTTTTTCGTTAATAGATTTTAATGTGTGGCTCCAAATAAAATCAATTTTGTCGTTTTTGAACGCACGATCTTGTAAGATTTTCTGCGCTCTTAATTCATCTCTTCTGTGTACAATGGTAACTTTGTCCGCGAATTTAGTTAGGAATGCTCCTTCTTCAACTGCAGAATCACCGCCACCTATTACAAATAAGTTTTTATTTTTAAAGAAGGCGCCATCACACACTGCACAATAACTTACACCACGTCCACCTAGTTCTTGTTCTCCAGGGACACCAATTTTTTTGTATTCGGCACCTGTTGAAATAATCACAGCACGTGCTGTTATTTCTTTATTACCTAGGTTAATTTCTTTATAGTCACCTTTATCTTCAATAGATTTGATATCTCCATATTGATATTCGGCACCAAATTTTTTAGCGTGTTCAAACATTTTGGTAGATAAATCCGGACCTGTAATCATTTCAAATCCTGGGAAGTTCTCTACTTCTTCTGTGTTAGCCATTTGGCCACCAGGCATGCCTCGTTCAATCATTACTGTGCTTAAATTTGCACGTGATGCATAAACTGCTGCAGTCATACCAGCAGGTCCTGCGCCGATAATTGCAACATCATAATTTACTTCTGTCATTTCTATGCCTCCTACGTTTTTAATATCATGCGCATTATATATTATTATTTGAAATCTTTAAATTTATATGCTCAATAATTGATTAATCGCACTATCTAACTTGTAACGCGATACATTAAACAATGTCATGATTTTCTTTTTAGTTACATGACTATGATAATAACGATGATATAAATATGCATGTGCAGCTACATATCTATCAACTTCGCTTAAATCAACTTCATTCGCAATTAATCCTTCGCCTTTATCAATCCAACTTATAAATAATTCCGTATCCTTGTGTATTTCATCCATTTCATACAAACGCACTAAACCTTTATGAATGAAATCTAATTTGTTTAAATGTAAACCTTGAACTAAATACGTAAGGTAAAGTTTCTCATAGTCATTCATTTTTTCTAAAATAGACCAAATCTCTTGCGTCATTAATATTTCTTTACCATTTAATTGATTTAATAAAAAGACACCATAAAGTCTATAATGACTATCATCATCTAATAACAATGGTAGTATCTTTTGATCAAAAGCTTGTTTACTCTCTTCTAGTACCCAAGGTGCATAACCAACATCTACTTTAGATATTTGAAGTAATTTATCCCAAAAGAATTGACTCTGTTCTTTATTTCCAAGGTAATAATAATTAAAACTCAATGCGTTAAACATTTGAATTGAAGCGAATTTCCCCTTCTTATATAGAGGTAATAATATTTGTTGAGACGCTTCATATTGTTTTAAATAACTTAGTACGATACCTAATTTAAAACTTTCATCATCGTTCATAGGCATAACTTTACTTAATATTTTAAGATATTTATGATATTTGTCTTTTTCATTGGTATTGTAAAGTAGCAATGTATAGTGACATAACGCGTGTACATCTGAATTATCTTCAGATAGCAATGCTTCAAACATGTCTTTAGCAATATCATATTCACTTAAATATAAATAGCACATGGCTAGTAAGTTGCGAATCACTCTATGCTCTTGAATAACATCATCTTGATTCAATATATACGTACGTGCATCTTGCAATCGTCCTTGAGAAAATAAATATTGGAATAATAGTTGTGTAGCAAAAAGCTGTGCTTCGAGTTGAATTTTTTCTTCACTCATATATGACACTTCGAAGGTCTTTTCTAATTCTTCTCTGAAATCTTTATCATCTGTTAAAATCACATAATTAATACCAAACAAGAAGGCCTTGTTTGGCTCATTAAGGTCGATGTTTAATTGACTAAGCTCATAATAGCTATCTGCTACATTTTGCCCTTCAATAATACTGTCATAAAACAAATGCTCTGCTCGTCTACCTAAATGAAGTTTATTTAAGCAATGGGCATACTTTAACTTTATATCAAAATCTTGCGGTGACAAATCAAGCACTTTTTTATAGTATTCTGCTGCTTTATTGAAATCTTGTGTTTTATATTTTTGATTCGCCATTTTACGATAAAATGGTTCATCAAATTTCATTGAAATAATTTTATCATTGTTTTGCGCCATTCTTTGTCACCTCTCTTTATTTATAATGAATGTGCATAGGATTGCCATATGCAACGGCATCATCTGGTATATCTTTCGACACAATTGTGCCGGCTTTCACAACCACATGATTACCTATATTTACACCTGGTAATATTGTCGAATTCGCACCAATTAAAGTTTGATCACCTATTCTAACTGGACCATAGCGATATTCATCTACTAATACCTCATGCGTTAATATTGTTGTATTATAACCAATTACTGTATTATTGCCAATGGTTATGAGTTGGGGATAAAACAAGTCTGGCATGACCTTATAGGCTATAGCTGTATTATGGCCAATGGACATGTTCAATAAATGGATGTATAGCCATCTTTTCCAACTTAAATTCGGTATAAAGCGACAAATTTCAATAATCATAGTATTCCTAAGAACTCTCGGGAAACGTACAAAACGATAAATTCGCCATAATGGATTAATCTTATGATGACCATCTTTCGTTAATCGTCTCATTATTTTACTTTACCCTTAGGACTAGGCCATGATAATGGGCCTGCCTCTTTATATAATGGTGGTTGATGTTTAATACGACGATAAATCATTAGCGCTAATCCAATCACAATCAAAATGACTGAAACAAGTTGGGCTACTCTAATGTTACTTGTTAACATCAAACTATCAGTTCTTAGACCCTCTACGAAGAAACGTCCAATGGAATACCAAATTAAATATAATGTGAATGTTTCACCCACACGTAAATGCTTTCTAAATGTAATTAAGATGATAAAGCCTAATACATCCCATATTGATTCGTATAAAAATGTGGGATGGTAGTACACACCTTCTATATACATATTACGGATAATGAACTCTGGAATATGTAAGTTTTCAAGAAATGTTCTTTGAACTGGGCCACCATGAGCTTCATGATTCATAAAGTTTCCCCAACGCCCAATACCTTGAGCTAATATAATACTTGGTGCCACAATGTCACCTATTTGGAACGGATTAAGATTTTTTACTTTGCATACAATTATACCGGTAATAAATCCGCCTAGAAGACCACCATGTATTGCTATACCACCATGCCATATCATTGGAATTTCAATAGGGTTTTGCATGTAATATGGCCATTGAAAAATCACAAAATAAATTCGAGCAGTGATGAATCCAAAAATGGCACTATAAAAGATGACATCAACAAGCGTATCTTTATGTAGTCCAACATATTTCAAACTTTCTTGAGCTATAAAATATCCAATGAGAATACCTACAGCAATAATGATACCGTACCATTTTATTGAGAGTGGTCCTAAATTAAATGCAGTAGGGTCAATATAATTCAAATTTAAAAGCATGATCTAGCTCTCCTTGCTTTGATGACCTTTTTTTAGGATTTCTTCATTTAATCGTTGGTTAAACTCTTCTGCAGTATTAATGCCCATTATATTCAGGCGATAGTTCATTGCTGCAACTTCTATAATAACTGCCACGTTTCGTCCTGGACGTACAGGAATCGTTTTTTTAGTGATTTCTGTATCAAGAATTTGTAATGTTTCTTCATTTAATCCAACTCGGTCATACAATTTATCTTTATCCCAATTTTCAAGGTTGATGTTCAAACGAATTTGTTTCTGTGTAAGTATAGAGCCTGCACCAAACAATGTCATAACATTGATGATACCAAGGCCTCTAATTTCGAGTAAGTGTTCAATCAATTTGGGTGGTGTGCCTATTAATTCATCTTTTGTTATTTCACGAATTTCGACATTATCGTCTGCTACAAGTCGGTGTCCTCGTTTCACTAATTCAAGTGCCGTCTCACTTTTACCTATACCAGAATCTCCGGTGATTAATACACCAACACCGTAAACATCGACCAATACACCATGTAATGATGTCGTCTTAGCTAATTCGTGTTCTAAGAACGTTGTTAATCGACTCATCAAACTTGTCGTTGCATCTTTAGATACGATCAGTGGTGTATCCATTTCTTGAGCTGCTTCTATCAACTCTTGTGGCGGTTCTAATCCTCTAGTCACTATGATTGCAGGTGTTTCGGGACGACATAATTTTCTCATTCGTCCGTGACGTTCCTCATCAGGTAATAAATTATAAAACGATAATTCCGTTGTTCCTAATAGTTGGATACGATCTGCAGCATAATGTGAAAAATAGCCAGCCATTTCCAAACCCGGTCTTGATATATCTGTATTTTTAATCGGTTTATGTAATCCTTTTTCACCTGTAAATAATTCTAATTTAAGTAATTTGACTAATTTCTCTGTCGTTAACATGAGTTCACCTCAAAATTTTCACTTGAATTCATTCATCTATTATCATATCAAAAATAAAGACAAGATTAATATAAAAAAGAAGAATTCCTAAGATATTTGTTTCGTTCACATTTTACAACACACTCAAAAGGGAGTGGGAGAGAATTCTTAATAAATTCGTCGTCCCACCCCCGCAAGGGTGACTAGAACTGAGAAAAGCTTGATTTGAGCGCCTTCTCAGTTCAGTCAGCTACTGCGAATTTGCAAAATAGCTTCATTAGATTATTTTTGTCCCGGACTCTATATGGGTCTCGAGTGTCAGGAAAACTTAATTTGTAAGTTTTATGATTTAATGCCCCATTCCCAAGCCTACTCATCTTGTAGATTTTGTAGTTAAAATTTAATAACTAAGCCACCTTGTGCATTACTAATCATTCTTCGTCTTTATAGTTTCCTGACGCTAGGTTTAGTTATTCAACTTTATCGCGTTCGAGTACTGTTTTTAAATATTTACCTGTGTATGACGATGATACATTAGCAATCTCTTCAGGCGTACCTGTGGCAACAAGTGTACCCCCACCATCGCCACCTTCAGGTCCTAAATCGATAATGTGATCTGCTGTTTTGATGACATCTAAATTATGTTCTATGATGACAACTGTATCGCCATTTTCAACTAGTCGATTCAATACTTTTAGCAATCGGCTAATATCATCAACGTGTAGACCCGTCGTCGGCTCATCTAGAATGTAGATAGAACGTCCAGTTGAACGTTTGTGCAATTCTGATGCTAATTTAACACGTTGTGCTTCCCCACCTGATAAAGTTGTAGCTTGTTGGCCGAGCGTGATATAACCTAAGCCAACATCCACAAGTGTTTGTAATTTACGGTGTATTTTCGGGATATTTTCAAAGAAATATGCAGCTTCTTCCACCGTCATTTCAAGTAATTCGGCAATATTTTTACCTTTATATGTTACTTCTAATGTTTCACGGTTGTAACGTTTACCATCACACACTTCACAAGGGACATACACATCAGGTAAAAAGTGCATCTCAATTTTGATAATGCCATCGCCTTTACAAGCTTCACAACGTCCACCTTTAACATTAAAACTGAAGCGTCCTTTTTGATAACCACGAATTTTAGCTTCGTTAGTTTGAGCGAATACATCGCGAATATCATCAAATACGCCAGTATAAGTAGCTGGGTTAGAACGTGGTGTTCTACCAATTGGTGATTGGTCAATATCTATTATTTTATCTAACTGGTCAATGCCTTCAATGCTATCATATGCACCTGGCTTAACTTTAGATTTATTTATTTTTTGAGCTAAAGATTTATATAATACTTCGTTTACTAATGAACTTTTACCGGAACCTGATACACCAGTCACAACGGTCATTACAGATAACGGAATATCAACGTCCACACCTTTTAAATTGTTACTTCTTGCACCTTTAATACTGATTTTGCGATCTGTCACTTCTCGACGATGTTCAGGGACATCAATACGTTTCTTACCGCTTAAATATTGACCTGTTAAAGATTTTTTGTCTTTCATCACTTTGCTTGGTGTACCACTAGAAACAATTTCTCCACCGTGATTCCCCGCACCAGGACCGACATCTACAAGGTAGTCCGCAGCACGCATCGTGTCATCATCGTGTTCAACAACTATAAGTGTGTTACCTAAATCACGCATTTCTTTCAGTGTACTTATTAATCGGTCATTATCACGTTGATGTAGACCAATAGACGGCTCATCAAGCACATATAGCACACCTGTTAAGCGTGAACCTATTTGTGTGGCTAATCGAATTCGTTGTGCTTCACCACCAGAAAGTGTACCTGATGCACGATTAAGTGTTAAATACTCTAATCCAACATTATTTAAAAATGATAATCTTGAAATAATTTCTTTTAATATTTGATTTGCAATTGCACTATCTTGTTCGGATAGTTCAATATTTTCGTAATAATTTAATGCATTTTTAATAGAATATTCCACTACTTCACCAATGTTATATCCACCAACGTAAACAGATAGTGCTTCTTTGCTTAGGCGTTTACCATGACATGTTTCACATGGCAATTCTGTCATATATTTACTCATCATTTCACGTGTATATTCCGATGGTGATTCATGATAGCGACGGTCAATGTTGGCAACAACACCTTCGAACTTCATTCTTCGATGACGTGTACCTCCATTTCGACTGTGGAAAGAAAAATCAATTTCTTTATCTCCTGAACCATGCATTAATATATTTTTCTGTCTGTCAGTTAATTTTTTATAAGGTTTATCCATATTTATTTTATAAACGTCGCATACGCGTTTTAATAATGTTGGATAAAAATCAGAACTTGTTGGTTCCCAAGGTTCAATAGCACCTTCATTCAAAGTTTTGTTAGGGTCTGGTACCACTAAATCAAGATCGACAGTCAGTTTTTGGCCTAGACCGTCACAAGTTGGACATGCGCCAAACGGACTATTAAAACTAAACATTCTAGGTTCTAATTCACCGATAGAGAATCCGCAAATTGGACAAGCGTGATTTTCAGAGAATTTAAGATCTTCGCCATCGATCACATCGACAGTAATATTACCTTCCGCTAATTCTAAACCTGTTTCTATTGAATCTGCTAAACGTGTTTCAATGCCTGATTTTACGACTAATCTATCTACAACTACCTCGATAGTATGATTTTTATTTTTATCTAATTCTGGCACTTCATTAACATCAACAATTTCGCCATCGACTCTCAGACGTACATAGCCCTTTTTACCAATATCTGCGATAAGTTTCTCATGGCTACCCTTTCTATGAGATACAATGGGTGCTAAAATTTGAATTTTAGTACGTTCCTCAAGCTCAAGTATACGGTCAACCATTTGTTGAACGGTTTGTGATTCAATTTCAATATTATGATTTGGACAATATGGCTTGCCTATTCGTGCGTAAAGTAAACGTATATAATCATAAATTTCAGTTACAGTCGCTACAGTAGAGCGAGGGTTTTTACTTGTTGTTTTTTGATCAATTGAAATTGCTGGAGATAATCCTTCGATGGTATCCACATCTGGTTTATCCATTTGACCCAAAAATTGGCGCGCATATGCACTTAATGATTCGACGTATCGTCTTTGACCTTCAGCATAAATCGTGTCAAAAGCTAAAGATGATTTACCTGATCCTGATAAGCCTGTCATAACAATAAGTTTATTTTTAGGAAGTTCTATATCTACATTTTTTAAATTATGTGCGCGTGCGCCTTTTACTACAATACTTGGTCCCTTCATTTAACTGTCACCCTTCTGCTTTTAATTCAAATAACATATCTCTTAATTCCGTTGCTCTTTCGAAGTCTAAATCTTTAGCTGCTTTTTTCATTTCTTTTTCTATATTCTCAATCGTTTTTTGTCTTTCTTTTTTAGTCATTTTCTTAGGTAGTTCAGTTTGTTGTTTGTCATTTGTTTCATCATTATCTACGGTAGCACTAATAACATCATGAATCTTTTTGTTAATTGTTTTTGGCGTGATACCATATTTTTCATTATGTGCCATTTGTATATTACGACGTCTTTGTGTTTCATCAAGTGCATATTGCATTGAGTCGGTGATTTTATCAGCATACATGATAACTTCACCTTTCTCATTACGCGCCGCACGACCAATGGTTTGAATTAATGAACGGTTTGAACGTAGGAAACCTTCTTTATCCGCATCTAAAATGACTACTAATGAAACTTCAGGTATATCGATACCTTCCCTTAGTAAGTTAATACCTACAACAACATCATATGTTCCCATTCTTAAGTCACGAATGATTTCAATACGCTCTAACGTTTTAATTTCTGAGTGCAGGTAATTCACTTTAATTCCCGCTTCTTTCATATAAGTGGTTAAGTCCTCACTCATTTTCTTAGTTAATGTAGTGACTAGGACACGTTCGTCCCTATCAATGCGTTCTTGAATTTCACTAAGTAAATCATCAATTTGATTCTTAGTTGGTCTCACATCAATCTTAGGATCTAAAAGACCCGTTGGACGGATAATTTGTTCAACCATCTCATCAGTATGTTCAATTTCATATGGTCCTGGTGTCGCTGAGACATATACTAATTGATTTGTTTTTTGTTCAAATTCTTCAAATTTTAATGGTCGGTTATCCATCGCACTTGGCAAACGGAAACCATGATCAACGAGCACTTGTTTACGTGCGCGGTCACCATTGAACATGCCTCTAATTTGAGGTAATGTCACGTGAGACTCGTCTATCATGACTAACCAATTATCACCAAAGTAATCTAGCAATGTATAAGGCGTTGAACCTAAAGGTCTTAATGTTAAGTGAACAGAATAATTCTCTATACCCGAACAGAAGCCCATTTCTCTCATCATTTCTAAGTCATAATTTGTGCGTTGCTCTAAACGTTGTGCTTCTAATAACTTGTTCTCATCTTTTAATTCTTTTAATCGTTCTTCTAATTCTTTCTCGATACGCTCTATTGCGATTTTCATTTTTTCTTCACGTGTTACGAAGTGAGAAGCAGGGAAAATAGCGAAATGCTCGCGTTCACGAATGACTTCCCCTGTTAAATAATTGACTTCTCGAATGCGATCAATCTCATCGCCAAAGAATTCAACGCGAATACACATCTCTTCGCGTGAAGCTGGGAAAATTTCGACAACATCACCACGTACTCTAAATGTACCACGTTGGAAATCAATATCATTTCTAGAATATTGTACATCCACAAGTTTACGAAGAAGTTCACTTCGGTCCATCTCCATACCAACTCGAACACTTACTACTAAATCTTTATATTCTTCTGGGTTACCTAAACCATAAATACAACTTACACTGGCAATGATAATGACATCATCACGTTCAAATAATGCACTCGTTGCAGAATGTCGTAGTTGGTCAATTTCATCATTAATTGAGGCATCTTTCTCAATAAATGTATCGGTTGAAGGTACATAAGCTTCTGGTTGATAATAATCATAATAACTAACAAAATACTCCACCCTATTCTCCGGGAAGAACTCTTTAAACTCACTATAAAGTTGTCCTGCTAGCGTTTTATTATGTGCAATGATGAGCGTTGGTTTACCCACTTCTTTAATTACATTACTCATCGTGAATGTTTTACCTGTACCAGTCGCACCTAACAGCGTTTGATGACGCTTACCTTCTTTAACACCTTCCACTATTTTCTCGATTGCTTGTGGCTGGTCCCCTTGCGGATCAAACTCAGAATTCAATTTAAACGGGTAATGTTCCACCATTTTGACAAGCGCCTCCTTGAATTAAACATTCATTTCTATTACTTTTTTAAAGGTTTTATTTACTTATATTTATGTACTAAACCGAAGTTTTGATCTTTATAAATTGCATAGTATATTACAATCATATTGTAATGAGATTAACAGTGACACGCACACGTCGTACTTATAAATTGATATACTTATTAATTACCTATTATTGAAATAATATGCTCACTTAAGGTTATTTTATCAAATATACAAAGAAAAATACAAACGTTTGTTCGCTTACGTTTGTATTTTAAAAAATGTATCGCTATTTTGTATTCCACTCATGTATGTGATTTATTCATATCTCATCTATTGATGCCACGCACTTATATATATTTATTGTCTTTACGCTTCAATGTACATATTGTGTATTTACACTATAAATCAACTGACTTTTACATTCAAAAGTTCTGTTTCATAATGTTTATTCTTGATGCTTATGAAATTCAAGATTATCTATGATGACGTATCCAGCTAATAAAGAAACGACATCAATAAAAATAATCCACTCATTATGAAAGAAACCTTTATAAATAGAAGCTGCTATCAAAATAAGTGTAACAATCACACCAACCCACTTGCTTCGTGTTATGACACTAAACAACACAACTAGTACACATGGAAAAAATGCAGCTAGCGCGTACCAAATCATTCAACTCACCCATTTCTTCGATTTAAAATCGCCATTGTAGTTTCTCGCAATTCTGCACGAGGAATGAAATTCTCTGTCAACATTTCTGGTATTACATTTTCAATAAAGTCATGAACAGAACTTAAATGATCAAATTGCATAATTGTTTCTAAACTATTTTCATAAATTTCAAAGAATAAGTCTTCAGGATTACGTTTTTGAATTTCTCCGAACGTTTCATATAGTAAATCAATCTTGTCGGCCACAGATAAAATTTGACCTTCTAGTGAATCATCTTTACCCTCTTGAAGTCGTTTTCGATAAATATCTTTGTAAGGTTCAGGTATTTCTTCATTAATAAACGTGTCCACCATATCTTGTTCAACTTGTGAAAATAACATTTTCAATTCTGTTTTAGCATACTTAACTGGTGTTTTGATATCTCCAGTAAACACTTCCGCAAAATCATGATTCAATGCTTTTTCATATAAACTTTTCCAATCAATGGTATTCCCATGATATTCTTCTACAGTTGCTAAATATTGGGCAATCTTAGTGACTTTGAAAGAGTGCGCAGCAACGTTATGTTCAAAGTATTTAAATTTACCTGGTAAACGAATTAATTTTTCTAAATCTGAAAGTCTTTTAAAGTATTGATGAACACCCATATTACCTTACCTCCATGCTTTATTAAATAAAGATTATACTTACATTTATTATATCAATCAACATTTCTATGAGAAGTGTCAATTCTTTATACATTGTAGAAGGTTAAAATAGTATAAAAATAAGACGCCTCAGTATTGTTCACGCTTAAATGAACGATCGAGGTGCCTTATGTATACAATTTATCAAATGGTTATATTGTGGTGTTTTAAATTGAATTTGAGGCTTTCATCATTTTATCGAATACTTTGGTTAGCAATATAGCATGTAAAAACACAAGGGGTTTAGCTGCAAAGCCTATTAGATAACGTGGTTTCGGTTTATTACTATCTATGGCTTTTGAAATCGCTTTTGTAACGACCATTGGATTTGAAAGCAAATTAGAATGATATTGCTTCTTCATACTTTCAGCCACTTTCATCGCAGTAGCTTCATAGGCACCGCCTTTTGCAGAATCAGCTAATTTATCAGCGGCGATGATACCCCAATCTGTTTTAATCCCACCTGGTTCAATAATAGATACTTCTATCCCGAATGCTTCGACTTCCATTCGTAAAGCATCGCTAAAAGCTTCTAATGCATATTTCGTAGCATGATACCAAGCGCCAAAATATGTTGTAAGTCGTCCACCCATCGATGAAATGTTAATGATATGTCCTGACTGTTGCGCTCTCATATGTGGTAAAACAAGCTGTGTAATACGTGCTAAACCAAATAGATTTACTTCAAATTGCTGTTTCGCTTCTTCAATTGTGACGTCTTCGATTGCACCATATGAACCATAACCGGCATTATTTACGAGAACATCAATTCTTCCTTCGTTTGCGATGATTGTATCGATGGCCGTTTTCATCGATGCTTCATTTGTTAAATCTAATTTTAAAGGGGTTACTTGTTTTAAATTTTCAAGGCTTTCTATTCTACGACCAGCGCCATAAACGATATTACCCTGTGCTGCTAGATATTCAGCCGTTTTATAACCAATACCACTCGTTGCTCCTGTAATTAAAATGACTTTTCTCACCATTAATTCCACCTTATTATTTTATTTTGAAATTACGATTATGCGTAAAAAATCGCAAATCAATTATTAAAATAGTCGCTTACACTAAGCGTACTTCAATACATAACAATTATTTCATTTTCTTTTATTATCCAATATATACTAGTTACATAGAAATGTATTGTGATAAGTATTTTAATTAAAGATTAAATTGGTTTCCTATACCTCGTTCATTCATTTAATCGTTCTATTATTTTCTAGGAAATGACATTACTTATAAAATAAAGAGTTCAATGACTATGCTAAATCACATAGCCATTGAACTCTGACGACTGAATATATTAAAAATAGTATCTAAACATATTTATTAGTGAATAAAGTTATAACTTGAAGTATTGGTAATTGTTCTATTAGTGACATGGTTATAGTGTCCGTTCCAGTTCATTTCTGAAACATATACCGAACCATCTTGATTCACATGTTCCACAACACCTACATGACCATAATAACCTGCAGTTGTTTGGAAAATTGCACCTACTTCAGGACGATTATCTACTGTTAATCCAGCATTTTTCGCTGAGTATGCCCAGTTATTTGCGTTACCCCAATAACTTCCAATTGCGCGCCCTAATTGTTGGCGACGATCAAATGCATAGTATGTACAATTTCCGTAACTATAACGGTTACCTTGATTGGCAGTTGTAATATGTTGATATGATACTGGTGAATTTACTGATGATTGGTATGTGTCATTCGTTGTAGGCGCAGGTGCACTTGTAGGTACAACATTGTAACTAGACACATTTGTTGTGCTAGCACTTACTGATTGAGCTACTACATCTGCTTGATTATAGCCTGTTGTTTCTGTATACGTTTGTGCATAATTAATCTCTTTATTTTCTAATTTTGCTGCACCTTTGTCACTTACCGCTATTAAATCACCTGGATAAATTAATGACGTTACACCTGGATTAAGGCTATAGAGTTGTTCTAACGATAAATGATGTGATAAAGCAATTTGATATAACGTATCGCCAGCTTTAACTTTAACGATATCTTTATCTGTTAACCCTAAGTTTGTTTCTTGTGCCACTTGGCCATCATAAGCATTTGCTTGGTGTGATGTTGTATGTGTTGAAGTTGTATGTGTCGTTTCTTGCGCATTAGCTAAACCACTTAAACCTGCTAAAGCCGCAATTGAAGTAAATGTTACTGTAAGCGTCTTATTTATCATGCTGTCATTCCTTTGTCGTTTTATATTATTCTTAATTTATACTCTAGCACACCGCATTTCGTGTGTGTTCAATGTTATCGGCTTGTAATATAAAGGTTAAAAAGGACTTCAAGAACATGTAAAAAGACGTACTCTAGTAATAATTAATATTACATTTTACATTTATTTAGCTACTATTTATGTTTTATAAATAATTTGAGCCTGGGACATAAATAATATGATGATTCGCAGTAGCTTACTGAACTGAAAATGCGCTTAAAGCAAGCTTTTCTCAGTTCTAGTCATCCTTGCGGGCGGGGCCCCAACAAAGAGAATTTCATCAAGAAATTCTACAAGCTAAGCAAGCTGGGGTCGGGACCCCAGTACTGAGTATTTCATCAAGAAATTCTACAAGTTAAGCAAGCTAAGAGCGGAACAACGATATAAATTTTGAAAAAATTATATTTTTGTCCCGCTCCCTAATCTATCATTCAATTTTATTAATTATCGCTATGATTCATTGCTTGTCTTAAGTATGCTTCAATAAATGGTTGAATTTCTCCATCCATAACAGCATCAACTTTACCAGTTTCTTCATTAGTTCGATGGTCTTTCACCATAGAATACGGATGGAATACATACGAACGAATTTGACTTCCCCATCCAATCTCTTTTTGTTCACCACGTATTTCAGCCATTTCACGTTCTTGTTCTTCCAATTTTAATTGGTATAATTTAGCTTTCAACATTTTCATAGCTGCTTCACGGTTTTTTATTTGTGAACGTTCGTTTTGGTTATTGACTACAATGCCTGTGGGATGATGGGTAATTCGGATGGCAGATTCAGTTTTATTGATATGCTGACCCCCAGCACCAGACGCTCTAAATGTATCTACAGTAATATCATCAGGATTGATTTCAATTTCGATTTCATCATTATTGAATTCTGGAATGACATCACATGATGCAAAAGATGTATGACGGCGTCCTGATGAATCAAAAGGTGAAATTCTAACTAATCTATGAACACCTTTTTCTGCTTTCAAGTAACCGTATGCATTGTGACCTTTAATTAATAGCGTTACGCTTTTCACACCAGCTTCATCACCCGGTAAATAATCTACGGTTTCAACTTTGAACCCTTGTTGTTCACCGTAACGCTGATACATACGCAGTAACATACTAGCCCAGTCTTGAGATTCAGTACCCCCAGCACCTGGGTGTAATTCTAAAATTGCATTATTAGCATCATGTGGCCCATCTAATAATAATTGTAGTTCAAATTGATCAACTTTCTCTTTGAAGTCGTGTACATTCTGTTCTAAATCATCTTTTACATCGTCATCTAACTCTTCTTGCAACAATTCCCAAGTTGCAGTCATATCTTCAACTTCTTCATCTAATTCATGGTAACCATTTACAACTGATTTTAATGCATTATTTTTATCAATAATGTCTTGTGCTTTATTTTGATCATCCCAAAAATCAGGTTCAGTCATCATTTCTTCATATTCTTGTATATTTGTCTCTTTATTTTCTAAGTCAAAGAGACCCCCTAATTTGCGTTAAGTTCTGACGATATTCATCTATATTTCGCTTAATTTCAGATAATTCCATTTTTATCTCTCCTATTCTTTGTCCTTTGCACTTTTTAAATGGATATGTAAAAAGTAGGAGCGTAGATTCAGTTCCACAACTCCCACTTATTATTAAAAATTAAAGCTATTCTTCTTTACCGTGGCAATTTTTATATTTCTTACCACTACCACATGGACATGGGTCGTTACGGCCAACTTTATCACCTTTAACAATTGGCTGTTTCTTAGCTTTTTCTTTGCCATCCTCAGCAGAGACATGTTGTGCTTTTCCAAAGTCAGTTGTTTTTTCTCGTTCTATATCTTCATCAACTTGAATTACTGATTTAAGAATGAATTTAGATGTATCTTCTTCAATATTTTGCATCATCATGTCAAATAGTTCATGACCTTCATTTTGGTAATCACGAAGTGGATTTTGTTGTGCATATGAACGTAAATGGATACCTTGACGTAATTGGTCCATTGTATCAATATGATCCGTCCAATGCGTATCGATTGAACGTAATAATATCATACGCTCAAATTCTGCCATCTGACCACCGATTTTTGCTTTTTGACTTTCATAAACATTTTCGATTTTAGCCCAAACCACTTCGAAGATATCTTCAGGATCTTTGCCATTAATTTCTTCTTCTTTAAGATCGCCTTCTTGTAAAAAGACATCATTAACATAGTTAATAAATGGTGCATAGTCCGGATTGTCATCTTCTTCACTAATGTGATAGTTCACACCACGCTGTAATGTTGAACGTAACATAGCATTAACTAATTGTGAGCTATCTTCAGAATCGATAATATTGTTTCTTTCGTTATAAATAATTTCACGTTGTTTACGTAACACTTCGTCATATTCAAGTATACGTTTACGTGCGTCAAAGTTATTACCTTCAACACGTTTTTGAGCTGATTCAACAGCACGTGATACCATTTTAGATTCAATAGGTGTTGAGTCATCCATACCTAATCGGTTCATCATTTTTTGAAGTCTTTCAGAACCAAAACGAACCATCAATTCATCTTGAAGTGATAGATAGAAACGACTATCCCCTCTATCACCTTGACGGCCAGAACGACCACGTAATTGGTCATCAATACGTCTAGATTCATGACGTTCAGTACCAATAACAGCTAAACCGCCAATTTCTTCTACACCTTCACCTAATTTAATATCGGTACCACGACCAGCCATGTTTGTCGCTATTGTTACAGCACCTTTTTGTCCTGCATTGGCAACAATTTCAGCTTCACGTTCATGGTTTTTGGCGTTTAATACATCATGTCTAATGCCACGTTTTTTTAATAAATTAGAGATATATTCACTTGTTTCAACTGCAACAGTACCTAAAAGAACGGGTTGGCCCTGTTTATGTTTTTCAACAACATCTTCAACAACTGCATCAAATTTGCCTTTTTGGCTAATGTAAATTAAATCTGATTTATCGTCACGTTGAACAGGTTTATTCGTAGGGATTTGAGTAACCGTCATATTGTAAATATTACGGAATTCTTCTTCCTCTGTTTTCGCAGTACCAGTCATACCCGCTAACTTATTGTACATACGGAAATAGTTTTGGAAAGTAATAGATGCCATTGTTTTAGATTCATTTTGAATTTTAACGCCTTCTTTGGCCTCAATAGCTTGGTGAAGACCTTCTGAGAATCGACGACCAGGCATCGTACGTCCTGTAAATTGGTCAACAATAAGTACTTCTCCATCGACAACCATGTAATCTACATCACGTTGTAGTGTTACGTGTGCTTTTAAAGCTGTATTAATGTGACTAATAACTTCCACATTTTGCACGTCATATAAATTTTCTATTTTGAACATGCGCTCTGCTTTGTCTGCACCTTGTTCAGTTAAATGAACTGCTTTTGTTTTTTCATCGTATTTATAATCATCTTCTGCTTTAAGCATTTTAGCGAACACATTAGCTTGCGTGTAAAGTGATGTTGATTTTTCCGCTTCACCAGAAATAATTAAAGGTGTTCTAGCTTCATCGATTAAGATCGAGTCAACCTCATCAATAATCGCAAAATGTAAAGGTCTCATTACGCGCTCTTCGGCATAATTCACCATATTATCTCTTAGATAGTCAAATCCTAGCTCGTTATTCGTACTATACGTAATATCTTGTGCGTAGGCCTCACGCTTTTCAACCGTTGACTTACTGTTTAAGTTCAATCCAACTGTTAAACCTAAAAATTCATATAGCTCTGCCATTTCCTCACTTTGAACACTAGATAAGTATTCATTAACTGTGATAACGTGTACACCTCGACCTGCAAGTGCGTTTAAATAGGTAGGCATCGTAGCCGTTAATGTTTTACCTTCACCTGTTCTCATTTCGGCAATATCGCCTTTATGAATTGCGATACCACCCATTACTTGTACTTTATAAGGCGTCATATTGAAGACACGTTTTGCCCCTTCTCTTACTAAGGCATAGGCTTGTGGTAAAATTTTATCTAAATAGTCATTTTGTTTTTTTACATCTTCAATTTCTTGTAGTTCTTGTTGAAATTGTTTTGTTTTATTTTTAATTTCTTCATCAGTTAAGATAGCCATATCTTCCTCTAGTGAAAGTACTTCATCGGCTATTTTACTTAGACGTTTAGTTTCTTTTTTATTGCCGTCAACAATTTTTGATAAAAATCCCATTACGTCCGCTCCTTTAGCTTAAAAACTGTTTGGCTTACAACAATTTATCATATCATTTATACTTTTAAATTTATACTTAAATACTCATATAAGCACAATGCTTAATTGCGTACAACTTAAATAACTTACTTTCTATTCCCTCTATTTTGAATCGCTAAGCCTAATTTTTCAAATATCCAATTACTTCATTACATTAGCACAGCATGATAATAGCGTCCACGAATTACTATAATATAAGTTACAAAAAGAGTGGAACAGAATCCTTATCGAATTCACTGTCCCACCCTTATCACAATGACTAAAGCTAAATAGCTCATTTTATGGTCACATTTTTAACCAACCAATGACTACAAACCTAGATTGTAAATTTTATAATGTTATTGAATTTATAGTAACTTAAAGTTAATCAACTGAGTAAAAACCAATTATTCAGTTGTTTCAATTAATCCATATTTACCATCTTTACGTTTATAAACAATGCTTGTACCATCTGTATCACGATCAGTGAAGATGTAGAAATCATGACCTAATAATTCCATTTGTAATACAGCTTCTTCAGAATCCATTGGTTTTAAGCTAAATTGTTTAGAACGGATGATTTCAATATCGCTATCATTTGTAGCTTCTGCATTAGCCTCACCATTCGTTTCTGGTGGTGCCTCTTGAACTTCTGCTACAAACGCTTCTGGTTCTCCATGCGTTTTATGCTTACGATTAACACGTGTTTTATATTTACGAACTTGACGCTCTAATTTGCTTGTCACTAAATCAATGCCTGCATATAAATCATCGTGTCTTTCTTCAGCTCTTAATGTAACATTCTTCAATGGAATTGTTACTTCAATTTTAGTTGTTGAATTTTGATACGTTTTCACTTTAACATGTGCGACTGCATTTGGCACATCATTAAAATAACGTTCAAGTTTACCAATTTTGTCCTCAATATAGTTGCGGATGGCATCTGTAATAGTGAGGTTATCTCCATGAATTTCAAATCTAATCATAGCTATCTCTCCTTTAACCTCTTATGTTGGTAATTCTTACTATTATAATACCACGTTTAACCTATCTTGAAAACGTAAACACTTTGAATTTTCTGACATTTTTGTCATATAATTTACACCCTGCGTGATGAATTGTTAATCCTGTTGTATAAATATCATCAACGAGTAAAATTTCTTTACCCGTTAAATCTATATCCTCTTTTATAAAGAAAGGATTCATCGCTTTTGCTCGTTCTACCTTACCTAGTTTTGATTGTTTAGGACGCAATTCAGTCCCTAATATATCTACATAGTTGACGTCCATCTTTTCTAGCACTGTTGCAACTGGATTAAAAGTCCTTAGTTTATCACGTGCTAATGGTGATGGTATAGGAACAATTAGATCATACGTTGTCTGTGGTAATTGAAGTTGTGACGCTAAAACCTCAGCTAAATAATAATCTCTCATAAGCTTGTATTGGTGTATGATGTCTTTCATTATGCCAGTATATTGATAATCGCAATAAAGTTGATCCATTAATGTAAAATTCTTAGCTAAAAATTGACAATCCAAACATTTGCCTTCTTTATTGTTATTGTCATTTAAACACTTAGGACAACGTTGCTCATCTTTAATTAATCGTACGCTCTCCCACATTTGTAGACATGCCTGACATAAGCGTTGAGGTACACGATAGAAGTTGAATACACTTAGTGGTTCATCTAGATGTACACCACACTGTATACACTTAGGCATTCACCCACCCACGTTGGATACCTAGTCGATTCATTTTTTTAATTTCTCTTTTTGCTTGTATCATAGCGATGCTCACACCTTCATGCATAAATACCACGTTTCCAGTGGGCGCTTCCTGTTTACGTCCCACACGTCCAGCAATTTGTATGAGGGCAGCCTGTTCAAAAGTATGTGCATTGATAACAATGACATCTAATGTCGCCATAGTGAATCCTCTTTCTAAAATTGTTGTAGTAAAAACAATGGTATGTTCACCATTTCGAAGTGCCTGAACTTTATCAAATCGTAACGCATCTTTACTTGAAACACATATTAAATCCGGAAAATAATAGCGATAGCGTTTATATGTTTCTGTCATTAATTCAATATTATTAAAGAATACTAATGTATAGCGGTTTGCATTGATTTGATTGATTAACATTTTCTTTAATTTAAACTGTATATGTTTAACGTTCAATTTGAAATATGAGAACCTAGGCACGGGTAGTAGGTGTTTATGAAAACGTGCTGGTAAAGTGATGATTTGCGCAGTTGATAAACGCTTGATTAGGGATTTAGGAGGGGTTGCCGTCATAAAAATGTGGCTATGCTTTTGTTTGGATGACAGTTGGATTGCATTCATTAAGTGCGGATCCATAGATAAGGGAAATGCGTCAACTTCATCGATAAAGATAACATCGAAATGGGATTTGAATCTAAACAATTGATGGACTGTTGCAATAATGAAATGACCATTATAGTGCTGTTGACTACTTTGATGTAAGACGTCAATTTTTTCTGAAATAAATGCCGCTTTAATACGTAAACTAATTTCCACTACAACATCTACTCTTGGAGATACTATAGCAATGTTATAACCACGTTGACGCGCCACACGAATGCCTTCAAACATCATTTCAGTCTTCCCAGCGCCAGTAACAGCATACAATAATAAAGGTTGGTGCTGATTAATTGCTTGTACAATCGCATTTGACGCATATTGTTGTTGTTCTGATAGTTGAAAGGGTAACTCATAATATCCATCAGAAATCGTATGCTCACTTTGCGTAATTCTAAATTCTGTAATATTGTCCATACGGCCTAACTGTATGCAATACCTACAGTATATAATACGCTTGTCTGAAAAAGATGTTTCATATTCGCACATATCATGGATATTAGTATTACCACATTGAAGACAGCAATACCCATTGTTTGTAGCGATTATACCAGGCGTGACTTTGATGACTGTTTCATCAGTCAACGTAACGTCAGGGCCTACTAATTTTCCATATGATTTGATTGACTATCACTCCTTATTTCATATAAAAAAGCCTAAAAGCATTTAGAATTCGGATATAAGACATGACGCGTTTAATTAAAATAGAACCCCCCACATGCTTTGTTTGCTGATTTCCATTTCTGAAATACCTTTCAACAAAGGAATTCTATCTTAAGCTTCTGGCGGTATGCCGTAATCTTGCTACCACCAATGCACATCAATGCTCATTGTCTTAATCCTTATTTACTCAACACTTTTAGACTTGAATTGTTATTAATTAATTTCGATTTTTCTTGGGAAGTATCCTAAACCTAATCCACCTGACCCTAGATGAGATGCAATAACTGGTCCAAATTCTGAATATTGCACATTGATGTTTGGATACGTCTCTTTTAAATGGTTATAAAAGTCTTTGCCTTCATCAATTTTGTCACCATTGATTACAAAGACAGTCACGTCGTCGATGTCTTGAATAATTTCAAAGATATTATCTTCTAATGTATTAAATGCACGTTTTTTTGTACGTACTTTTTCAAATGGATGAATTTTGCCATCCTTTTCAAAACATAGTACAGGTTTCATTTTCAATAATGTTCCAACCCACGCTTGCGCACCAGTGATACGTCCACTTTTTTGTAGATTCTTAAGATCATCAACAATAAAGTAAGCACCTGTTTGCTCACGGATTTCTTCTAATTCTTCGATAATTACTTCTGGCGTAAATCCTTTGTCAATAAGTTCTTTCGCGTATATTGTATAACTTCCTTCAATCATCGCTGCTAATTTAGTATCAAACGTATGAACATTGACACCTTCTACCATTTCTCCAGCTTGCGTTGCCGATTGATAACTACCACTTATACCACTTGATAAAGTAATCACAATAATATCTGTGTAACCTTTATCTCTTAATTTCTCATAGTTCTCAATCCATTCTCCAATAGCCGGTTGGCTTGTTGTAGGGAACGTCTTAGATGAGGCCATTTTATTATAAAAATGTTCAATCGGTACATTATCATTCTCAGTAAACGTTTCTCCATCATCAAATGCGACACTTAATGGTGCGATAGGTATCTCATACTTGTCCATAAAGTCTTGTGGTAGATACCCTGTTGAATCTGCCATTACTGCGATTTTCATAGTAGTCCTCCTCAATTATACTCAAAGTTATTATAAATTATTTTTATTGAAAAAGAAATTCATAATCAGATATTTATTCATTTAAAAATTAGCGTGTATAATGAAAGTTAAACATCTGTTCTTTTTATTGGAGGTGAACAACTTTGAACGATCCTATTATTACAATCAAACAGGAACATATCATTGAAAATGTCATTAATAAATCTAGATTCATTGCACATATAAAACCTGTCTCATCGGAGGATGAAGCGAAAGCTTTTATAAATGAGGTTAAACAACAACATAAAGAAGCTACGCATAACTGTTCAGCTTATACAGTTGGCGATCAAATGAACATTCAGAAAGCAAATGATGATGGCGAACCAAGTGGGACTGCTGGTGTACCAATGCTAGAAATATTAAAAAAATTAGACGTCCATAATGTTTGTGTTGTCGTTACACGATACTTCGGAGGCATTAAACTTGGTGGCGGTGGCCTTATTCGTGCATATAGTGGTGCCGTAAGGGATGTAATTTATGATATTGGACGCGTAGAATTGCGCGATGCCATCCCCACTACCGTGACCATTAATTATGATTTAACTGGAAAGTTTGAATATGAATTAGCCTCTACAACGTATTTTTTAAGAGATACTACGTATACCGATAAAGTCAGTTATCAAATTGATGTCGTACAAACGGAATATGATGATTTTATTGCATTTTTGAATAAGCACACAGCTGGTAATTTTGAATTGCATGAAGCAGACGTTAAAAAGTTACCCTTTGATATACCTACAAATTAATAAAAACCTTGTTTGTGTAACACTACCTAATCATTTAAGTAGCCTCACAAACAAGGTTTTATTTTTTATGATGTTCATCAATGTCATTATTGACATGATGTGATTCATTCTTCTTTGTAATTAAATTGAGTATCGGGCGATAACTATCATCAATCAATCCCGTAAATTCAACAATCAATTCAATTGTAATCACGATTAATATGAACATTAGGAGTACACCTAGAGGTTGTGACAAGTATAAAATAATACTTGATAAACTAAATAATATCGCTATTGAATAGATTAACAATACCGTTTGTCTATGGCTGTATCCCAATGCTAGAAGTTTATGGTGCAAATGAGACTTATCCGCTTGCATAATGTGTTGGCCATTACGCATTCTTCGAATCATTGCAAACAATGTATCGATAAATGGTACCGCTAAAATTACAATTGGGAAAAATAGCGAAATGAATGTAATGTTTTTAAAGCCAAGCAACGATAGAAAACCAATAATAAACCCAATCAATAGCGCACCACTATCACCTAAAAAGATCTTAGCAGGGTGAAAGTTAAAGCATAAAAATCCTAATAATGAACCTATTAACACACTACAAATCATGATAATGAATACATTCGCTTGTAAAATTGCAATAAACGCAATCGTAATAAGACCAATTGCGGATACGCCTGAAGCTAATCCGTCTAATCCATCAATTAAATTAATGGCATTCGTAATCGCCACAATCCAAATAATTGTAATGGGGATACTCAATATTCCAAAATGAATTGTTGGCCCCATCGGAAAAGATATGAAATCAATCGTAATACCATAAAATGCAACGATTGAAGCGGCGACAATTTGTCCAATTAACTTTAAAATAGGCTTTAAATCATAAATATCATCAATTAATCCTACTAAATACATTACAATAGCCCCTAAAACTAAGGGCTTAACTTCTCTTTCAATAGGATGGCCAAGCCAAATTCCTATTAAGAAAGAAAGTAGTATAACAGTACCACCCAATACTGAGACTGGCTTTGTATGTACTTTTCTGAAATTTGGCCTATCTACTAAATCGAATTTAATAGAGACCTTTATAATAATAGGTGTTAATATTAAACTGATTACCAATGTCACAGCAATAAGTAGTAAAGTATACATCAGTTCACCTTCAATAAATCTCTTTTTAATTTGTCATATTTGCTAGTTATCTATTCATTCTATTTAAACAACTTTTAATTCATTTTTGTATTGGACTATAGTTGTAAATTACTGACACATCATCATAATGTTCAGTAAACTCCAACTATTTTACCCTATTTCTCTATGTTTATCCTTAATTTTCAATTGAATGTAAATTTTTTGTAAAGATATTATAACTTATATCATATCATTTCATTATTCATTTGAATACGAAAGTATATATATTCTATCTAATTTGTTTGTTATATCTGATACAACTTAATGACAAATGGTAAGTTTTCACTTACAATAACTAATGGTTAAATTAAAGGAGTCGATTCCAATATGATTGAATCTATCATTTACAATATTGCAGTTATGGTAGCGGGAATATATTTATTCCATCGGCTACAATATTCCGAAAATAAAATCATGGTCTTTTCTAAAGGCTATGTCACGGTGTTGATGACTATTGTTGCCCTACTACTTGCAGCTTACCCAATTCCATTCCATCAAGAATATTTAGTTCATTTAACGTTTGTCCCATTATTATTTCTAGGTCGTTTTACGAATATGGGTTATACCTTAGTTTCAGCAGTCATTGTTGCCCTAGTTGAAGTATTTGCATTTGGAAACTCACTTCTTTATGGCGTAGTACTAATCGTAATAGGTATCATCGTCAGTATGGTTGGCCCATTCTTGAAACAAAATGATATTGTGGCTTTAGTTGTTTTAAATTTGATTAGTGTCATTATTTTACTTATTTTATCCATCTTCAGCCCACTATATGACCTTACTGAAATCGCATTTTTAGTTCCTATTTCATTCGTTTTAACCATTGCTTCAGCAATTACATTTGTTGATATGTGGCACTTCTTTTCATTAGTTACACGCTACGAAAATGAAGATAAGTATGACTATCTTACTGGTTTAGGAAATGTGAAAGAATTTGATAGACATTTAAATCATGTATCACAAATCGCCGAAGAGAAAAAAGAAAGTCTTGCCTTATTATTAATTGATATCGATGGTTTTAAAGATGTTAATGATACGTACTCACATCAATCTGGAGATGCTGTGCTCAAACAAATGTCACAGCTATTAAAGAATTATGTTCCTAAACAATTCCAGATTTTCCGTAATGGTGGTGAAGAATTTTCAGTTGTTATCCGTGATTATTCATTGGATCAAAGCGTTAAATTAGCTGAAAATATACGAACTGGTGTTGAAAAGTCTTCATTCCACTTACCTAACAAGGAAGTTATTAAATTATCTGTCTCTATTGGTGTAGGTTACTTAACGCAAGATGATCATAAATCGCAACGCAAAGTCTTTAAAGATGCCGATGATATGGTCCACGTTGCTAAAAATGAAGGTCGTAATCAAGTAATGTTTAATCCAATCATTAAATTATAAAACTAAAAGCAGTCAACATATTAGATAATCAAAGTAGGATTCATATAGGTTATCTCATTATGTTGACTTTTTTATGATATCTATCTTAATGTTGCGTTATTTTTCATGTTAACAGGGATTAGATGTGGTAGGAATACGAAGCGTACTATTGCAAGTTGCGTGTGCAAGTTGTACACTTCAAATTGTCTATGAAATTAAATTTAATTATCTAAAGTACTGGAGGTGCCGTTTATGTCAGATTCAATCACTATTATCGATGAAAATAAGGTGATTGATGTAGTTTTAATAGCTGGTAGAATCCTTCTTGAAGCTGGTGCAGAAACGTATCGTGTAGAAGATACAATGAACCGTATTGCACATAGTTACGGTTTAAATGATACATATAGTTTTGTAACGTCAACAGCCATTATCTTTTCACTTAATGACCGCACGAATACAAGACTAATTAGAATTCGTGAACGTACAACGGATTTAGAGAAAATTGCACTAACAAACAGTTTATCTAGAAAAATTTCTAGAAATGAATTAACCATTGATGAAGCAAAATCTGAATTGATTCATTTACGTCGTGCATCGTTACAATACTCATTTCTATTAAACTTTTTTGCAGCTGCAATTGCCTGTGGATTCTTCTTATTCATGTTTGGTGGTGTAGCTTCAGATTGCTGGATTGCTGTTATAGCTGGTGGGGCCGCTTTTTTAACGTTTAGCTTAGTACAACGATTTATTCAAATTAAATTCTTTTCAGAATTCGTTGCCTCAGCGGTCGTTATCACAATTGCAGCCACCTTTACTAAGCTCGGTATTGCAACGAATCAGAATATCATTACCATTTCTAGTGTAATGCCACTTGTACCCGGAATATTAATCTGTAATGCGATTCGAGATTTAATGGCTGGTGAATTGTTAGCCGGAATGTCTAGAGGCGTTGAAGCTGCATTAACTTCATTTGCCATCGGTGCTGGTGTAGCCATCGTTTTATTAATTATTTAAGAAAGGCTGTGTATAAATGTTATTTTATTTATTCCATTTCACAATTAGTTTCATTTCTACAGTGCTCTTCTCAATTATCTTCAATGCACCGAAGCGACTACTCGCAGCATGTGGATTTGTAGGCGCTGTTGCATGGACCATATATCAATTCACTGTAGATATGGATTTAGGAAAAGTTGGCGCCGCATTTCTTGGAAGTTTAATACTCGGATTATTAAGTCATGTTATGAGTCGTCGTTACAAACGTCCTGTGATTATTTTTATAGTGCCAGGTATCATTCCGCTTGTACCTGGGGGTACCGCATATGAAGCAACACGTTATTTAGTGTCAAATGATTATACACAGGCAGTAAACACTTTTTTAGAGGTAACACTTATTTCTGGTTCTATCGCGTTCGGAATTTTAGTAGCTGAAATCCTCTACTATATTTACACACGCATCAAGCAGTATTATGATAAAATTAAAGGTAAAACATATAGAAAATCATACAATATGAATAATAGAATCTAAGGGGATGTCTTGCTATGAAAGCACAGATTATAGACAGATTATCACGTTACGTCAAAATCGATACACAATCTAACCCAGAATCGTCAACCACACCTTCAACTGACAAACAATGGGATTTATTACATTTATTACAACAAGAACTTGAAGCCTTTGGTCTAGAAACAGACCTTGATGACAATGGCTATTTATTTGCGACGCTAGAAAGTAACATTTCTTCCGACGTTCCTACTGTTGGATTCCTAGCACATGTTGATACGTCACCTGACTTTAATGCTAGCAATGTGAATCCTCAGATTGTAGAAGCCTACGACGGTAGTGCAATCAAACTTGGCGATACGGGTCGTGTATTGAGCCAAGAAACTTTTCCAGAATTAAAAAAACTTAAGGGCCATACACTCATGATTACTGACGGCACATCATTGTTAGGCGCAGATGATAAAGCTGGTGTTGTGGAAATTATGGAAGCAATTAACTATTTAATCGAGCATCCTGAAATTCAACATGGCCGTATTCGCATAGCATTCACACCTGATGAAGAAATTGGGCGTGGTCCGCATCACTTTGATGTTGAACGCTTTGATGCAGACTTCGCTTATACAATGGATGGCAGTGAATTCGGTGAGTTACAATTCGAGAGTTTTAACGCTGCAGAGGCAAAAATTACGACACATGGCGTCAATGTACATCCAGGGTCAGCTAAAAACATCATGGTCAATGCAATATCATTAGGCCACCAATTCCATAGTCTTTTACCTGCAAGTGAGGTTCCAGAACGTACAGAAGGTTATGAAGGTTTCTATCATTTAATGAAATTTGAAGGTAATGTTGAAAAAGCGACATTGCAATATATTATTCGTGATCATGATAGAGATGCCTTTGAATTGCGTAAAAAGAAATTATTAGAAATTCGCGACGATATTAATATTCATTACGAAGATTTCCCAGTCGAGGTGACAATCGAGGATCAATATTATAATATGGCTGAAAAGATTAAACCACACCCATATATTATTGATATACCTAAAAAAGTGTTCAAAGATTTAAATATTGAACCTAATACAGCACCTATTCGCGGTGGTACTGACGGATCACAATTATCCTATAAAGGTTTACCAACACCTAACATTTTTACAGGTTGCGGTAATTTCCATGGACCTTTTGAATATGCATCAATCGATGTAATGGAAAAAGCAATACAAGTCATTATCGGTATTGCACAAGAAGTCACACATCATCATAAATAGATATCACAAATTAGGGAACCATGATGACCGTATGGGTCATTGTGGTTCCCTTTTGTTAGCATTTATTCATTTATCCATGGTTCAATGTCGTTTTTAATAATCTAAGTGCCTGAACAGTGAAATGTCTGATTTGTATGCCCATTTTAAAGTCTGTGTAGCTTTCTGGCATCTCAATAAATGTATTAAACATTGCTGTAACATGATATTGATCAAAGACATTAAATTTGTCGTCCGTCGCGCAAATAGCAATTGCTGGTTTATGATGTTTATGTGCTAACTCCGCAATTGTTAAAGTCGTTGTTTCAAGTAAGTGGTCTTCCTCTTTTACACCTTCACCAAAGATAATTAAATCAGCTTGAGATACGAGATCATCTAAATGCGTGATTTGATTGACTAATTCATGACTTGTTAATATCTCAGCATCATACAATCCACTTAATAATGCTGCAATACCACCGCCAGCGCCCCCTCTTTCGATTGGACCCATGGCAATTTTCATTTCATTTTTAACCAACTCACTAAAGTACCAAATTAAATTATCGATTTCAGCGGCCTTTTCTCGTGTCATTCCATAACCTTCATGCGTCTTCATAATTTCACTATGTTTACCATATAATTTACTAGAAAAGTCAGACATCACCTGAATATGTGCATCTTTAAAATTTTGAGGTATCTCATAAAAGTCAATACGTCGAATAAATTTGATAATTTGAGCCCCTTCGCGCGCATCCAAAAGTTCTCCTTCATCATTATAGAATTTCGCACCTAAGGCTTGCATCATACCGATACCACCGTCGAAACTATCGATACCGCCTAGTGAGATAACAATGTTCGCAGCGCCGTTATTCAATGCATCTAGAATAACCTCTCCTAAGCCATAACTTGAGCGTTGTTCGATTGGCTTTTGACCTTTAACAAACAAATTACCTTCAATTATAGTTAATCCTTGTTCAGTTTGACCATAGATTGTTTCAACTTCATTCATATCTGCATCATGGACATTCACTCTATATTTTGTACCTGATTGCCACAAGAATACCGAATCCATAAGTTCATGGCGACCATTAAATAATGGCACTTGTACAATATCAGCATCTTCAATTTGACTGGCAACCGCTTCTTCAACGAAACGATTTGCTTGATAACTCGAAATGATACCGTTAAATTCATCCATTGCTACTAATACTTTCATCTGTTAATCACCTCATGCCATTTTCTTTATTTATATATTGATTTAGATGTTATATATTCGACTTCACTTTCACATTATACATGGGTTGTCTCTACTTTTCATAATAATAGCAGTTATAATAACATAAATAAAAAACAGGGGTGACGCAGAATTCACTTTGAATTCATGTCCCCCTGTAAGGATGTTGCGCACTAAGAGAAGCCTGATATGGCCATCTTCTCAGAGTCGCCGGCTACTGTCCTTTTAAAATATAGCCTTAAACGATGATTGTTATTTGAATTTAATCTTTACTTTCTTAATTCGTAATCTATTATTCTTCAGCTTGCGCTAATGAAGATACGTTAATATCACTATGACTCGCGTTCCACTTTGCTTCTCCATCAATAAAATAGAATGCTTGTGGAGATTCATGTTTCACATGGGTCTTTTCAGCGATATAGTCAGAAAGTTTTCTTTCTTCTTGAACGACTAAGTAATAGCCATCCATATCTCTTTCATATAAAAACTTGTTAAATTGATCGTATGCATCTGCTGAGATTGGACAAGTATCACTATGTTTTAATACAAATACATATTTATTGTCTTTAAGTACTTGTTCAAACTGGTCAATCGAACTCAGCTTTATAGCCATTCTATTCACCTCTAAAATTATTTATGTCCATATTGCATTTTATAATCATTATAAACTACTCAATGGGTTCAATTATACACATTTCATTGTCCATTGTTAACCAAAAATTTTAATTTTAATAACTGTGTCTACTTATTGCTTTTTTAACTTTTTCAATTCTTCGTAAAATCCACTATTATCCTTACTTAATTCTTTACCCGTTTTCGGTAACTTTTCTACATCAATTTTAGAAAGTTTTTTCTCTATCTCGATGGTTGTTTCTCGCGTATCATAATAATTCAATAAATTATAATACATTTCAATAGCATTTTTACGCGCACTGTTAACTTTTGGATCAGTAATATTCGTTTGATTCAATTCTGTTATTTGCTTCTCAATCAATGGCTTAATATGATCATCTATTGCTTTATTAGAAGTCATATCATCACGCTCTAAATATTTTTGTGCTGCTTCTTTCAACTTCTGATTGTTATTTTCAATTTTAGATGTTAATTGATTTGCATCTTCTTGGTTCGTTGCTTTTTGAATTTGTGTTTCTACCTGTGAGCGATTGCTTTCAAATAGTTTAGTATAATCCAATATATCCTCATTCGCCTTGATTGATCTATTACATAAGTCTACAAAGGCTTTAATGTCATAGATGGATTGTTTTTCTTGTTTCACATTTTGCAAATACTTGTCTTTTAATTCTTTAACATCATGATGTTCAGCAGGTAATTGTTTAGCCGATTTTTCATATTTCTTAAATTCAGGAATTAAGTGCTTGTTTATATCCTTCTGCAACGCTTTAAATTCTCTTTTATTCTTATCAGTGGTGTCCGTCTTGCTTAATTGGTCTAATTGTTTCAAATGAATTTTATCCATTACTGTTTTGACGTCTTTCTTCTCATCTTCAACCTTATTTAGTTGTGTTTGGAAATCATTTAAATCTGCACGCTTTTGATTACCACACGATGAGAGTAATACGCCACATATCAACATTATAGAAAGTATTGCTAATTTCTTCATAAATGCACTCCTATCACCACGTATTATACCTAAAGCTATTTATATTGAAAATGATTTGTGTTATAGTATTTCAGAATTTGACAAAACTTACCATTTAAAGGAGATACGTATGTACGCAACCGTTCAACCTTTTATTCAAGATGACGCACAAAGCGAGTATGATACATTATATCAAACTACGAAAGCATCACTATTCAACTTGCTAGATTCTCCTGTAAAATTCACACAACATATCGGAGGTACACGTCATTTTAATTATGCAACTGAACCTATTCTAGATGTTTTAGTGGGTGTAAATAACTTACATGATATCACAGCTTTAGACGAGAAACGATTGAATTATTTAGGCTTTTATCGTCTCCATCATCCTTATAAGAAGAAAGTGATGATGGCAAAGTTTAATAATATGATTGATTTGAAACAAACCATTCGCCTACATATCATTCAAATGGATACCCTGTTATTCAAACAGTACATTGATGTTGACAATGCACTTGCAACATTGCCAGATATTGCGCATCATTTTTCAGAAAAAAAACATTCTATCATTCAACATATTAATTATATAAGACCCTATGAAAATCAAAAACAGAAATACTTCGAAGACATCTATCAAACGTTATAAAACGTTGTCGTCTTCGCAAATCATCTACAAAATTGCTATAATAAAAGGTAGATTATAGAAGAGAAGAAAGGATGTACTTATGTTAAAGCAAGAAGACATCTTACAAGATTTAAAGTCCTTAATATCTGAAGACATTATTAAAGTTAATGAACCACTCAAACGCTATACATACACTGAGACTGGTGGTAATGCTGATTTTTATTTATCACCGACGAAAAATGAAGACGTGCAAGCTATTGTACGCTATGCCAAAGAGAAGGCTATCCCTGTTACTTATCTTGGAAATGGATCAAATATTATTATTCGTGAAGGTGGCATTCGTGGCATTGTAATTAGCTTATTGTCATTAAATCACATCAATGTATCTGACGATGCTATTATTGCAGGAAGCGGTGCGGCAATTATTGATGTGTCACGTGCTGCTAGAGACCACGTGTTAACAGGATTAGAGTTTGCTTGTGGTATTCCTGGTTCGGTTGGAGGCGCCGTTTATATGAATGCTGGTGCATATGGTGGCGAAATCAAAGATTGCATCGATTACGCGCTTTGCGTTAATGAACAAGGTGATTTAATTCAATTGACTAATAAAGAATTAGAATTAGATTACAGAAATAGTATTGTTCAAAAACAACATTTAGTCGTACTTGAAGCTGCATTTACACTTGAACCAGGTCAACTAGACGATATTCAAGCTAAGATGGATGACTTAACTGAACGTCGTGAATCTAAACAACCGCTTGAGTACCCATCATGCGGAAGTGTATTCCAACGTCCACCTGGTCATTTCGCAGGCAAATTAATACAAGATTCAAACTTACAAGGCCACCGAATTGGTGGTGTAGAAGTTTCAAAAAAACATGCCGGATTTATGGTTAATGTAGACAATGGAACAGCTACAGATTATGAAGATTTAATTCATCATGTTCAAAAAGTAGTAAAAGAAAAATTTGATGTTGAACTTCATCGTGAGGTTCGTATTATCGGAGAACATCCTGAAGAATAACAACATGGTACGTTGATAGGAGACGATGAATGATGCCAAAGGTCTATGGTTCTCTTGTAGATAATGAAACACGATGTATACACTATCATACATTTTTAGATGTAATCGCTATTAAATTTAAATGTTGTAATACATATTACCCGTGTTATCAATGTCATGAGGAACATGCGTCACACCCCATTAAACGATGGTCAGAACAAGAATTCAATGTAAAAGCGATTATGTGTGGTGTATGTAAACATGAGATGTCTATTCAAGACTATATGATGACAGAGCTATGTCCGAAATGTAAGGCACATTTTAATAGTCGTTGTAAATTTCACTATCATTTATATTTTGAATTATAATAATAATGGCTTAGTAACGATTGACAGATGGTTACTAAGCCATTTTTTGTTTCTTATTTATTTAATTTTTCAATAATGTGATTTAATTCATCAATTTGTTTGATTGTCGTAGACGTTGATCCTGCGCTAAAGTACCATAGTTTAGGATCGAGTTCATAAACATTACCATGTTTAACGGCATTCACACCTTTAATTACATCATTAGATAACGTTTGTTTCGCGCTTGATTTACCACTCACAACTTGTCCTCTATCCATCGCTAGAATAATGTCAGGATTTTTAGTTGTAATATACTCATTATTAATATTTTGACCGTGTGGGCTAGCTTTAACATGCGTATCAGTCGGTTTAAAGCCTAGTGTATTATAAATTAAATCACCAAATCTACCACCTGGACCGAAAGTTGATAACTCACCTTCATTAACTAACAAGTACATCGTTTTCTTATCTATTTTTTCAACTTTTGCTTTTGTATCTGCTATTTTTTTATCCAGTGCATCATTTAAAGATTTTACTTTATCTTCTTTACCATAAATTTTACCTAATTTTGTTGTTACTGATTTCATATCATTAATATAATTTTTCTCGCTAGCACCAACATAAACAATTTTGGCGTTTGGCGCAGCTTTTTTCAATTCATCTATATTTTTCACTGTTGCTGTTCTTCCAGAAATATAAATCACTTCTGGTTTTGCTTTAGCTACTTTATCAAAATTAATTTGCATTAAATTACCCGTATTGATGTATTTCTCATCTTTAAATTCTGAAAGAAATTCAGGTAATGCCGCATTTTTCTCACCTTTAGGTAAACCAATAATTTGGTCTTGTACACCAAATGTTTTCAATACATCGACAGCGCCGTAATCAAAGACAATCGCACGCTTTGGATGCTTAGGAACATCCACAGTTTCTTTAACCTCTTTAGCGTCACTTTTATCTTTCTTCTCGCCTCGTGTCTTATAATTATTTTCTATTTGAACGATGTCTTTATTTTCATCTTTTTTTGTGGCACCATGATCGCTATCTGAACTTTTGCCACATGCCGTTAAAACTAAGGTAAGACTTAATACTAAAAACACAATTATTTTCTTCATCGTTGCAACATCCTCTTGTTGTCGTATTTAAGTGATAACGATTATCAATATCACTTAAAAATATATTACTTTATTATAAAATATTTTTCAATAAAAAGTTGCAAGCTATGCTGAATATGATATTGAAGTATAAGCTTTTTTTATACGTGATAGGACTAACTTATTTTCAAAATAAAAAAGTCAATGAATGCATTTGTACACGCATTCACTGACTTTTAGTCTAAGCATTATATTTTAGATGCTTTGAAATGGCCTATTAATCTACGACTTCTTCTAATTCATCAATTTGTTTAATTGTAGTAGTAGATGAACCTGATGCAAAGTACCATAATTTTGGATCTAATTGATATACTTTGTCATTTTTAACTGCTTTAACATTTTTAATAACGTCGTTGCTTAATACTTTTTTAGCAGTAGATTCACCACCAACAACTTCACCACGGTCCATTGCTAAAATAACATCTGGATTGTGCTCACTGATGTATTCATTGTTAACATTTTGACCATGTGAACTATTGCTTACGTTTTTATCTGCTGGTTTGAAGCCTAATGTATCAAATACTAAACCACCAAATCTTCCACCAGGACCATAAGTTGATAGTTCACCTTCGTTTACTAATAAATACATTACAGTTTTATCAAAGTTCTTAGTTTCATCTTTCATTTCAGCGATTTTTTCATCTAACTCTTTGTTGATGTCTTTAGCTTTATCTTCTTTGTTGTAAATTTTACCTAAGTTTTCAGTGTTTTTCTTCATGTCTTTAACTAGATTTTTCTCATCAGCACCAACGTAAACGATTTTAGCGTCTGGGGCTGCTTTTTTGAATTCATCTAAATTTTTCTGATTGGCAGTTCTTCCTGAAATGAATATTACTTCAGGTTTAGCGGCTGCTACTTTATCGAAATTCACTTCTTTAAGATTTCCAGTATTTACGTATTTATCATCTTTAAAGTCTTTTAGGAAATCTGGTAATGATTCATTATTTTCACCTTTTGGTAAACCTTTGACTTTATCTGCCACGCCTAATTCTTTAAGTACATCTAAAGCACCATAGTCTAAAACAATTGCATTTTTAGGATTTTTAGGAACTTCAACTGTGTTGCTAACTTTCTTAGCATCACTACCATCGCGTTCTTCTCCTGAAGCTTCAAAATTATTTTTGATTTTTACAGTTTCTTTTGAATCTTTGCTATCACTTTTAGATCCTGAATCGTTACTACTTGATCCATTACTACAAGCTGATAAAACTAATACTAAAGATAATACTAAAAATAAGACTGTCTTTTTCATATGTACGACTCCTCTAAAAATTATTTAACCTTTATGCTGCGTATCGATGGACTTCTCTCTTGTCTACGTCTTCTAATAGCATCACCCCTTTAAAATATGAGGTTAAATGATTTAATTACAAAGTGAGTCAAATGTGATTTCATCGTAATACAGACAAATGCGTTGCCCTCTGATCTCTTCAATATGAACATCCATTTCATATAATTGCTTTAGAATCTCGGTCTGAATAACATTATCCCTTGTATCTGCTTTGACGATTTCACCATCTTTTAATGCGATGATATCGTCTGAATAACATGACGCAAAGTTGATGTCATGTAGAACAATGACTATTGTTTTGTTTAAGTCTTTACAAAGACGGCGTAACGTTTGCATAATCTGCACAGAATGTTTCATATCTAGATTGTTTAACGGTTCATCTAATAAAATATAATCCGTATCTTGCGCAATAGTCATTGCAATATACGCACGTTGTCGTTGACCACCAGATAACGTTTTAATATTTCGATGACGAATGTTTTGAAGCTGCAATAAATTTAGCGCATACTCAACTTGTTCATGATCTTCCTTCTTCATACGCCCTTTTGAATAAGGAAATCGACCAAAGTTTACTAATTGTTCAATCGTTATATTCATATCTGTATGATTCGTCTGTTTTAAAATGCTTAACTTTTTAGCTAAATCATCACTTTTATAATCATCGACTGCTTTACCTTCAATCTTTATTGAACCCTTTTCAAACTCAAATAAGCGACTTACCGCAGATAATAAGGTACTTTTACCAGCGCCATTGGGTCCTATAAGAGAGGTGAGCCTTCCTTTCTGAATATCAACGTTAATATTTTTTAAAATTGGCTTATTCTGTATCGCTTTATCTAAATTTTTAATCTCAATCAATTTGCACTTCTCCTTTTGACAAGTAAGTAAATGAAGTAACTACCACCGATTAAATCAATGATTAAGCTAAACTCTGTTGTAGCTTCAAATAAATTTTCAACAACCCATTGTGCTAAAAATAAACTAATCCAGCTAATTAAAATGGTTGCTGGCAAAATATATTTGTGCTCATACGTCTTCATTAATTCATGTGCTAAATTTACAGTTAATAATCCTAAGAATGTAACCGGACCAACCAAAGCCGTTGAGATAGAGACCAATAAAGCCACTAATATAAGAAGTAAACGCGTCATTGTCTCATAAGATACACCTAAATTGATTGCTTGCGCTCTTCCAAGTAGTAATACATCTAAGTATGGACGCAATATCACTGTAATCACAATTAAAACAAGTAATAAGCATGTTGAAATAAGGACAAGTTTAGAGTTAGATGCCTCAAAACTTGCAAACATCGCACTTTGTACTGCTAAGAACGACTCAGGATCCATAATCAACTGGATAAAACTCGTAATACTTCGGAAGAATGTCCCTAAAATCACACCTACGAGTAAAATAAAATATACTGAGAAGTTCCCTAATTTGAACATGCCTTCAAATAGCAATAATGAAAATAAGACCATAGCAATTAGCGTCACAAAAAAGTTCAAGTATACATTAGTGACAACTGCAGCTTGTGTACCAACTAAAAAGACTGGCAACACTTTTACAAATAAATAAACAGAATCCAATCCCATAATTGATGGTGTTAATAATCGGTTGGTTGTAATCGCTTGAAAGATAACAACTGATGCCCCAATCGCACCACCTACAATGAGGATAAGCACCAATTTTCTCAACCGACTTTGAAATTGATACTGAAAAATCTCATAGTCTAAACCTACTAATAAGTAAAATGTTGCCATGCAAATTGTCGCAATAATTAATATGGTAATTTTCTTGTTAGAACTAATTTGCATAATGCTTTCTACCTTTCATTAGTAATATTAGGAATATCACTGTTCCGAAGACACCAATAGTCAATCCGATATTAATTTCATAAGGATAGACAATCAATCTACCTACGATATCAGCGAACAATACAAATATTGATCCTAGCATGAGTGTATGTGGAAGTGCATTTTTTAAATGGTCACCTCTATACATCGAAATAATATTTGGTACAATCAGACCTAAAAATGGTAGCGTACCTACAGTAACAACCACTAATGCCGTCAGTGCAGCTGTAATGAACAATGCAATATTTATAATTTTTTCATAGCTAACACCCAAGTTATGACTAAAATCTTTCCCCATACCAGCAATCGTAAAGTGATTTGCGAAGATAAACGCAATAATCAGTAGTGGCACAACAAGATAAAGGACTTCATAGCGTCCACTTGTTATAATTGCAAAGTTGCCATTCATCCAGTTGCCAATGCTTTGCAATGCGTTAGTTCTTAAGGCAATAAATGTCGTGAAACTGGATACAATACCACCAATCATAATTCCTAGTAATGGCACAAAGATAACTTCTTTAACACGAATTAAATTAATTAATTTCACAAATAAGAATGTCCCTGCCAAACTCAATCCAACCGCAAATAATAATTTAATTAATATATGACCTTTTGGGAAAAAAATAAGCGAAATTAAAATACCTAACTTAGCCCATTCCATTGTTCCTGCCGTAGTTGGACTTACAAATTTATTTTGCATCATCTGCTGCATAATTAATCCTGCTAATGCGAGCGAACTACCAGAAAGAAGAATACTAACTGTTCTAGGTATACGACTTGAAAACAAAATATTTTGCTGTTCTTCGCTTAAGTGGAAAATATCTGAAAGAGAGAGCTGACTCACCCCAACAAATAAGGAGACTATAGTTAAACATACTAATACGATAAGTAAAACATAACCCTTAAATAAAAATTTCACTATTTATTCTCCTCGTCTTGCTATATGTATTGAAATGATAGTCGTTATCAACGATAATGATTATCATTGTCGCTATAATCAATATTAAAGATTACTGACCTGAATTTCAATAGTAATTTGAAGATATATTCATATTTATACATGAATCGAAAGAAATAATGTAGATTGTACGAACCGAACACATAATAGATAACACGGTTAAGTTGTTTCATCATGATGGCCAACAATCAGACGTATCACAAACAAAAAGAGTCCGCGGCATAAAGTGCCTGAATAAGTGAAAAAAGACTATTTCTATTGAAATAATATAGAAATGGTTTCAACCATATCATTTACATGGTATGAAATATCATTTTGGAGAATAAACACTGAAGTTTCTATTGGTAGAATAAGCTGAGTCACATTATAATTTTTTAGTATTTCAATATTAAATTACATATAAATACAACGTATTGTGGCGAGACGCTTGCGTTGATTATTAATGAACATAAGTGCACCTGTACTTGCGTAAGTAGTTCTAAGATAGATGACGAAGTGTAGTTGTGTAGACTCCTAGTGTTTCATTTATTGAGCACCAGCGCTACAGCACTGTTGTAAGGCGTTCTAAGATAGATTACGAAACAGAGTTGCGGAG
>NZ_KV838571.1:0-5806 GCF_001838705.1 Staphylococcus sp. HMSC34C02
TAGAATTTCTTACATAAGTGCGCTAGCACTTATGTTCATTAATAATCAACGTAAGAGTCTCGCCAAAATACTTTGTATTTATATGTAATTTTACATTGTATTACTTAAAAAATACTTAATGATAGCATCCGAATGATGTGGCTATCACAAAATCAAAAACCTTCTTATAAAACAATTAATCGATTTAGAGTAAATCCAAAAGTAGATGCTTTATTAGAATCACTATTTATTCAATTTCATAGTCAATGTTTGAAACAAAATCTTATAGATGAACAGGCTATTTTTATTGATGGTACGAAAGTTGAGGCGAATGCCAATCGCCATGATAAATATGGTTTTAAATGAGACTTTAAATTATATGAATGTGATGATTGTTCAGAATGTTCTCTGAAACACCAATGTATGAACTTCAATTCAAAAACAAATAAAAGAATAATGAAGAATTATAATTGGGAATATTTTAAAGCTCAAATTAATAAAACGCTTTCAGAACCAGAAACAAAAAATATCTACAGTCAAAGAAAAATTGATGTGGAACCTGTTTTTGGATTTATGAAGGCTATTTTGGGTTTCACTCGGATGTCTGTCCGAGGACTCAATAAAGTCAAAAGAGAACTTGGTTTTGTATTAATAGCACTGAATATAAGAAAAGTAACAGCTCAACGAGTTGAAAATAATCAAAAAATTTATAAAAAAGACAATTTCTATATTATTTCAATAGAAATTGTCTTTTATTCACTTATCCAAGAACTTTATGTCCCGGACTCGTTATTTTAGTTATTTAGCAAAATACTATTTTTCTTCTTTTTTATGTCTTCTTGTTAATAATGCAATTCCACCTAATAATGAAGTAAATAATAATGCAGATGATGATGCATTGTCTTTGTTAAGACCTGTGTCAGGTAATGAATTAACTTTATTTCGATTGTGATCATTAGAGTTAGTATCCTTTACATTATAGTCGCTTAAATAATCATTTTGACCACTTGATTTTTCATTATGTTTTAAATCTTTTGGAATTTCATTTCCAGTATGACCGTTATTTTTACCTGATTTATCATTATCAGACAATGTGGCTTTGACAGGTTTTGATAATGAACTATTGGGATGTTCTGCATTATCCGTAGCTCTCACAGTCACGTCACCTTCAGGTATTGGTGTTGTTGGTTTTATCGTTGCATTACCATTGCCATCCGTTGTAGCTTTACCAATGACATGTCCATATTTGTCTAGTAATTCGACAAGTGTGTAAGGATCAGTTGTAACTTTAACAGGTGTTTTTGTATTAGCTTTATGAATTAATGTTGTATGAATTACTGGTTCTTTAGGTGCTGTAGTATCCGTTACTTTAATTGGATCTGAGAATGAACTATTCGGCGGTTGAGCATTATCAGTTGCTTTAATAATTATAGTGCCCTCTGGATAAGGTTTGGTTGGTGTGATGACCACATGTCCATTTTTATCCGTTTTACCAGAGCCAATCACGCGCCCATCTTTATCAATGATCTCTACATAAGTGTATGGTTCAGTGATAATTTCAATAGGATCTTTAGTACCCGCTTTACCATTCATACTACCTTTAACTACTGGTTTAGGTGGTGGTGTTGTATCAGTTGCTTTGACAGGTTTTGATATTGAACTGTTAGGTTTTGTAGCATTGTCAGTTGCTTTTGCATAAACATTACCTTCAGGAATTGGCTTTGTTGGTGTAATTATCGCATTACCTTTTTCATCAGTAACGCCAGAGCCAATAACATGTAAATCTTTGTCTAATAATTCTACTTTAGTGTTAGGGTCAGTTGTTACTGAAATTGGTGTCAATGTTCCCCCTTTTTCAGAGATATCAGTATCAAAAGTTGGTGCATTTGGTGGCGTCGTATCAGTTGCTTTAACTGGATCAGATGTTGAACTATTTGGAACTTCAGCATTATCAGTTGCTCTAACTGTCACATTGCCTTCGGGAATAGGTTTAATCGGTGTAATAAAGGCATGACCAGTACCATCAGTCACTCCTGAACCAATCACATTACCATCTTTATCTAAAAGTTCAACTTTTGTATTAGGATCTGTAGTTACTTCCACAGGATCAGTAGTGCCAGCTTTACCATCTAAGCTACCTACAACAGATGGTTTTGTAGGTGGCGTTGTATCAGTTGCCTTTACTGGCTCAGAAGTAGAAGTATTAGGATGTTCTGCATGGTCAGTCGCCTTAGCAATTATATTACCTTCAGGTATCGCTTTATTAGGTATGATTGTCACCTGACCAGAACCATCTGTTTCTCCAGAACCGAGACTATTACCATCTTTATCAAACAGTTCTACAGTAGTGTTCGGATCAGTCGTAACAGTGATTGGTGTTTGGGTACCCGCTTTACCTGCTATATCTGTATTAATTGTTGGAACGATAGGCGGTGTTGTGTCAGTTGCTTTTTTAGGTTGAGAAGTAGAACTGTTCGGGTGTTCTGCGTTGTCAGTCGCTTTCGCAGTAACTTCGCCTTCAGGAATCGGTCGATTAGGTATAATAGTTACGTGTCCAGTAGAATCAGTTGTCTCTCTTCCTAAACTATTACCATCTTTATCAAACAATTCTACAGTAGTGTTCGGATCAGTTGTAACAGTGATTGGCGTTTGGGTACCCGCTTTACCAACTAAGTCAGTTTCTAAATTAGGCGAAGTTGGTGGTGTTAAATCCGTTACATTTGCAGGATCTGAATAACTACTATTTGGCGTTTCAGCATCATCAGTTGCTTTAGCGGTAATCGGTCCTTCAACTAATGGTTTGCTAGGAGTGATTGTAATGTGTCCAGTATGATCTGTCATTCCACTACCTATTAAGTGATTATCTTTATCAAATAATTCCACTTTAGTATCAGGGTCAGTTGTGATTTCTATAGGAGTTAATGTACCAACCTTATCAACTAAATTTGTATGAATAATTGGTTTGTCAGGTGGTGTTGTGTCAGTTGCTTTTTTAGGATCTGAAGTAGATGAGTTACCACTATCATCTGTTGCCACAGCCGTCACATTACCTTCTGGGATTGGTCTTGTTGGCACGATATACGCATGACCTTTATCATTTGTTCTAGAAGCTCCAAGTGGTTTATTATATTTGTCTCTTAATTCTATTCTTGTAAAAGGATCCGTTGTGACTTCAATTACAAATGGTCTATGTTGAGGATCAGTATTTAATGCTTCAACAGGGTCTGACGTAACACTTTCTGAACCACGTGTTGCTTTAGCTGAAACATTTCCTTTAGGAATCCATTGTTGCGGTACAATAGTGACATGACCAGTTTCATTTGTTCTACCAGTACCCATTGTCGCACCATCTTTATCTAATAAAGCTACATCAGTATTTGGTGAAGTCAAAATCTCAATTGGTCTTTTCGTATTAGCTGCATCTCCTACACTTGTAATGAAAGTTGGTTTAATAAGCGGTGCTTGCTGATCATTAGGCGTTGATGATGAAGTATTTGGTGCAGCAACAGATGAATTATCAACTGATCCTGTTACTACTCGATTAAAATCAATTTCATCTGAATTAGTAGCTCTCTTTTTTCTAACATGTGTGTTTGATGGCTGATTTGAAACATTCAAATCGTTATTAGCTTGTTGTTTATTGTTAGTTTGTGTATTTAATTTAGTTTCTTTAATATTGTCTTTGATTTGTTTTGATTGAACTTGACCTGTGGTAATTTTATTATCTAAAGGTTTAATTGGCGTATTTGCGCTTTCGTTAATTGAATTTTCTTGATTGCTATTCGAATGTTGATGAGTGGTATTTAATTGCTCGCTAGCTTGTGCGTCATGGTTTACTCCTAAAAATACGAATGTCGCTACTAAGGTTGAAAAAGTACCGATTGCATATTTACGAATGCTAAATTTTTGTAATTGATTATGTTGATTCATAGGTGCGATATTCTCCTTTACTTTTTTAAATGAAAATTAATTAAATTAATAACAGTAATATTAAGGAAATATATTGAATTAAGTTCATAATTACGACATTTCAATTTTACTCAATATATATAACTGTTAGTTTAATTTCATACTAAAGATAGAAATCAAACTTAATTTATATAATTTTATTATATCATTCATTTAATAATAAGTGTTGTGATATTTAAAAAATAGTAGTCTCTTTTTAATGCGTTTATAAATGAGTTGAAGTTATGACTTAATCAATATTTCATAAAAATGTTTCTTCATAACTATGTGTAGATGTCAATGTATATTTTTAGAAATTACAGAAATTTTTACGAGTAAAATTGATATGAATTTTTGTATGAATTTTATTTCAAATATAAATATAGTTAAAATCAAAAATCCACCGAAATCATTTAAGATTTCAGTGGATTTTTTCTAATTAGTATATATATTAGAATTACTTATTTCTGTTGTTATCTTTTCTTTCCTTTTTTCTACTAATTAGTAATGCAAAGCTACCTAGTAGTGTAACTAAATAAGGTAAAGAATTATTAGTTGATTCTTTTTCACCAGTATTTGGTAAATCTTTTCCTTTATTTTTAGTAATAGTATTAGTTATATTTCCTTTTTCAACAGGTATTGTATGTTTATTATTTGTTGAATTATGGCTTCCATCCTCTTTTGAATGGTCATTTATAAATGCTTTTTTATCAGATTTTACAATCAATTTAGTAGCTTTTACTGGCTTAGATACAGAGCTATTTGGATGTTCAGCATTATCTATTGCTTTAGCGTAAATATCACCTTCCGGAATAGGTTTCGTCGGTGTAATCGTGACATGTCCCGTATCATCCGTTGTACCCGAACCAATGATATTACCATCTTTATCAAGTAAATCAACATGCGTATTTGGATCTGTAGTCACCGTAATAGGTGTTTGAGTACCAGCTTTGCCACCTAAATCCGTATCAAGTGTTGGAGTAGTTGGTGGCGTTGTATCAGTTGCTTTAACAGGATCAGATGTAGAACTATTCGGATGTTCTGCATTGTCATAAGCTTTCGCAGTAACATTACCCTCTGGAATAGGTTTAGTCGGTGTAATTGTGACATGACCTGTATTATCTGTCGTACCTGAACCGATAACATTACCGTCTTTATCTAATAATTCCACTTTCGTATTCGGATCTGTAGTAACTTCAACAGGATCAGTAGTTGTCGCTTTACCAGTTAAATCACTAGTAACCACAGGCGCCGTTGGCGGAGTTGTGTCAGTCGCTTTTTTCGGTTGTGACATAGAACTATTTGGATGTTCTGCATTATCAGTCGCTTTAGCACGTACATTACCTTCAGGGATAGGCACCGTTGGTGTAATTGTAACTCGACCATTACTATCTGTCGTCCCTGAACCAATTACATGATTATCTTTATCAAGTAAATCAACATGCGTATTTGGATCAGTCGTTACTGTAATTGGTGTTTGAGTTGTTGCTTTACCAGTTAAATCGTTTGTCACAATTGGTTCCGTCGGAGGTGTAGTATCTGTTGCTTTCTTAGGTGCAGAAGTTGAGACATTTGGATGTTCCGCATTATCATAAGCTTTCGCAGTTACATTACCTTCCGGTATAGGTTGAGTTGGCGTAATGATGACATGACCATTAGCACCAGTAGTCCCTGTTCCAATTACGTGATTACCTTTATCTAATAACTCAATACGAGTATTTGGATCAGAAGACACATCAACAGGTGGTTCGAGTAGTCGCCTTACCAGTTAAGTCAGTATTAACGATTGGACTACCTGGAGGCGTTGTATCAGTCGCTTTCTTCGGTTGAGAAAGTGAACTGTTCGGATGTTCTGCATTATCAGTCGCTTTAGCACGTA